>JBJEOI010000077.1:0-5584 GCA_051880635.1 Acutalibacteraceae bacterium | reverse complement strand
TTAACGCAGAAAGGGCGGAAATATTCCGATAAAAAACTGAGTTCGGATTATTCTTTTCACCCTAAGGAGAAATAAAAATGTACCTTTGTTATAAAACACCTGCCGCGCCGTCCTTCGGCGGCTGGCAAAGACGTGCAATCCCTCTCGGCAACGGCTCAATCGGCGCACGAGTTTTCGGCGGCGTTCAGCGTGAAATGATACAGTTCAATGAAAAGACGCTTTTCTCGGGCGATGAAAAGAAAATCGGTTCTTTTCAGAATTTCGGTGAAATCTTCCTTTCATTCAACGAACCCGTCCCCTGCTCAGAAAACACATATCTTCGTGACCTTGATTTAGAGACAGGCTCGGCTATGGTTGCTTGTCAGAAGGGTCTTGACGGTCACACAAGACACTATTTTGTCAGCGCCGCCGACAATATTTTAGTCGGCAAAATAGAAGCCACCGGCGACACGCTTCTTAATTTCACACTCTCTCTTCAATCCGAGCAGAACGGCGAAGTCACCTACAGCGGCGCATACGCCTATATTGAGGGCACGGTGAACGCAAATAACGGCGTCGGAAAGGAAAGCGGCGACGACAAAAACACGCTGAAATATATATGCTGTGTGAAGATAATACCCGACGACGGCGAAATAAAAACCGACGGCGAGGGAATAAACGTCAGCGACACCTTCGGCGCAAGATTTATTATGAGCTGTGCGACCTCGTATTTCGGTGAGGCGGAGCTCGAGAAATGCAGAGAGCGTGTTGAAAAGGCGTCACAGAAAACTTTCCCTCAGCTTTTCAAGAGCCACCTTGATGACTATAAGAAAATCATGGGCAGAACGGTTCTCAATATCTGCCAGAGCGATGAAAATATCACAACCGACACTCAGATAAAGATGTATTCAAAAGGCAGAAACAGAAACAGCCTTGAAGCTCTTTTATTTGAAATGGGCAAATATGTTCTTTATACCTCTTCAAGACGTGAGAGCCTGCCCATAACGGAATGTGGAATATGGAACAGCCTTAATGTTCCGCAAAGCGGAGAAATTCTCATTGACACCGCAAAGGTCGAAAGAGCCTATAAAACGGCGAAGATGCTTAATATGGGTGAGGTCACTTCTTCAAAATTCATTGAGGCTCACCCCAAAGCAAAACGGTATAACCCGTTCGGAGCTTTTAAAGAGTGTGAAAAGCCAAAGGAAGAAAAGAAGTCGGCTCTTTCAAGACTTTTCGGCAGAGAAAAAGCTCCCGCTACTGCTTCATCTCTTCTCACAAACGCTCTTCGTCTTTCTCTCACTCAGGGGAAAGAAAAAGAAGCATATAAGCTGCTCAACGACATCGTTCCGGCTCTTTACGACAACCTGCTTATGCCCGATATTTTTGATAATATAGCCTACAGCGACACTGTGTGTAAAATGATAGTCAGACTTGAAGAAGATGTGATAAAAATTCTACCCTGCCTCCCCTCAAGCTGGGATATTGGCAGTATCACCTCTGTCTTAACGGAAAACGGCTTTGAAATAGGCTTTGAATGGTCGGGCGGTAAATTCAAAAAAGGCAAGGTGAAAGCACAAAAAGACGGCGAATGCAGGCTTTACGCTCACGGAAAATTCATAGGCGTTTCGGATGAGGACGGAAACGATATTGAAGAAAAATTCGAAAACGGTATAGTTTCTTTCTTAGCTCAGGAAGGCAGAACATATAATTTATACTGATAAAAACGGCTGTCACATTCGGCGAAAACCGAACTGACAGCCTTTTATTTTTATTCTTTTTGTGTAACAGGCTCTTTCTGCACCTGTGTTTCTTTTTGCTTTTTCTTAGAGAAAACTATCGCTAAAATAACCAAGACAGCGGCAATTACAAGCAAAACGGCGGCAATAACGGAAGCTTTTAGTTTTTCTTTCATAAGCCTTTGAGCCGCTTCATAAGCAAAGGTGTGAACCGCTTCATCATAATCCTGTCTTTTATACTGTGAATAAAACGCTTCGGTATAGTCCTTCAAATCGCCTGAGCTGAAATAGGTTTCAGCCTTGCCGAAAGCGGTGAGAAAACAGCACTCAGGTTCAAAGCCTATCATAAGCAAAACGCCGTTTTTTTCTTCTGCGTAACCGAAGTCGAAATATTCAAAATATTTTTCAGCGTATTCACCCGCAGAAAGCCCTTCGGGAACTTTATAGACCGTCGTCACAACAAAATCAATGCCCGTGTCGGCGCTTATTTCGTCTAAAACCGCTCTGATTTCGGCTTCTCTTTCATCGCTGATAATTTTTGCGCCGTCGAAAATTCTCGGCATTAATTCACTCTTTTCGCCGATATTTTCAAAAACAGCCGAAAAATCGGAAGCCTGTGAAGAAGTTTCTTCTGTATTATCAGAGTCGGTTTTCAAGGTCATATTTTCGTCAAGCCACTCAAGATAGTCAATGAAAAGGTCAATATATTCGCCCGAAAAAGGCGAAAGCGACTCATTAAAAGCCTTAATAGCGCCCTTTTCAAAAAAGCTGTCGGCGTCGCCCTTTGCTTTGACTGAGAGAGTGTTAGTTTTTGTGTTCACGGCAAGAATAACACCCGTCTTTTTTTCACCGAAGCCGAAATTATACTCTTCATAATATTTGTCGGCGTATGCGTCGGGCTCTTCGTCGGAAGAGTATGTCACAAAGACAACATCTGTCAGGTTTTTCTCACTGAATGAATCAATGTCGGTGTATATTGCGCTTTCTCTTTTGTCGTCAATAACGCCTGCGTTATCCATAAATCTCGGCATTAATCTTTCGCTCTCCGCCTTTTGTTCATCGCTCTGAAGAGCTTTAGCGGTCTGAGCCGCCTTTGTGAGATAATCGTCAACTCTCTCGCCGTAGGTCATACCGCCCGATGATGTGTAGGCAAAAAGAAAAGCGTTTCTTTCATCCTCGGAAAAGTCTTCTCCGCCATAGACGTAGCACTTTCCGCTTTCGGCGTCCATACAGAAAACCACACCCTTGCCTTTTACATGGTCTTCATAGAAGCGAGCCGCCGACGCATACGCACCGTTTTCTTTAACCTCGTCGTTCATAATAAAATAAGCCGAAAAGCCGTAGGTCGAATATATGTTTTCAGCCTTTGAATTAAGGTGAGACAGCGTTTCCTCAGAAATGTATCCGTCAGAAACGATGACAAAGCCTTCTTCACCGTGAGAAGCAAAGGCTGTCAGGGGAAGCAGCAAAAGAAGAGCAATTAATATGGCGGTTATTCTTTTCATTATATTATCTCCGTTAATCATTTTTAAATTTTTATAATTTTACCACATACAAGCACATAAAATCAAGAATCCGTAAAAGTAAAAAAGCACCCCGATATCGTCAGGGTCTCTCACATATATTTTATAAGTCACGAATTGAGCGGTTATTGGGATTTGCCCTGTTACGGGCTTTTCATCAGGTACGCCGATATTGATTACAGCGACTTTAGCTGCACAGCCCGCTCCTGCAACACGCGTGAGTTTGTGAGTGTTGAGAATTAAAGCCGCCGTTGTCAAATTCTTTTTTGTATGCGGTTGTCACGCCGGCTTAGCTTGTCAAGTGGGGGTATCACGGGCTTGTCAGTGAAAGGAGGGACAAGCCCGTGAAAAAGAATTGGAGTGACCCCCAACAAGTGAAAGGTATGGGACTGATAGTGGAAATGGACAATCCCATATTCTAAGGGAAGTGGACTGTCAAATACTTTTTCATCTTTATTACATTAATAGTTATGTGGTTTTATTTTTCTTTCTGTTAAACTTTTTTATAGCTATCGGAAATTGAATGACAAATATTAAAACAGCAGTTGTTTTTCGTTTGCCTCTACTTTTTGAAATTTAAGAACATACAGCTTGTAAACCACTATTGAACGACGGATACCAATAATCAATATAATCAACAGAATATGTATTCATATCTATCATTATTCCGTTATGATTATCATCAAGTGTTCCATATTCAACTAACAAATTTTCACCATTGCTATTAACCGCCATACTGTTTAAAATTCCAAAAGGTACTTTTATGATTTTCTTTTCAGCAGGCTTACCGTCATTCAATGACACAAGTTTTATTTCACCTATTTCATAAAACTTATCTTTTGAATAAATCGGCAAATTATCAGTTTTACTGCAATAAAACACAGCCATATCCTCGTCTAAAAAGCCACCGCAATAACCTTTTATGGTATAAGATTTTGTCGTGTTCTCTGAACATAAATTCCATTCTGAAATACCTTTTCTATAGAAAATCTTGTTTTCATAAGTAAAAACATTAGATGAATCACTCAATAAAACTTCATCTTTGCTTGTTCCTGAGCAATATAAATCTTCAGCAATAATCTCAATTTTTCCGTTATTGAAATCCACTTTATACAACAGTCCGGTGCAATCAGAATTTTTTTGAAGTAATATTACCGTATCTTCAAAAGTATATGCTTTATCCGGTAAGCGGTCGATTTTTACTTTTGACACAATTTCGTTTTTGAAATATTTAAAGACATAGAGTTCATTGTTATTGTCAATAGCGGTAAAAAACCATACTTCATCATTATTTACATTAGCTGTGTGAATGTGACGAAATCCATCAAAAGAAATTACGGAACCTTTTTCACTTGTGCCATCAGCTGAATTAAGTTTCCAAATGTAAGGCTCGTATATTGTTTCTGTCGCACCTGCTTCATCACAAAAACTGCAGCTCCCGTCATTATTATTGCAACACGGAGAAACCAGATATATGGAATCATAATCTGAAAATAAGGGTTTGATATCCAAGCACTCATTTATATATGGATTTTCTTCAGAAGTGGCTTCTGATGCATATGAAGTATTATCGTCAGAAGTAATTTCTTCATTTGTTTCAATCTTGCTTATGTGAACGTTATTTTTATCATTACATCCCACAAACAATAAAGAGATAGTTATAACAACAGTCATGATAATTGTAGTTTTATTCATTGTATACACCTACTTGCTTAACTTTTGTGCAATCAAATATGTAAAATACGGAATCATTGTAAGTTTTCTATAAATAATTGATACGTTTTTTATTTTTTCTGGAAATACGGCCGTCAATACATCTGCAACAAATGTTGAACAATTACATTTAGTAACTATATAATTTTTATACTTTCCTCTAATAATTTTGTATTCGTATATTTTATTTGTCGTTGTTCCTCCTTCATATGGTGAGCCGGCAGTATAAAGCAAGAAGCAAAACGAAATATATGTTTGACACGCGACACATTCATCAAATGTCATTTTGATTTTAACGCATTTAGTATACTTACCAAAGTATCCACCAGCATTTGCACTATATTTGTAATTTTTTAATGCAGCTCCACCACCACTGCCATTATAAGTTCCATAAGAAAATATATTTTTGCCATCTAATGATATATCAACATGACCCATTGGAGAAACAGTCTTTTTGTCGTAATAATATACATATAAATAATATGTTGCATTTGTATATTTGGCCGACTTATATCCATTGCTGTCTACGTTATTCACCGGGTCATTCTCACAATAAGCAAAGCCGTTCCAGCTATTGAATGTATCGCTTACTCCAATATAATCAGGTGCGTCACAGTTGATAAACCTGCC
>JBJEOI010000076.1:0-5605 GCA_051880635.1 Acutalibacteraceae bacterium | reverse complement strand
ATGCGGGTGTAGTTCAATGGTAGAATCCCAGCCTTCCAAGCTGGTCGTGTGGGTTCGATTCCCATCACCCGCTCCATTTTGCGATGTGCGGTTTTAGCTCAGCTGGATAGAGCAACTGCCTTCTAAGCAGTAGGCCGGGGGTTCGAGTCCCTCAAACCGCGCCATTTATGGTGGATGTAGCTCAGTTGGTTAGAGTGCCAGGTTGTGGCCCTGGAGGTCGTCGGTTCGACCCCGATCATCCACCCCACATAGAGTTCTCAATGGCCACTTGTTGGTCATTTTGTTTTATATAAGGGGATGTCGTCAAGCGGTAAGACACAGCACTTTGACTGCTGCATTCGTAGGTTCGAATCCTGCCATCCCTGCCAAAGAAAAATCCGTTCTCGTAAGAGGCGGATTTTTCTTTGTACTATTCATTCTTCATTATTCAATATTCATTATTCATTAATAGAACGGATTTTTCAATGAATAATGAAGCCGCTTCGCTGATGAATAATGAATAATGGAAAGTTGTATCGTAAAAGTGGACACAACGAAAAGTGAATGGTTTTTCACAGATGAATAATGGCGTTTTTACTCTTCACTTTGCAAGCACCTCATAGGCTTGCTTATTCTTTTCAATCAGGCGTTTGGATATAGACATAACATCTTCGTCCGAAGCAAGCTGTTCCTTTTCTGCCTGTCCGAACTCGACAATCAGATAGCGCGGAACATTGTTTTTTAAGATAATGGCAGAACCGTTTTCATCTACAAGCCGTGCCACTTTTGAAAAATTCTGATTTGCTTCCGTAATAGAAACAAGATTATTTGTATTGATATTCATTGATAACACCTCCGTTTATATTATACACAACTAATAGGATAAATTCAACCTATTATGATATTTTTTTAATATACAAGGAGTTTATTTGTCAACCTTTTTTCGTTTTACAGATCCACAGAAAAAGAAGGCACGGTGCAAACTCTTCACTTTCCGCCGCAGAGTGAGTTTCATATCATATTCAATTCCCTGTGTTGATTTATATTTTAGTTGTATGATATGATTGTAAAAATATCAAATGCATACAGAAAGCAAAAATAGTCGAGAGAAGCCATATCGGATTGATGTAAAATGCAGTTGTAAAGGAGATGAGAAGATGCAAGAACAGATTGATGCCGTACAGAGAATGCAGGAGTATATCGAAAAACATCTGTGTGAAAAAATTTCCTTTGCTGATATTGCAAAGGCGTCGTTATTTTCACCTTGGTATGCAAGGAGATTGTTCCTGGAATATACAGGTGTAACGCCGGCTGAATACACCAGAAAACTACGGTTAAAGCAATCTGCTCTCAAGTTACGGGACGAGGATGTAAAAGTCTTAGATGTTGCGCTTGATTTCGGCTTCGAAAGTGTTGACGGATATCAGCGTGCTTTTCGAAAAGAGTTTGGCTTCAATCCAAGTGAATACGCCTCAAATCCCGTTCCTTTACATCTTTTTACTCCTTACGGTGTAAAATTCAGATTTTTAGAAAGGAAAAAAACGACTATGAGCACAAAAAATGTTTTTATTCAGGTAATTGACAAGCCGGAAAGAAAGGTTATCCTGAAACGGGGAAAAACCGCCACAGAGTATTGGAAATATTGTGAGGAAGTCGGATGCGATGTCTGGGGAATTCTGGTCAGTATGAAATCTCTTTGCGGTGAACCTGTTTGCTTGTGGTTGCCGAAAAAGTATATCAAACCGGGAACAAGTGAGTATGTGCAGGGTGTTGAAGTGCCCGGGGACTATTGTGGAGAAATTCCGGACGGATTTGACATCATAGAGCTTCCGGCTTCAAAGTACCTTATGTTCCAAGGAGAGCCGTTCAAGGAAGAGGATTACGAGCAGGCAATTACGGATATATGGGAAGCCGAGAAAAAATACGACCCGACTGTTATCGGCTATCAGTGGGATAGCTCAAATCCGAAAATTCAGCTTGAGCCTGTCGGCACACGGGGATATATTGAGCTGTTACCGATAAAAGAATGAAAGTAAATTTGTCGATATAAATTTAAAATAATTCCCTCTGACAGGGGCGCAATTCAAGCCAAAAATCCCGTTAGTTAAGCGAACGGGATTTTTACTTATTACCAAAGCTTTAAAGGGTGAAAAAGATTATTCAAGTATAAAGAGCGATATTTGACAAAGCAATCAGTGTGAGGTATAGTATGGAGGAGGTGATTTTAATTGAAGGAAAGCAAAATAATCATACCGAAGTGGCATGAGGTGAACACAAGCGGGATTACTGCTGTAGAAAACGGTAATGCCTTGATAAAAGTAAATTTCAATGAAAATCCTCGGATTATATACGAGCCGAAATATTATAATAAAGGTATTCCCGACGCCGTAAAAGATTGTTACATGAGAGAAATAGTTTATCAAATGCTGCTCAAGGCCCTCGTGCTTTTACCGACAGGGTATGGGATTAAGATATATGACGCCTGGAGACCTTTTGAGGTTCAAAGGTTTTTATATGATGAATGGGTTAAGAAATTAATCACAGAAGAAGAAATTGACGCAGAAACCGCTGAGGAACGGGCAAAACAATTTGTATCAGCTCCGAATAAAGACCCTCAAAAACCGTTTGTTCACGCCACAGGAGGAGCAATAGACTTAACGATTATTGACAGTGACAAAAATGAATTAGACATGGGCACACCGTTTGATGATTTTTCATCTTTGGCGCATACGGATAGCTTTGAAAATTCAGATAATGAAGAAGTGAAAAATAACAGGCGTTTGCTATACTCTGTTATGACGAATGCAGGCTTTACAAATTATCCCTCCGAATGGTGGCACTATGATTACGGCGATGCCTTCTGGGCTTCTGAAAAAGGCTTAAAAACTTCTCATTTCGGAGGAATCTATAAAAAGCAAGTGTAGTTGTAAAGCGAAATATACATAACTTTCCAAACAAAAACGCCGGAATGATAATTGCCCGCTTTGGCAATATCAATCCGGCGATTTTATATTTTTTTAAACAGTCAGCTTTCTTCACAGGCTTCGTCAATGAGCTTCTGAAGCGAAGCGGGCGTTCTGAGCCTTCGGCGATCAATTCGTGTCAGATGAATAACTATTCCCTCGTCTTCAAGAGCCGACAAAAGCTCAATAAGGGCAAGAGAGTCCAATATTCCGCTGTCAATCAGTTCTAAATTATCATCGGGCAGCTCGTCAAGAGCGCAAATATCTTTCAAAAACTTTTTTACATTCAAGCCTATTTACTCCTCAAAAATCTTGTTTTCCGTTCCCGTTGAACGATATTTTATTTCTTATTTTTACCGTTTTCGGAATCATATAAGGTGGAAGCTCGCCAAGGAGCTTTTCTTTAATCTCCGACTCTGTCAGATTTTCAGCCGTAACACAGGCGGCTATACCTAAAACGGGGTTTTCTCCGATTGTGAAAACACTGCACTGCTCAACATTTTCAATTTTGCTGATTGAGCGGCGAATTTCTTCAAGCTCAATTCTGTGACCTTTATACTTAATGTATCCGTATTTTCTGCCAAAGCAGAAGAGCTTATCGTCTGTTATTTTGCCCTTGTCGCCTGTCATATAACGCCCTTTCAGCCTTTCACAGCCCAGATAGCCTTTAAAAACAGACTCTCCACGCAGTGCAATCTCTCCGTCGGCTATTTCTATTTTGCAGGTGCTGTTTTTCACTTCGCCGCAGGGCAGATATTCTCCCATGAGGTCGTTTTTGGTTATTTCTGCGGCTGTTACGGCACAGGTGGCTTCAGTCGGACCGTATGCGTTTATTATTCTGATGTCGCTAAATCTGTCAAACAGCTTCGCCGCCGTTTTAGGCTCAAGCAATTCTCCGCAGAAGAAAATTGAAGAAAGACACGGAATATTTGCTCTTTGAAATTCGGGCGCAGTCATACAGTATTTTGCAAAGGTGGGGGTCATAACCGCCGCCGTCGCCTGACTTTTTTCTATAAGACGGGTTATCAGCGCAGGGTCTTTTTCTTCGTCTGAAGTCAGCGCAAAAAGAGTTGACGAGGTGCAAAGAGAAAAATAAATATCCGCAACGCTCAGGTCAAATGAAAATATCGCCTGATTGAGAACGGTTTTACCTTTCGCGCTCTCTAAAGCCGGAAGCGAGGTAATCCATTTTATAAAGGCTTTCAGATTTCCCCTCGAAATCGGCACTCCCTTAGGCTCTCCCGTACTGCCCGAAGTATAGATAATATAAACGGTATCTTCATCGTTTTCGGAAAACTCCGTTAAGGCTTCGCCGTCACATGAAAGAAAGCCGTCAAGCACGGTATCCGCACCCGAAAGCCCGGCTATTTTTTTAATTCTTGCCTCAGGCAGAGAGCTGTCGCACGGTATATAGGGTCTTGAAGCCATAATGCAGGCTAAAAAAGATGTTATCATATAAACCTGCTTGTGACCTTTTACAATTACGGGCTTTTTACTGCCTCGAAGTTTAAACGCAAGTTTTGACGCATCACTCCAAAGCCTATTATATGTAATGCTCTCCGATGATGTGGCGTATGCGATTTTGTCAGGCTCTTTAAAGAAAGATTTTTTCAGTAGCTCAATCATTTCTTATCTGTTCTTTCGGGATAAGCTCATGCTCATACATAACCTTTGAATGGTTGTCAAGCAAAAGTTCCTCTCTTTTCTCCCCTGTTTTGATATCCGTTACGGTTCTGTAAACCTTGCTTATACGGTAATAATCATCGCCCTCTTTTCTGAAATGATTGTCCGTCTCGTATATTTTATAGCTCTTCTGAGAGGGCTTTTCACTTCTCAGCTCACCGCAGAGATATCCGTCCTCAATCCAGACAAGAAGCTGATAGTCGCAGTCGAGCGTGTTCTTAAACCGATAATCGAGAGTTTTATAAAAAACAGATGTGCCTGTTCCGAACGGAACACGGCGTTTTTCATCAGGGAAAAGCGCATCGGAATGATGGTGAAGCTCTGTCGTTTCGAGAGAAGAATGAAGCACAAGCCAGTGAATCATATTCGCCATCTGACAGAGCCCTCCGCCGACGCCCTGACCCAGACCGCTTTTGCTGCTTATCGTCAGCCCGTCTTTATAGCCCCGCTTTGCGCTTGGCTTCCCGACAAGCCGCCAAAAAGAAAAGGTCTCGCCCGGTCTGATGATTATTCCGTTAATTTTTTCCGCCGCAAGCCTTAAATTGGTTTCTTTGTTTGTCTGAAGCGTCAGATCAACGCCGTGCAGCTTGCGCACTATCAGAGATGTGTGAGATTTCACTATATTTTCGAGCGGCTGTGTTTTTTTGCTCTTCGCAAATTTCTGAAAGCTCAGAAAATCCTTGACATTTTTGACAGCTATCCCCTTTAAGACTGAAATTTTATAGGCTGTCGGACCGAGTTCACAAAACAGTTTTCTTTCCATATATTCTCTCCCCTTTTTTTGAAATCATATCATCTATTATCTGTTAAGTCAATATCATATTGCTTTTGTATAAATATTTAATAATTGCATTGTTCAGATTATTTTTCAGGCGCTTTCACACATTGAGCCGTGCTTAATTTTCGGAAAACATAAACGCATACTTTTAGGGTGAAAAGTATAATCCGAACCAGCCTTAAAGCAAGAATTTTTCGTGCTT
>JBJEOI010000075.1:0-5799 GCA_051880635.1 Acutalibacteraceae bacterium | reverse complement strand
GTGACCGCCGACAAATGTAAAGCCGTATTTTTCGGCTGTTTTCATACAGTTTTCAACAATAATTCTTTTTGTTCCGCAGCAGTCAATGACAATAGGTTTTTTACCTATAGATGCGCCGACCTCTTCAAGATAATCCATAGCTGCTTTCGGATATGTCGCTATAAGTATCAGGTCGCAATCCTTCAGCTTGTCCTCTGTCAGCTCTTCTTTGACAGCACCGCTGAGAATGGAATACTTTAAAATTGAACTGTCAATGTCATAAGCTAAAACGGTGTGACCCGCTTTTGCATACGCCTTGGCAAACGAGCCGCCGATAAGACCGAGTCCGACTATTCCGACTATCATTTAATACACTCCCTGATTGCGTTTACTTTCTTACATACCTCTGCGTATTCTTCGGGGCGAAGCGACTGTGCACCGTCGCAGAGAGCGTGCGCAGGGTCGTTGTGAACCTCAATAATAAGACCGTCACAGCCGCATGCCGCACCCGCCATCGCCATAGGCTTAACCATTCGGGCGATACCTGTTGCGTGACTCGGGTCAACAACAACGGGCAGATGAGAAAGCTCATGAAGCATGGGAACAGCCGAAAGGTCAAGCGTGTTTCTCAGATAGTCGCTGTAAGTGCGTATACCTCTTTCGCAGAGAATAACATTTTCATTTCCGCTTGCCATTATATATTCCGCACTCATGAGAAGCTCCTTGAGCGTGTTTGCAAGCCCTCGCTTTAAAAGGATAGGCTTGCCTGTTATTCCGAGCTCCTTGAGAAGGTCAAAATTCTGCATATTTCTTGCGCCGACCTGAAGAACATCAACATCTTCAAATAAAGGCAGGTCGGCTATACTCATAATCTCCGTAACAATGGGAAGTCCCGTTTCAGCTCTTGCGGATTTAAGATATTCAATGCCTTTTTCCTTGAGCCCCTGAAAGTCATAGGGAGAAGTTCTGGGCTTGAAAGCGCCGCCTCTGAGCATATTTGCGCCTGCCGCCTTGACGGCTTTTGCGATATTTACAACCTGTTCTTCAGATTCAACCGAACACGGTCCCGCAATCATAGCGAAATTTCCGCCGCCGATTTTAACGTCTCCGACCTCAATTACTGCGTCTTCGGGGTGGAACTTTCGGTTGCAGCACTTGAATGTTTCCGACACCCTTTTAACTGTTTCAACGATATCAAGGCTGTCGATAAGCTCCATATCGACCTTACTTGTGTCGCCTATAAGACCGAGGACAGTCTGGGTTTCACCCTTTGAAATATGAACGCCGAGATTCATGCTCTTGAGCCAGTCAACAAGCTGATCCTGCTTTTCTTTCATTACGTTTGACTTCAGTACGACTATCATTTTAATAACCTCTTTCCGGGAATAGAAAATTAAAAGGTGCAACACAGGTTAATCTGTGTTGCACCGAATTTACAAATTTATCATAAATTACTGCATCGCAAATTAACCCTACTACGTGTCATAGTAAAGCAAAAGTAATACCAAAAGTATTCAGCGATGCGGTTAATCTTTTTCATAATAGGCTCTCCGTCCTGATAACATATTTCTTGATGAAAAAAGTTTATCACTGCTTTTATTAAAAGTCAACACTTTTTTACGCTTTAAAGCGCTATTTGTAAAAACATAACAAAATATGCTTTATAACTTAAAGGATTTTATTTATTAATTATAATTAATTCCGAGCAATCTGAATAATTCTGTTGCTTTTAATCTTGAAATGATATATAATACATAAAAATATAATAAACATTTTAAAAACACACATTTAAGGAGATTATTATATGTTTTCAAAAATCTTTAGTTTATTTCTTAGTTTTATTATGCTTATAACATCACTTTTCGGCGGCGGAGCCGACAAGGACAAAAGCGATATTATAAGCTATAACCTTTCAAAAACAACGGTCAGCGTAACCATCAGTGAAAATCCCAGCACGGGCTATCAGTGGAGCTATAATATCATAAATGAAAAAGTTGCTTATCTTTCAGCCGATAGATATGTCAATACCGCTCCCGAAGGCGTATCCGGAGCGGCAGGCACAAGAATACTCACTTTCAGAGGTATTGAAGAGGGAACTACAAAGATAGTTCTTTCTTATGAAAGACCGTTTGAAGAAGAGTCTGAGCCTATAAGAGTGATAACATTAATACTGACGGTTAATTCCGATAAAACGCTTGAAGCCTCGGTTTTTTCCGATACGGGCAATATTCAATAAGTATGCGGCGGGGCAGTTCCGCCGTTTTTTATATAATTGAAACTGTCGGTTAATTGAATAATTCAGAAAAAAATATTTATCTTTGCTTTAATGTATTTCTAATGATATAATAATATAATTAAAATTCAGAAGTAAGGAGGAATAAGCATGAGATTAATGATATGTGAAGACGAACACGACCTTAACAGAATAATAAAAATGAAGCTGACGTCAGACGGGTATTCCGTCGACAGCTGTTATGACGGAGAAGAAGCGCTTGACTTGCTTGACCTGACTGATTACGACGGTGTAATACTCGATATTATGCTCCCTAAAGTTGACGGGCTTGAGGTTCTTCGCCGTATGCGCTTAAAGGGAGACATGACGCCGGTTCTTTTACTGACGGCTAAAGACTCCGTTTCCGATAAAGTCAAGGGGCTTGACGGCGGCGCAAACGACTATCTTGTGAAGCCGTTCTCCTTTGAAGAGCTGACAGCACGCATACGGGCAATGCTGAGAAAGAATTTCGGTGTCAGCTCTAATATTATTACGGTCGCTGACCTTTCCGTCGATTTATCGGCGCATACAGTGTCAAGAGGGGGAGAGGAGATAGTTCTTTCTTCTAAGGAATTTGCTCTGCTTGAATACCTCATTTGTAATAAAGGCGTTGTTCTGAGCCGTGAAAAGATTGAAAATCACATATGGAATTATGACTACGAGGGCGGAACAAATGTTGTTGACGTCTATATAAGCTATCTGAGAAGAAAAATAGACGACGGCAGAGATGTAAAACTGATTCATACTGTTCGCGGAAGCGGATATGTTCTGAGGGAAAGCAAATGAAAAATCTTTCAATAAAGTTTAAAATAACAGTCTGGTTCGCTGTTTCAATTCTTCTTATCACAGGTATTACCATGGGCGCCGTTATCGGCATAAGCGGTTCTGTCATAAGAAAGGATACCTTTGAAAACCTCATAGAAATTGTTGAAGAAAACGCCGATGAAGTTGAATATGTGAGCCAATATGACAGACTTGATATGGATGACGACTATGACATATATCTTCAATATAAAGATGGCTATCTTGAAATTGACGATGATTTTGTCAGAACTTTAAACGGCATCGTTTGCTCGGTCTATGATGAAGACGGTAACATACTTTACGGTGAAGATATCCTCTATAAAACCAATAAATCGTCTGTGTTCGGCAGTGGGTCTGTCGAGACGGTCAAGGAAAATAACAGAGCTTCTTTCTATTATTTTGATAAGCGGATAGATTTGAAAAACAATGATTCTTTATGGCTCAGAGGCGTAGTTTCGGCGGATTACGGTAACGCCCGGATTAAAAATATAATATTCCTTTCTCTTTGGATTCTGCCGGCTCTTTTCCTAATTGCTGTTTTAGGCGGTTATTTAGTAGCGGGGAAGTCTCTAAGCCCGATTGATAAAATAAGTCTTTCGGCGCAGAGCATACGTGAAGGGAATGACCTGACAAAACGTATTGAACTTGAAAACTCAAGCAGAGAGGTTCAGTCTCTCTCAAATTCTTTTAACGGTATGCTTGACCGCCTCGAAAAATCTTTCAGATCAGAGCAACAACTGACAAACGATGTTTCACATGAGCTTCGAACGCCAGTTTCAGTCATAATGTCTCAGTGTGAATTTACACTTGAAAAAGACAGAACCCCCGAGGAATACAAGGAAGCCTTAAATCTTGTTTTCAGACAGAGCAAAAAAATGTCGGGTATGATTAACGATATGCTCAGCTTTTCAAGACTTGAAAAAAGAGAATTGAATGAAGGACTTTGCGATACCGATTTTTCAGAATTAATCAAAAGCGTCTGCGATGACCTTTCTTTAATAAGGGATAAAGGAATAACCGTTCACTGCGAAACAGAAGACAATATCATTATAAACGGAGATTCACAGCTTCTGACGAGACTTGCGGTTAATCTTATCTCAAACGCATACCGATACGGAAAAGAAAACGGTAATATTTATGTTTCGCTGAAAAGCGAGGGCAGATATGCCGCTTTGACCGTTCGTGACGACGGAATAGGCATCGCAAAAGAAGATATTGAAAAAATTTGGGACAGATTCTATCGGGCAGACAAATCAAGAAGCGATAAAGGCACGGGGCTCGGTCTTTGCTTTGTCAGAGAAATAGCGAGAATTCACGGCGCTGATGTGTCGGTTTCAAGTAGTCTCGGCGAGGGCACTGCATTCACTTTCAAATTTTTGAAAAAAATCTGAAAAATAGTTTTTTCTAATGATACTTTAATGTCAGACGGTTATACTAAAGTCACAATAAAGAAAAGGAGCTGACATTAATGAAAAATTCAGTCAAAAAAATTATCACAGGTGCTGTTTGCGCCGCAATAGCAATTACAGGTATAGGAGCAGGTTCTGTTCTGACTTCGGCTAAACTCGCCGAGAAAAAATCAATAGGTTCCGAGGCAGCCTACAGTGCCGCTTTAAATGACGCCGGTGTTGTTTCGGAAAAGGCAAGTGAAATTAAAATCGACTTTGAGCGTGAAAACGGAAAATATGTTTTCGAAGTTGAATTTGACGCTGACGATAAAGAATACGATTATCTTGTTGATGCGAAAAACGGCGAAATTATCAGCAGAAAAGTCGAAAATAAAGATGAAAGCGATTTTCCTGATTTAACCGAAACGCCGTCTCAGACCACAGCATCTTCTGAAGCAGAGAAAAAAGAAAGCACAGCTAACGAAAGCACTGCTTCCGTAAACCTTATAACGCTTGAAGAAGCCAAAAATTCAGCACTCAAAGATGCAGGCTTAAATTCGTCAGACGTAAAATTCACTGAAGCCAAGCTCGATGACGATAACCATTACGACATTGAATTTCACACTTCATCAAAAAAATATGAGTATGAAATAAATGCGGTAACAGGTAAAATTATTGATAAAGAGATTGAAAGCTTTTCAGACACGCCATCAACAACAGTTTCATCATCGGCTGAAAGAATAACCCTTGATGAAGCCAAAAATTCAGCACTCAAAGACGCAGGTTTGAATTCGTCAGATGTTAAATTCACTGAAGCCAAGCTCGATGACGACAATCATTACGACATTGAATTTCACACTTCATCAAAAAAATATGAATATGAAATAAATGCGGTAACAGGCAAAATCATTGATAAAGAGATTGAGCGCTTTTCAAACACTTCATCAACAACAGTTTCATCATCGGCTGAAAAAATTACCCTTGATGAAGCGAAAAACACAGCACTCAAAGACGTAGGCTTGAATTCGTCAGATGTTAAATTCACTGAAGCCAAGCTCGATGACGACAATCATTACGACATTGAATTTCACACTTCATCAAAAAAATATGAATATGAAATAAATGCGGTAACAGGCAAAATCATTGATAAAGAGATTGAGCGCTTTTCAAACACTTCATCAACAACAGTTTCATCATCGGCTGAAAAAATTACCCTTGATGAAGCGAAAAACACAGCACTCAAAGACGTAGGCTTGAATTCGTCAGATGTTAAATTCACTGAAGCCAAGCTCGATGACGATAATCATTACGACATTGAATTTCACACTTCATCAAAAAAATATGAGTATGAAATAA
>JBJEOI010000074.1:0-5829 GCA_051880635.1 Acutalibacteraceae bacterium | reverse complement strand
AATACGGAGAATTTTTGCCCGAGAAACAAATACTTCCTTATCAGTGCTCGGCATAACCCCTGCCGCCGTATTTTTCAGCCGACAAATAATTCAAACGAGCCGAATTTATACATCATAAATTCAACGCCTATAGCTACTATAACAACGAGCGCAGAAATGATAAAGCCGTGAATCATCGGGCGTATGCCTGACTTTTTCATATCCTTGAAGCTCGTGTTAAGACCTATTGCCGCCAGAGCCGCAACCATGAGAAACTTGCTTATATCCTTGAGAGCTGACGAAACATTTGCGGGAATAAGCCCAAAGCTGTTAATTGCGGTCAGAGTGAGAAAGCCTAAAATAAACCAGGGGATAATCTTTACAATGTTGAGCTTTTTCTTGCCTGTGCCCTGTGCGCCCTGCTGAGCCTGTTTTTTACGCTCAAGTCTTGCGGCTATAAGAGCAAAAACGATTACTGTCGGAATAATCGAAAGCGTTCTCGTGAGCTTGACCATTGTGGCAAAGTCGCCGGCGGCTTCCGAAAAAGCGTATCCTGCGGCGACAACGCTTGAGGTGTCGTTGACAGCCGTGCCCGACCAGAGACCGTAGGCTATATCGGTCAGATTCATCGCTTTGCCCATTATCGGGAAGAGTATAATCATAGCCATATCAAAAATGAAGGTCGAAGACATCGCATAGGCAATGTCCGAGTCGTCGGCGTCGATAACTGGGGCTATAGCCGCTATAGCTGAGCCGCCGCATATTCCTGTGCCCGCCGAAATAAGATTTGAGAGCTTCCAGTTGATTTTGAGAGCTTTGCCGATGAAATGACCGCCGCCGAAGCATGTCAGAAGAGTGAAAACCATTACGGTGAGCGACATTTTACCGACGCTGAGAACTATCGACATATTGAGCGAGGCGCCCAGAAGAATAATTGCAAACTTGAGAATTTTCTTTGAGGTGAACTTCAGCCCCGTCGCAAAAAGCTCATTCGGCTTCCAGAACGAGTTGATTATCATACCGATAAAAAGAGCGATAACCGACGCTCCGATAAGATGAACAGGCAGAAGAGATTCAAGAAATTTTGCCACTCCCGCTATCGCAAGCGCAAGAAGAAATCCGGGGAAGAGCTTTAACGTACTTTTGAGTTTTTCCATCTACACAATACTTCCTTTACATTAAACTAAAGCGCGACGATTATAACAGAACATTATAATAAAATCAAGATTATATGATATATATAGGCGTTTTCTTATAAAAATTATCAGTGAGTTTTTTAATAAAACCTTTACATAATAAGCAAATTTCCGACATTGACTATTTTTTGTCAAAGTGATATATTATGAAACTAAGGACGTATATCTGCCGCATACCTTTTATATGCGGCATTTCGTCAAAAATAATAATTACGGGAGACTAAAAATTATGGCTAACAGATTTGTACTTAATGAAACAAGCTATCACGGCAAAGGCGCAATTAAAGAGATTGCTTCAGAGGTCAAGGGCAGAGGCTTTAAGAAGGCTTTCGTCTGTTCAGACCCCGACCTTATCAAGTTCGGCGTAACAAAGAAAGTTACAGATGTTCTTGACGACGCGTCAATAGCTTATGATATTTACAGTGAAATCAAACCCAACCCGACAATACAGAACGTTCAGACAGGCGTTGAGGCTTTCAAGGCTTCGGGCGCTGACTGCATTATCGCTATCGGCGGCGGTTCGTCAATGGATACGGCAAAGGCTATCGGTATCATTATCACAAACCCCGATTTTGCCGATGTCAAGTCGCTCGAGGGCGTTGCTCCGACAACTAACAAGTGCGTGCCGATTATTGCTGTTCCCACTACGGCAGGCACAGCGGCTGAGGTAACAATAAACTATGTTATCACCGACGTTGAAAATAACAGAAAGATGGTATGCGTTGACCCGAAGGATATTCCCGTCGTCGCAATCGTTGACCCCGATATGATGGCTTCAATGCCCAAGGGACTCACAGCCGCTACAGGTATGGACGCTCTCACACACGCTATCGAGGGCTATATAACAGCCGGCGCATGGGAACTTTCGGATATGTTCCATTTAAAGGCTATCGAGATTATTGCTCGTTCTCTCAGAGGCGCTGTTGAAAACACCGACGAGGGAAGAGAGGGCATGGCTCTTGGTCAGTATGTCGCAGGCATGGGCTTCTCAAATGTCGGTCTCGGTATTGTTCACTCAATGGCGCATCCTCTCGGCGCTGTCTATGACACTCCTCACGGCGTAGCTAATGCTATCATTCTTCCGACAGTTATGGAATATAACGCACCGGCAACAGGCGAGAAATACAGAGACATAGCTAAGGCTATGGGCGTTGAGGGCACTGAAAATATGAGCCTTGAAGAGGCAAGAAAGGCCGCCGTTGACGCAGTCAGACAGCTTTCAAAGGATGTCGGTATTCCCGCTGACCTCAAGGATATCGTAAAGAGAGAAGATGTTGACTTCCTTGCTCAGAGCGCATACGACGATGCATGCCGCCCGGGTAATCCCAGAGAGACAAGCGTAGAGGAAATCAAAGAGCTCTATCTTTCACTTCTTTAATTAAACACAGTGATAAGGGGCTGTTCCGATTTTTCGGAACAGCCCCGCTTTAATTTTATTACTTAATTTTCGCAAGTTTCACGGCATTTTTAAAGAAAATCTTATCGTTTTCGTCTTCTGAAAAACCGTAGCTTCTGATTATATCAACAAATTTCTTTGCGTCGCTCCAAGGGTAGTCGGTGGCGAAAAGAATTTTGTCTGCGCCGTGTTTTTCTATTATTTCTCTGCATTTTTCGGTGTAGCGGTCAAGAACGAATGACGTGTCAAAATAAACGGGCTTGCCGACGAGCTTTTCCGACACCTCATCAGGGAGGTCACAGCCGCCCATGTGAGCGAGCACGAGCTTGTTGTCGATTATACCGCTGAGAGCGTCGAGAACGTGAAGCACCATATCGGGAGTGCAGTGAACATCATCGGGGTAGCCTATGTCAACGCCTGCGTGAGTGACGGTTATAAGGTCACGCTTTGCGGCTTCTTCCATGATTTTTATGTATGCGTCGCAGTCAAAGCGCTCACCCTGATAGTCGGGGTGAATTTTAATGCCGAAGAGCCCCGATTCTTTGATGAAGTCAAGGATTTCTTCAACATTTTCGCACTGCGGATGAATTGCCCCGGCGTAGATAATTCCGTCAGTGCCGTTGATTTTCGCCGCCATGCTGTTTATTGACTCAACCTGTTTTGCACTTGTCGCCACAGGGAGAATTACGCATTTATCTATTGCGTTTTTCTTCATATCACGCTTTATAGCGTCAAGCGTTGCTTCGCCGTATGCTTTTGTGTTGCCTTTTTCGGAGAGATAGGCGATTGTTTTAGCGGCTATTTTATCGGGGAAAACGTGCGTGTGAAAATCAATTATCATAAAAGCCGCCTCCTTTCATAAATAATATATCACAAAAAGTAAGATTTGTAAAAATTTTTCTGAAAAACTATTGACAAAGAGTGAAAAGGGCAGTATAATCCAAATAACCTACTTATCAGGTCGGTAATATATGTAAGGAGAACGGTAACATGAAATATTCATTTTCTGTAAAAGCTTTGACAGAAACAATGTGCATGTGTATTTGCCGCATGTGTATGACTTGTTGCGCTTTAATTTCAAAAACGCTCTCCGCAGGAAAGATGAAACGGTTTGCCCTATAATTCAAAGGGTCACAAATATCGTTATCTGACGGGGGACTGAAATAAGTCCCCGTTATTTTTTTGAAAGCAGGTATATCTATGAAAAATCTATTTGAAAAGCTCCTGAGAGCAAATTTTCGCTTCGGGCGAATGTGCCGATGTTGAATTGACTGCTGATTATCTTAGTGCAAATATTCCGGAGTGTAGGCACAAAGCTCGCAATAAAACTTGATAAACGAATAAAAAAATTAATATCGGAGGAAAAAATTATGTCAAACATTTATACATCTGCTGTTGAATTGATAGGAAAAACACCGCTTCTTGAACTGACGCATATTGAAAAAGAATATTCACTCAAGGCAAAAATCGTTGCAAAACTTGAATATTTCAATCCCGCCGGCTCGGTTAAGGACAGAATAGCAAAGGCTATGATTGATGATGCAGAAGCGTCGGGAAAACTTAAACCGGGTGCTGTAATAATTGAACCTACAAGCGGTAATACGGGTATAGGTCTTGCTTCTGTTGCCGCCGCAAGAGGGTATCGTCTTATTCTCACAATGCCCGAAACAATGTCTGTCGAGCGCAGACAGCTTATTAAGGCATACGGCGCAGAAATCGTTCTGACTGAGGGCTCAAAGGGAATGAAAGGCGCTATAGCAAAGGCCGAAGAGCTTGCAAAGGAGATATCGAACAGCTTTATACCCGGGCAGTTTGTCAATCCTGCAAATCCGAAGGCACATTTTAATTCAACAGGTCCTGAAATATATGAGGATACCGACGGCAAAGTGGACATTTTTGTCGCAGGCGTCGGAACCGGCGGAACCGTAACAGGTGTCGGTGAATATCTGAAATCGAAAAATCCCGATATAAAGGTTGTTGCCGTTGAGCCTCAGACCTCCGCCGTGCTTTCAACAGGCGTAGCGGGTGCGCATAAAATTCAGGGAATCGGCGCAGGCTTTGTGCCCGATGTTCTGAACACAGATATCTATGACGAAATAATCCCTGTTTCAAATGAAGACGCATTCGCTACAGGAAAGCTCATTGGCAAGAGCGAGGGCGTTCTTGTCGGTATTTCTTCAGGTGCCGCCGCATACGCAGCTATTGAACTTGCCAAACGCAGTGAAAACGAAGGCAAAACAATAGTCGTTTTACTGCCCGACACAGGCGACCGCTATTTATCAACACCGCTTTTTAATGACTGAATAAGGAAGACTCCGTTACATTCGAACTGTATCGGGGTCTTCTCACGATTAAAGAAGAAATGAGTTTTTTTATGGTACCGACACCTGCTGAAGCCTATGAGCTTCTGAAAGAATATAACAAGGGGGAGTTTCACCTTAAACACGAAAAACTGTCGGCGGCGTTATGCGCCGGTTTGCTATTGAGCTTGGCTACGGCGATGAGGCGGATTTCTGGGAAACGGTCGGAATTCTCCATGACCTTGATTTTGAAAAATATCCGCAGGAGCACTGTATCAGAGAGCAGGCGATAATGCGGGAACACGGTCTTGATGAAAGCATTATTCACGCCGCCGCAAGTCACGGCTATGCGCTGACCGTTGATATAAAGCCTGAACACGAGATGGAAAAGGTTCTGTATGCGGTCGATGAGCTGACAGGACTTATCGGCGCTGTTGCAATTATGCGGCCGTCAAAGAGCGTTATGGATCTGGAGCTTAAATCAGTTAAGAAAAAATATAAGAATCCCGGCTTTGCCGCAGGCTGTTGAGTTCGGCAAGAAGGTTCGCCCCGAAATGCACTGCGGTATCTGCGGCGAGCACGGCGGCGACCCCGTATCAGTTGAGTTCTGCCACAAGATCGGTCTTGACTATGTATCATGCTCACCGTTCAGAGTTCCCATCGCAAGACTCGCAGCAGCTCAGGCTGCTATTGCCGATGGCAGGAAATAAGAACCCCACTGTGAAAAGGCAAACCGCCTTATAATACAATAGGCAAAACAAAATAAAATTACGACCTTGTAGAAGAAATTCTATAAGGCCGTTTTTTTGCATTCTAAACCTTGCAAAATGTCGTTGAAATAGAGATTTCAGGGATATTTTAGCCGAAAAACACCAATTTTTTGGAGTTATAACTAAAAAGTTGATAAAATCTCTATTTTTTCAACTTTTTCCGAGATGATAAACGGCTTTGCCTTTTT
>JBJEOI010000073.1:0-27385 GCA_051880635.1 Acutalibacteraceae bacterium | reverse complement strand
AATCAGGGGAATCTTATCTTTGAGTTCAAGAATGGTGAAAAGATAAGAATCTCCATCTAATCTCTCGGCAAACTATATACCAAAAATATGAGCGGCCAGTAATGACCGCTCTTTTTCATAGCAATAAAGAGTGTATTAAATATGAACGCAAATATGACAGAGCTTTCTTATGAGCTTGACGATGTAGATTAATATACGGTATTGCGACTATAGTCAAGAATATTTATGACTTGGTCGTTTTAATAATTATAACGGCTTATATTCTTCGCACTTTGAGAGAGATAAGCTATAATTCTCGCCAATGTTTAATATGCAATTTTTGGCGCATCCACCTGCCGCTCCTTCTAATTCGCCAGTCGTATAATTTGAGAAAGCTTCTTTGCAAGCATCGAAGCTATCGTAATTATCATCAGATCGTTGATGGTAACCATATAAATCCACGTAAAACCACCATTCGCCGTTTAAGTACTTTGTTTCTTCTGTTTTAGATAGAATACCCTTGAAGCGATTTAGTTCTTCCGTAGCACGTTCATTGCCAACATATTCGCCATACTTAAAAGCCCCAAATGCTGCACCTACAGAAACAGCAAGAAATATCACTCCGCCTATAATATGTTTAACAATAATATTCATATATCCTCCTACTTCTTATTCTAATTATAACAAATCAAATTGCTAAAAGAGAATATTGGAGCACAAACTGGCAAGAGAAGATATTTGAAATGATCTAATGTGCTATGTCTATAAAAGCCGTGTAGATTATGCTTATTCCTCTCAAATGCACCAGTTTATAATTTTATGCACCAAGTTTATTGGTGCGACTAATATTCAGCCTCAGCGGATTTTAATAAAAAAAGAGTCTCCATTGGAAGACTCATGACTGTAATTGGTGCATATACAAAGAAAAATCCCCGAGAAATCGGGGACTTTTCTCACGCCGCACCGCTATCAGTGTGACGTCATAATATGGTGCGAGAGACGGGACTTGAACCCGTACGTACTGCTACACACGCCCCTCAAACGTGCGCGTCTGCCGATTCCGCCACTCTCGCAAGTGCTCATATAATATAGCAGATATAAGCTAAGTTGTCAATAGCGAAATCCGTTTTTTCTGAGTTTTTACGCAAATTTTTTCACAATTTTCACAGCCTGCTCAACACGGCTTTTAATTATACATTTCGACTATAGTCTGAGCTTTATTTCTGATTTCATCAATAAGAATTGGGGGTTCAATAACCTTTATGGAATCCGAAAACTGCATGAGCCATGAGATAAGCCCGTCACTGAGAGCGGCTTTCGTGAACAGATAAAATGTGTCTTTATCGTCAAAATTTTCTCTCGCTGATGCGTCATCGCCGAAGCGGTCGAGAATCTGCTCAAGAAGTTCATTTTTACAAAGAAGTTTGATGTCAATGAGCTCACCCGAAAACATATTGAACAGTTTCTTTGAATAATCGGCAACATCAAAATAATCCTTGTATTCGCATACCTCTGAAAAATGACGCTGAACACTGTTTTCAATAATTTCAGCCTTTTTAATCCTGTCAACACGAAGATGCATAAGATTGTCATATTTTGGGTTGTTGGCTATAAGATAATAATGGTCATTTGACCATATAAGTGCATACGGATTAAGTGTCATATGCTTGACAGTGAATTTTGAGGAGGAAAGTTTCTTTGACGGACGGCATTTTTCATAATCACATTCTATCCGGTTTTTATTTTCAATCGCTTCACTGAGCTTGTCTATTGTGTAATATATCTGCTCATTTGAGCCTTTAACCCTGTTGTCGATATAGACGCGGTCAGAGAGCTTTTTCATCTGACCCTCACTGCAAAGCGAACCGATTTTTCCGATAAGCTTCTTGCTTTTGTTGGCGGTGATGAAGCTCGCCGCCTGAACTGCGTCAATAAGAAGCTGAATTTCAACAAGTTCAAACTCACGGCTGCCTATATAATAGCACCAGCCAAGCTCAGACTTTCTTGTTTTTATTATGTCAACGCCGTAGTCGCCGAGTATCTCAATGTCTTTATAGACCGACTTTCTTTCGGCATTAACATTGTTGCCGTCAAGCATGTTAAGAATATCCGACATTGTAACGGGGTTATTCTCGTCGGAATATTTCATAAGATAATCCAAAATCAGAAGAAGTTTTTTCTTTGAGTCAGCCTGACCTGCCAACGGTCTCTCCCCTTTCACTGAATTTTGCGGCACAGAACAGTCTGCGCCGCATTTTTTAATATTTCATTTTTGCGTTTAACTCTTTAACTACGCTCTCTTCGAGCTTCACTTCTGCCCTGTCATAAGTCAGCATTCCGTTAAGCTCAAATTCAACGTCGCTGACCTGAGTATAAACCGTTGCGCAAAGTCCTTTCGGAATAAGCGGAAGAATCTGCTTTTCGATTAATTTTTTGTATGCGTTTGTGAGTTTTGCTTTATCTTTGAATTTCAGATAAAGACCGAAGGTTTTGCCGTCATCCCACACATGACCGGGCACGCTGTTCTGATAACCGCCGAATTCGCTTATAACAAAAGGTCTGCCGTCAAGTTTAGGCATGGTTATCGGGAAAACATATTTATGCATACTCTTGAAATCGGGTCCCTTCTGGTCATACCAGCCGCTGGCGTGATCGACAAATCTTGACGGGTCATATTTTTTAATGTTTTCAGCTATTTCTTTTGCGTCAAACTGACCCCAGCCCTCGTTGAACGGAACCCAGCAGCAGATTGACACGGCGTTATAAAGCTGATTGATTACTTCACTTAGCTCTCGCTTATAGTCCTCTCTCGCTTCTTTCTTTTCACGCTTGAACTTTCTGTATTGCCTGTCGTTATTATCCGCCTGATGAATACCGAGATTAGGATAAATCCCCGCCATGATATCTCCGATATACTGACCGCCGCTTATCATGTCCTGCCAGACGAGCATACCTATCTTATCGCAATAATAATACCATCTGTCGCACTCAACCTTGATATGCTTTCTGAGCATGTTGAAGCCGAGTTCTTTCATTTTGGTTATATCATAAATCATTGCTTCATCGGCGGGCGGAGTGAGAATACCGTCGGGCCAATAACCCTGGTCAAGAAGCCCTCTCATGAAATAAGGCTTTCCGTTAAGGCAAAGTCTCGCAAGTCCCTTGTCGTCTTTCATGACAGAAAATGAACGCATACCGAAATATCCCTTTATTCTGTCGCCTGAGCTGAGCTCAAGAACAAAGTCATAAAGGAACGGGTTTTCGGGGCTCCACAGCTTAGCCTCGGGTATTTCGACCCTGTCAACAGGCTTAATAAGTTTTTTGGCGACAAGATTTTCTCCGTCATAGACGCAAATGCCGATTTCGGTTTCTTCGTCGCCGCAGATTTCGGTTGAAATATCTATGCATCCGTTTTCGACATCGGGTACGATATGATAGCCTTTGATATAAACCGGTTCGGTGGCTTCAAGCCATACCGTCTTCCATATTCCCGTTGTCGGAGTGTACCAGAAGCCGTGACTGACTGAGTCCTGCTTTCCCCTGTTCTGCCAGCCCTTTTCCGTCGGGTCATAGACCCAAACGACAAGCTCGTTTTCACCCGATTTCAGAGCATCGGTTATATCATATGTAATTCTTGTATAGCCGCCAAAATGCTCGCCCATGAGCTTTCTGTTAATATAAACCTTGCACTGCCAGTCAACCGAATCAAGGTGAAGCAGAACTCTTTTGCCGCTGTAGCTTTCGGGGAGAACAAAGCTCTTTCTGTACCAGAGCCTTTCATTTTCGGTTATTTTTCTGTTAACGCCCGAAAGAACAGATTCTATGGCGAAGGGAACAAGAATTGTACCGTCATAGTTTTCGACCCACTGTGTGCTTTCTTCTGTTATTGCGTAATCATATTTTCCGTTGAGGCAAACCCAGTTATCCCTTTCCATCTGAGGGCGGGGATATTCGGGAAGCGGCATTTCACATTTAGCCTGTTCAGCCCAACGGGTAGCTATATTCATTCTCATTTCATATATCTCCTTTCGGTAATACTATAATTATAGTTGATAACACATTATTTGTCAAAGATTTTATAATAAAAATACTCAAACATGTTAAATAAATATTTTTAATTAAAACGGTTGTTATTTTAACTCTTAATATGATAAAATCATTGTGAAACGGAGGTATTTTTTATGAAAACGGTAATTCTTGACGCATACACGGAAAATCCGGGTGATCTGTCGTGGGAATGGATAAAAGAACTCGGCAGCGAGCTTTCGGTCTATGGCAGAACAGACAGCGCCGATATTGTCGAAAGAGCAAAGGACGCTGAAATACTTGTCACAAACAAGTGCCTTATCACAAGAGAAATAATCGAAAAGCTGCCTGAGCTCAGATATATTCAGGTTATTGCCACAGGCTATAATGTCATTGACACCGCCGCCGCTAAGGAGAACGGAATAATCGTCTGTAACATTCCGTCTTACAGCACAAACGGCGTTGCACAGCTTGTTTTCTCTCTTCTTCTTGAGATGACACAGCAGGTCGCTCTACACTCGGAAAGCGTTCATAACGGCGAATGGACAAGCTGTGAGCATTTCTGCTATCAGAAAACAAGGCTGACGGAGCTTGCCGGCAAGACAATAGGAATTATAGGCTTCGGAAAAATCGGTCAGACAGTCGCTCAGATTGCAAACGCTTTCTCAATGAATGTTATCGTTTATGCGCCAAGACCGAAAGAATACAGCGGCTTCGGCAAGGTAGAGTTTGTTTCTCTTGACGAGCTTCAAAAAAGCAGTGACATTATCACTCTCCACTGCCCTCTTACGCCTGAAACCGATAAACTTATAAGTGCAGAGTTCATTTCTCATATGAAAGACGGAGCATACCTCATAAACACGGCAAGAGGCGCTGTCATTGACGAAGAAGCCGTAAGCTGTGCGCTTAAAAGCGGCAAACTTTCATATTTCGGAGCAGATGTTCTCTCCTGCGAGCCACCTAAGCCCGACAACCCTCTTATCGGCTGTAAAAACTGTATTATTACGCCCCACATTGCTTGGGCTAACTTTGAAGCCAGAACAAGGCTTATGAATATTTTCAAAGAAAACTTCAAGGCATACCTCGAAAATAAGCCGATAAATGTTGTCAATAGCTAGGGTGAAAAGTATAATCCGAACCAGCCTTAAAGCAAGAATTTTTCGTGCTTTTCGGCGTTTCGGTCTTGCAAGGCGTCAGCCTTGCTTCACCCTCAGCCACCAAAAATCATCAAAAAATCATTTGCTTTAAGGTCGAAGATTTTTTATCGAGAAGATTTTTGACCTTTCAAGGCATAAAACGCAGTCAATCCTGACGTACCACGAGTATTTTAACGCAGAAAGGACTGAAATATTCCGATAAAAAACCGAGTTCGGATTATTCTTCTCACCCTAATCAAAAAGCACTGCTGCTTCAAGAGTCAACAGTGCTTTTTGTATTATTTTCACTTTCAATATGTATTTTTGGTAAGCTCCATCTGAAAACGGTTGCAAACATTCTCAAAGCAAAGGTCACAACTATCGGGACAACATAAGATATAATATAACCGATTCCGAACACCGTCATATAGTAATATATCAGGCAACCGACTATAGAAGCAACCGCATAAATACGCTTAGTGAAGATAAACGGTATGCTTCTGCTCATGATGTCACGGAGCGCTCCTCCGCCGACACCCGTCAGAAGACCGAGAGTAACACAAAGAAAGACATTTTCTTTATATCCGGCACTTATGGCGACGCCCACACCAAGAACAGAAAAGGTACCAAGCCCGACAGCGTCAAAAATGTTATTGATAAAATTGATTACATCGACCTTTAACGAATATTTCTTCTTATTGGCAATATAGGCTATTACAAACGTCAGAAATGAAGCTATAAATGCGAGCAAAACATATTTATAGCTGTAAAACAGACTCGGAGGAACAATTCCGATTAAAACATCTCTGATTAATCCGCCGCCCATTGCGGTAATAACGCCCATTACGATAACTCCGAAGAAATCAAGCTCCCTCTTAATCGCCGTGATTGCGCCGGATAAGGCAAACGCAATAACCCCGATTGTTTCAAGCACATATAGCGCAGTATGACCAACATCCATTTTTACTTCCCCACCATATTATTCTGCTTTGTTTATTTTAAAAATCATTCTTAGTAAAGGACTGAATAGCTTAGGACTTCTGACAACAACTACCTTCATAATTTCACCCCCGATATTATCTTGAAACAATAATTCCGAGGATTATCAGTGACACAGCAAGAACAAAGAGCATAAATTTCGTCGGAAAACACAGCGAAAGCAAAAGCCCTGCGCCGAAAGCGGCAAAAGCCATTCCCAAGCATTTACCTTTTGAACACACAACAAATCACTCCCCGGCATTAATCTCATTTCATTATATGCCGTATGTGTTACAAAAGGTGAATCATAACTGCCACTCTTTAATATCTTTTATTTCGTTAAAAATTGAAACATAGCTTGAGTGTCTTGATGAAGGTATTTCACCGCAATTGACCTTTTCAAGAACAGCACAGCCCTTTTCACAGATATGCATACAGTCAGGGAACAGGCACGAGCCTATTGAGCTGTCAAATTCTCTGAAATAGAACTGAAGCTCATCCTTCATCACGGTTTCACATTTCAGAAAATCAAGAGATGAAAAGCCCGGAGTGTCAATAACATATCCGTCAAAGACTTTGAACAGCTCAGCCTGTCTTGTCGTATGCCTGCCTCTGCCGAGCTTGTCGCTGATTTCGCCTGTAGCAAGGTTAAGAGAGGGATAAAGTTTATTGAGAAGCGTGGATTTGCCGACGCCCGTGTTGCCTGTGAGAAAGGTTATTTTCCCTCGCAGTAAATTTTTCAGCTCTTCTTTTTCGCTGTCATCAGAGCCGAAGCAGAACACCTTAAAGCCCGCTTTTGTGTATATTTCAGAGAGCGAAGAGGTGTCCGAAAGGTCGGACTTTGTGAAAACAATTATCGGTTCAATCCCCTTCTTTTCGGCAATAACCGTCATTTTGTCAATAATAACAGTGTTTGCGGCAGGTTCAACAACCGATGAAACCATGAGCATACGGTCAACATTTGCCACCTGAGGGCGGACAAAAGAGTTCTTTCGCTCTAAGATTTCATCTATTGTGTTTTCGCCGTTATCCCGGATTGTAATAATTACATTATCACCGGCAAGCGGAGTGATTTTCTTTTTTCTGAAAATTCCCTTTGCCTTGCACTCATATATTGTATCGGCAACTTCTACATAGTAGAAGCCGCCGATTCCTTTAATAATTATACCGTTCTTCTGCACTTTAAAAACTCCGTCTGTCAGTCTTCGGCATCATAATCAACAGTCTGTCTTTCCGATGTATCCTCTTCAGGCTGAATCGGTTCTGACGACGGAGACGATGAAGGCTCTGTAGTCGTGGATTCTGTCGTCTTGGGCTCTGTAGTCTTGGGCTCTGTCGTCTTGGGTTCTGTAGTGGTTTCCGTAGTGGGTTTTGTTGGTGGAACGGTCATTTCAGAAGTCGATTCAGGCTCCGTCTTCTTTTCGGTTGTCGTTTCGGTGGTCTTTGCTTCGGTAGTATATTTATACTCTTTTTCGGAAGTAATCGCATCTTCCTCCGCTACACCGTAGCTGAAGTTGATTTTTGCGCTGTAAATCTTCTGATCGTCAATTGTCACAACAAGCTTATTCGAGCTGCCTGAGCCGCCGATATTCAGAGTAATGGTTTCTCCGCTGAGCTTAACCGTTCTTGCTTCAACCTCTTCATCGTTGAGCGTTGCCACAAGCTTGCCCTTGCCCGAAGCTGTCGGCAGTTTAACGGTGACGCTTATACGCTTAGCTATACCGCTGCTCATATAAACGGCAATCTTTGTTCCCTTGGGAACCTCCTGCCCCGCAAGGTTATTGCCTAAAATATAGCCCTTGGGCTTATCGCTGTCTCTGTATGTCGAACCGCTCATATCAAGCTCAAGACCGACGCCTTCAAGATCCTTCTTTGCCTGTGTGAGCGTTTCACCGACAAGAATAGGCACGACAACTGTTTCACCCTGAACTTTTGCTTCACCCGGAATAAAAATTGTTACCGTTGAGCCTGAAGGAGCTTTTTCGTTTCTTTCGGGCGATGTTCTGACAACAATACCGTCGCTTAAATCTGAGTCGGGGTCATAATCAATCGTTGTCAGGAAGCCTTCACGCCTTAGTGCGCTCATAGCGGTCGCAATGTCATAGCCATAGACATCAGGGACAGGAACACTGGCGTTATTTGAAGCTATTTCAAGAACAATCTTTGATTTTTCAGATATTTTCTTGCCCTGCTCGGGAGTCTGATTAAAGACTTCGCCGTCCTCATAAGGGACACCGCTTTCATCGGCAGCGTCAACAACAAACTTTGTTTCAATGTAGTCCATAAACTCCTTGTATTTGTCATTAGACGCAATATCATCGGTATAATTAAGACCGATAAAGTTGGGAACGGTGAGCTTTTTTGACGAGCCCGAGGCAAAAATAATAATCATTACTATAACAAAGATTATAAGACCGCCGAGAACGCCCGCAAGAATACCTATGGTCTTCTTTTTCTTTCTTTCTTCTTCGTCGTCAAACGCTTCGCTGCTCTGATTATTCTCAGCCTCACCGTCGGTTTCACCGGCTGTTTCCTGAAGCTGTTTTTTCACTTCATTGGTCGGAATATATTTAGTCGGGGCTTTATCGACAAAGAAATTATAGTCGAATTTAATGTTCGGATTTTTCCCGAATTCACCGAGATCGACAAGCATTTCAGCCGCAGACTGATAACGCTCGGCAGGATTTTTCTGCATAGCACGCATGATAATCTGTTCTAATCCTATGGGAATATCGGGGTTTATTTCTCGGGGGCTCTTAGGCTGCTTCTGCACCTGCATTACGGCAACGGATACAGCATTGTCCGACTGGAAAGGCAGTGAGCCTGTGAGCATTTCATAAAGAACAACGCCGACGGAATAGATATCCGACTTTGCGTCGGTCATACTGCCCTTTGCCTGCTCGGGGCTGATATAGTGAACAGAACCTATGGCAGAATTTGTCATGGTTTTTGTTTCGCCTCTTGAGAAAGTGGCAATACCGAAGTCTGTGACCTTAATAGAGCCGTTTTCGATAAGCATTATGTTCTGAGGCTTGATATCACGGTGAACTATACCTTTGTCATGAGCGTGCTGAAGAGCGCGGAGAATCTGCATGACGAAATAGAGCGCTTCTCTTGTTCTGACAACGCCCTGCTGTTCGATATATTCCTTTAAGGTTATTCCTTCGACATACTCCATTACTATGTATTGAAGTCTGTCGCCGAAGCTGACATCAAGAACTTTCACAATATTCGGGTGTGAAAGAACGGCAATAGCCTTTGACTCATTTTTAAATCTGCGCTTGAAATCCTCATCTGCAAGGTATTCTTCTTTAAGAATTTTGACAGCAACAATTTTTTTGTCTATATTATCAAAAGCCTTATAAACGACAGCCATACCGCCCACGCCGATAATTTCGTGAATTTCGTATCTGCCGTCAAGTCTCTTTCCAACATAATTGTCCATTTTCTGCCTCCTTATCGATAAATCAGAGCAACGGTAATATTATCGCCGCCGCCATGTTCATTGGCCATATTTATCAAAGCATCAGCTAAATCTTCTTTTTTATAGGTGTTGAAAGCCTCATAGATTTCATCGGCGTCCACAAAGTTTGTCAGACCGTCTGAGCAAAGAAGCAGCGCCTCTTCTTCATGGAGAAAGTCGGAATTGAAATCAATATTTACATCCTCATCAACGCCGAGAGCTCTTGTGATAACATTTTTAACAGGGTGATTTTTCAGCTCTTCAACCGAAATTTCACCGTTGTCATACATTTCCTGAACAAGTGAATGGTCTTTTGTTATCTGTCTTATGCCCGATTTTGATATCAGGTATGCACGGCTGTCGCCGACGTGACCTATACATACCTCGTTATCCTTAACAAAGGCACAGACGACCGTAGTACCCATTCCCTTAAAATCGGGGTTCTGACAGCCGTAGTCGTATATTTCGACATTAGCCGTTGTTATAGCCGAAAGGAGCAGATTTGTCACCGACATCATCGGCATTGACAGCTTATAGCACAGCGAAATCTTCTGTGAAATTCTGTCGCACGCCATTTTGCTCGCAAGCTCACCGCCGCTGACGCCGCCCATACCGTCGCATACAACGGCAAACGCTTCGTCATCGCTTATTGCGGCGGCAAAAGCAAAGTCTTCATTTTTCTTGCGTTTAAGACCGACATCGCTTTTTGAAATGACAAACATCACTCTATCACCTTCTCTTCTTTTATCTTTCTTCTGAGCTGACCGCAGGAAGCATTTATATCAGACCCGAGGGTTCTTCTAACGGTAGTGTTGATACCGTTTGAATTCAGTATTGACTTAAATGCTTCAATTCTGTCAGTTTTGCTTTTTTTATAGCCTGTTTCTCTGACTTCGTTGACAGGAATAAGATTGACATGAGCGAGCATACCTCTGAGCTTTGAGGCAAGCTCTCTTGCACATTCGTCAGAGTCGTTGACGCCGCTTATCATTGCGTATTCAAACGAAATGCGCCTTGAAGTTTCTTTCGTATAATCCCTGCACGCTTTCAGAAGCTGATCAACGCCCCATTTTTTATTGACGGGCATCGTTTTTGAACGTATCTCATCATTAGGCGCATGAAGCGAAATTGAAAGCGTAAGCTGAAGTTTTTCTCTCATCAGCCTGTAAATTCCGTCCACAACGCCGCAGGTTGAAAGTGAAATATTGCGCATACTCAAATTCTGCCCCTGCTCATCGGTGATAAGAGTCAGAAACCGCAGTACATTATCAAGGTTATCCATCGGCTCGCCGACGCCCATAAGAACTATATGAGATATTCTTATGTCAAGATCTCTCTGAGCGGTATAGACCTGAGAAAGAATTTCAGACGGCGTAAGATTTCTCACAAAGCCCGCTATGGTCGAAGCGCAGAAGGTGCAGCCCATTTTACAGCCGACCTGACTTGAGACGCAGATAGTGTATCCGTATTTATACTTCATAACAACGGATTCAATATATTCGCCGTCATGAAGTTTAAAAAGATACTTAACTGTGTTATCATACACCGAAACGAGCTTTTTTTCAATACCGCAGTTGTAAATTTGATAATTCTCATTCAAAATATCTCTGAGCTGTTTAGAAATATTGGTCATTTTATCAAAAGAATCAACCGTATTTTTATGAAGCCAGAGATAAATCTGCTTAGCCTTGAATTTTGGCTCTCCGAGAGCTTTCATTTCTTCTTCAAGCTCCGAAAGGGTCATTGATTTAATGTCTTTTTTCATTTTACTCTGCTATCCTTTCAAAAACGGCTATAAAAAAGCCGTCGGAGCTGTTAATATGCGGCATAAGCGTGTAGTATCTGTCCCCGTATGTATCGGTTTTGAGGGGCTTTATACATCTGAACTCACTGTGTTTTTCGAGAAATTTATCGCAAACCTTGTCGTTCTCTTTTTTATTGAGCGAACAGGTTGAATAAACAAGTCTTCCGCCCTGTTTAACATAAAGCGAAGAGTTTTCAAGAATTGCATACTGAATATCGGGCAGGTCTTTGAAAGAGTCAAGCTCTTTATATTTTATCTCAGGCTTTCTTCTTATAACCCCGAGACCAGAGCAGACGACGTCGCAAAGAACTTTGTCCGCTTTTTGAATACTGCGGTAATATTTTGAAGAGTCGCAGACACAGGTTGTAATATTTTCAATGTGAAGCCTTTCTGCGCCCTTTTCGATAAGCTCCGTTCTTGACGGATAAAGGTCAAACGCAAGAATCTGACCTGTGTTTTTCATATTCTGAGCTATCGTGAAAGCCTTGCCCCCGGGAGCGGAGCACATGTCGATAACTCTCTCTCCCTCTTTTGCGTCAAGCGCTAAAACGCATATCTGCGAAGCGATGTCCTGAACATGAAAAAGCCCTTTTCTGAAAGAAGAAAGTTCATCAATGCTTACGCCTGTTTTAGCGATAACAAGTGCATTTTCAATATAGCATTTTTCCGCTTTAACGCCCTCATTATCAAGAATTTTTATAAGCTCGTCGGCGTTTGTCAGCAAGGTGTTCACCCTTATGACGGTATCGGGAGGTTCAAGAGAAGAAATGAGAAGCTTTTCCGTGTTCTCTTCTCCGTAGGCTTTATTCCACATCGAAATAAGATTTTCGGGGCAGGAATATTTCACGCTGAGAAAATGTATTTTTTCGCTTTTCTCAGGAAAAATAAGTCCGTCACGGGATATCTTTCGAAGAACGGCATTGATAAGCGCCGACGCATACCCTGAGCCTGTTATCTTCGAAAGCTCGACGCACTCATTAACGGCTGAAAAATCAGGCACCTTATCCATGAATAAAATCTGATAAGCTCCCATTCTCAGAATTGTCAGAACCGTCACTTTCAGCTTGTTTATCGAGCCTTTCAGATGCCTTTCAATCTGATAGTCAAGTGTAATCTTCCGTTCAATACAGCCATAGGTCAGCTTACTGACAAACGCCCTGTCACGCGGCGAAAGCCCGCTTTTTTTCAGCGAACTGTCAATCTCGATATTTGAATAAGCCTTTTCTTTTTCTGTTTTGACAAGAATATTGAACGCAGTGAGCCTTGCACTGTTTTTTACCTCTGACATATGATATCCTTTCAGAAATTTATCTTCTTCTGTTCTTATTCGAAAATCTTAAAAGAATTCTTAAAAACTGAGCGAAAGAAACAATAAGTGCGGCGACATAAGTCATTGCGGCGGCACTGAGCATTTTTTTAGCCTGAGGAAGCTCGTCGGCTGTGAGCATATTCGTTTCGTTTATAACGCTAATAGCTCTTCTTGACGCATTAAATTCAACGGGGAGAGTGACAAGCTGAAACACAACAATAAAGAAGTATAAAAGCAGACCTATCGAAACAAGAGGTTCAAAACCGAAAATATAACCGAAGAGCGCAAGAAAAATGCCCGCCGTTGAGCCGAACCTTGTTATGGGAATAACGGCTTGTCTTATTTTAATCGGCAGATAACCCTCTGCGTGCTGAGCCGCATGACCTGCTTCGTGACACGCAATACCGACTGCGGCGATAGAAATTCCGTCAAAAACCCCCGAAGAAAGCCTTATTACATTCGCCGACGGGTCAAAGTGATCCGAAAGCCGACCCGAAGTCCTTTCTATTCTTACATCGGAGACACCGTAAAAAGCAAGCACTCTCTTTGCCGCCTCCGCGCCGGTAATCCCTCGTATATTTCTGACCTGTGAATATTTTGAATATGATGATTTAACCTTCCACTGAGCAATGAGCGAAAGAAAAAGCGCAGGCACGCAAAGAAGAAGATAGTATTCATCAAGATAAAGAAAACCCATTCTCTCTCACCTTATTTTCCTAAAATTGTTCCTTTTTCTATTTTTCTGCCTCTTAAAAAATCGGCCGCAGACATTCGTTTTTTACCCTCAAGCTGAATTTCAAGAAGCTCAACACACCTGTTATCACCACAGCAGACAATAAGCCTGCCGTCTGAACAGACAACGCTCCCGGCTATATTATTTCCCTTTACATCGGAAAGAACCGATTTATGAAGTTTTAAAATTTTACCTGAAAGCACTGTGGTAGCACACGGCCACGAATATAAGCCTCTTATATGGTTATGAACCTCTTGAGCGGATTTTGAAAAATCAGTCGGGCTGTTTTCTTTTGAAAGAAGACCGACAAATGTCGCTTCGGCTTCATTTTGCTTTATCGGGTTCAGTTCTCCCTTTTGAAGAGCTTCAATAGTCTCTTTCAGAACATCTGCGCCGAGATATGAAAGTCTTTCAAAAAGCTCCTCAGATGTTTCGTTTTCGCCGATTTCGACCTTTTTCATCAAAAGCATGTCGCCGGTGTCAAGACCTGCGTCCATCTGCATTGAAGTGACGCCCGCTTCTTTATCGCCGTTCAGAACAGCCCACTGAATGGGCGCCGCTCCCCTGTATTTAGGCAGAATTGAGCCGTGAATATTGACGCAGCCGTATTTGGGAAATTCAAGAAAATCCTCAGGGAGAATTTTTCCGTAGGCTACGACGATAACAAGGTCGGGATTTATCTCTTTCAGAACTTCCACTCCTGCGCCGTTTCTCAGCGAAACGGGCTGATAGACAGGAATGTCGTTTTCAAGGGCAATCTTCTTTGTTATAGGCATTACAAGCTCCTGAGTTCTGCCCTTTGGCTTGTCGGGCTGACAGAAAACTCCGACAACCTCATGCTCCGAAGCTATGAGATATTCAAGGCACGGCACAGCAAAATCGGGCGTGCCCATAAAAGCTATTTTCATTTTCTTACCTCGGTGTTATTTATTTTATCCTCGGGCGCAAGGCGGTCAATGAAAAGAACGCCGTCAAGATGGTCAATCTCATGACAGAAGCATCTTGCTTTGAGCCCCTCGCCTTTATACATATGCCATTTGCCCATTCTGTCCTGCGCTCTGACCTTAACTGTTTTAGGGCGAATTGTTGCGCCGTATTTCTCGGGCAGAGAAAGACAGCCCTCCTGTTCAACCTGTTCACCCTCACCCGACACAATTTCGGGGTTTATAAGCTCTAAAAATCCGTCGCCGCAGTCAAGAACGACTACTCTTTTGAGAACGCCGACCTGAACAGCCGCAAGACCGACTCCCTCGGATTTATACATTGTCTGTTTCATATCATCAAGCAGAGTGAAAAGTCTGTCGTCAAATTTTGTGACTTCTCTGCTCTTTTTTCGAAGAATAGGATCTCCGAGTTTAACTATATTTCTCAGTGCCATTTATATCTCTCCTAAGCAAGACTTTCGGGGTTAAAATCAACCGAAACCGAAACATCTTTAAAATCTTTTGTTTTTTCAAATCTTATAAGTATTTCTCTTATCATATCTCTGAATTTTTTTGTGTTATGACATTTGACTATAATTCTGTATCTGAACTTTCCGCCGATTTTGCCTATTTTGGGCGGCATCGGTCCGAGCACAATGAGCTTGAGGTCTTTATAAACCTCTTCAGAAGCCGATTTAATACCGTAAAGAAAGCATCTTGACGAAGCAAGAGTTATATTTTCCTGCGAAGCGCTGAAGGTTATTGCACAAATATCGCAGTAAGGCGGATAGGTCATAAACTTTCTTATATATATTTCATTTTCATAAAACGCTTCATAATTCTGCTGTTGAGCGAGCCTGATAATTGAGCTGTCGGGGTCTATAGTCTGAATAATCGCAAGACCTCTGTTTTTACCCCTGCCCGCCCTGCCGACAACCTGAGTGAGCAGATCAAAAGCCTTTTCAGAGGACATATAGTCACCGCCGTTCATCTCCTGATCGGCGGCAAGAACGCCGACAAGAGTGACGTTCTCAAAATCAAGACCTTTGGCGACCATCTGAGTGCCGAGCATAATGTCATAATCACCTTTTGCGAAAGCGCTGAGCTTCTCCTCGTGCGCATATCTTGAAAGCGTCGAATCGGTATCCATTCTGACAACTCGTGCGCCGGGCAAAAGGGTTTTCAGTTCATCTTCTATCTTCTGTGTTCCGCTGCCCGAAAAGCGGACGGCTTTCTTGCCGCATTCGGGGCATTTATTATCCATAAAATCCGAATAGCCGCAATAGTGGCACATCAGCCTGTTGATATCGGAGTGATATGTCAGAGAAACACTGCACGACGGGCAGACTCTGACCTTGCCGCATTCGTCACACGCCGCAAAGGTATTATAACCTCTGCGGTTAATAAGGAGAATGGACTGTTTGCCGTTTTTCAGGTTTTCTTCGAGCTTTTCAAGAAGAATTGAGCTTATCTGATACTTGTTTCCGTTTTTTCTCTCTTTTCTCATATCGGCGACGATAACATCGGGTAAAACAGCGTCGCCGTATCTGTTTTTTATTGTTTCGAGCGAATATCTGCCCTTTTTAGCAAGGGTATAAGACTCAAGGCTCGGGGTTGCAGAGGCTAAAACGCAGAGTGCTTTGTTGTATGCGGCTCTGAATTTTGCCACATCTCTTGCGTGAAATCTCGGTGACTGCTCCGATTTATAGGTATGCTCCTGTTCCTCGTCCATAATGATAAGACCGAGCTTATCAAAAGGAGCGAACACAGCGGAGCGTGTGCCGACGGCAATCTGTGCGTCGCCGTTTTTTATCCTTTTCCATTCATCGTATCTCTCACCGACAGAAAGACCGCTGTGAAACACAGCCACCCTGTCGCCGTATCGCTCGTTAAAAAGAGCTATAAGATGAGGTGTGAGCGATATTTCGGGCACCATCACTATTATGCCTTTACCGTCGGAAAGTATTTCGTCAATAAGCTTCATATAAACCGAGGTTTTTCCGCTGCCCGTGACGCCGTAAAGAAGACTTACTCCGCCGCCGTTTCTGTATTTTTCAAGCATATTGCTATACGCTTTTGCCTGTTCGTCGGTGAGAATTATCTCCCTGTTAGGGCTACTTGTTTTCAGACGGTTTTTAGGCTTTCTGTATGTGGGAGCGCTGAAGATTTCAATGACATTTTTTGCGGCGAGCGCCTTGATAACAGCCTCCGTAAGCCCGGTAAAATAGCAAAGCTCTTTAACCGACGCACAGCCGATATCGGAAAGCACGTCTATAATACGGTTCTGCTTTTTTGTCAGTTGAACACGGTATTTTTCGAGCGTTTCCTCGTCCATAGAAATTCTGACCATACGGATTGTTGCGTCCGAAACCTTACGCACGGTGTCATAGTTTCTAAGAATAAGACCGCTTGAAAACATTCTATTCAGAATGTCGTCTTTTTCATCAAGCTCAAACCGCTCCCGTATTTCATCGGCTGAAACATATTCTCTTCTTTCTTCGAGAAAGTCATAAATTTTCTTTTCAGTCTCATCTTCGATGCATACCCCGTGGTCTGAAACAGAAACATATGTAGTGTTGATTTTAAGGCTGATACCTGTCGGAAGCTGAACCTTTGCGGCGTCAAAATATGTGCAGAAGGTTCTCTCTTTAAGCCAAAGAGCTAGAGAAAGCGCCTCATTGTTAAGAAGCGGCGCTTCATCGGGCACCGCTGTAATCTTCTTGAGGCGTGCCTTGCTGTCTCTTGTCTCAAGAGAATATATAACACCCTGTCTGTTAAGTTTTGAATTGCCGAAAGGCACAATAACACGGCAACCCGGCTTCGCCTTTTCGCTTAATTCGTCGGGGACAAGATATGAATATAGCATATCAAAGCTGTAGGTTGCTTTATCAACAGCTACATTTGCAATGAGATAATTCATATCTTTCCTCCGTGATTAATGATTATTCTTCTTTTTCAGCCTCTTCGGCTTCATATGTCGGGTCTGATATTTTCATTTCGCCCCTCATAAGCTCGTCAAGAGCATATGTAACAGGCTTGTCTGTGCCTATCTTCGGGAGCATTTCTTTATCCTCAGAAATTACTCTCGCTCTTTTTGCGACAGCAGTAACAAGGGCGTAACGGCTCTGGTTTTCTTTTAAAATCTTGTTGAAATCGGGATTAATCATTTTTAAGTACCTCACTTATTGAATTTATCATATTGTCTTTTTTTAATCTGTTTGCGGCGGCGCAGTCGTTTTCATCAGCCTGAAGCCCGTTCTTTCTGCTTATCTCATATCGGCAGATTGATGAAAAATCACTGACGGCAGTTTCTAAGTCGTCATTCATAATAATATAATCAAACTCAGCCGCTCTCGCAATCTCGTCTTTTGCGATATCCATTCGTCTTATTATCGACTCTTCGGTGTCTGAATTTCTGCCTCTGAGCCTGCTTTCAAGAGCTTGCATTGACGGCGGCAGCAGGAATATGCTTTTCGCCTCGGGGAGCTTTTCTCTGACTATTGCGGCCCCTTTGACCTCAATAATGAGAAAAACGATTTTCCCCTCGTCGAGCCATTTCATAACAGGCTTCATAGGCGTGCCGTAAAAAAATCTCCCGTATTGGGCATACTCAAGCATCTGACCCTCGGCGATATTCTGTCTGAACTCGTCTTCAGACACAAAATAATAATTGACGCCGTCCTTTTCGTTTTCTCTGGGCTTTCTTGTCGTCATTGAAACAGAAAGAACAGCTTCACCGTTGCTGTCTTTTATTACCCGTGAAACAATCGTGTCCTTACCTGTGGCAGAAGCGGCGGAAACGATAAAAAGAACACCTTTATTCATCCTCATATTCCTCCTCATCATCTTCACTGTTAATTCTGTTGGCGACAGTCTCCGACTGAAGATAAGTGAGAATAATATGGTCGTTATCGGTAATAAGAACCGCACGGGTTCTTCTGCCGTGTGTGGCGTCAATAAGCGTACCTTTATCCTTACTCTCCTGAATCATTCGTTTTATCGGCGCCGACTCGGGGCTGACTATGGCAAGCAGCTTATTTGTGTTGACCATATTGCCAAAGCCTATATTAACTAACTTCATATTCTTCCTCCGTCAAAGCTCAGCTTATTCAATATTCTGAACCTGTTCCCTGATCTTTTCAACCTCAGCTTTAATATCAATAACCTTTTTGGCTATTGCGACATCCTGAGCCTTTGAGCCTATAGTGTTTGCTTCACGGTTAATTTCCTGAACAAGGAAATCTGTCTTTCTGCCGATAGCCTCTTCGCTCTCCATAAAATCACGAAGCTGTGAAATATGACTTCTGAGCCTGACGGTCTCTTCGGCGACAGCTATCTTGTCCGCATAAACAGCGGCTTCGGTCAGAATTCGCTGCTGGTCAACCTGAACGTCGGAAAGAACGTCTTTTATTCTTGCTAAAAGCTTGTCATTATATTCTCTGACAGTTTCGGGTGAGCGTTCCTCGATAAATTCAACCTTTTCAATAATTGTGTCACATCTTGAAAGAATATCGTTTTTGAGCTTTTCGCCCTCTGTCTCACGCATGGCAATAAACGAGCTGACAGCCTCGGCGACAACACCCTTGACGCTCTCCCAAATTTTTTCTTCATCAGCCTCCGCCTTATGAACGGAGAAAATATCGCCGTATCTTGAAAGAAGCGAAACGGAGATATCGTCACGAAGCTCATATCTTTGCGCTAAATCTTTCAAAGCGTCATAATAGCCCTTTGCCAGTGAATGATTAACTTCAACTATGCAATCCTCTTCTTCAAGATTATCTATCTGTATATAGCACTCAACCTTACCTCTTGAAATAAGAGACTGAATATAGCTTTTGAGTTTTTCTTCAAGAAAGCCGTATGCTCTCGGGACTCTTGCCGAAAACTCAAAATATCTGTGATTAACGCTCTTTATCTCAGCGGTAATATGCATACCGCCTGTTACAGCCTGTTTTCTGCCGTAGCCGGTCATACTTCTGATCATATTTTTGCTCCTTCTTAGATGATATATAAATAAATCTTATTATAATATATATTTACTCTTTTGTCAAATTTCAGGTATTATGTCGCCGCATGAGCCGCAAGTGCCCATAAGAAGAGTGGGAATATCGTTTGACCAGCACTTTCCGTCGAAAATAAAGTTCATGGTTTCAGCCTTGTCGAAACAGCTTTCATCGGTGAGCTTTCCTATGTATGCGTTTGTGCCTGTGGCATAGTTAAAGACGCTTCTGAGAAGCCCCTGAAAAAGATAGAGCTTGTCCTGAGGGAACTCAACCTTATAAACTTCGCAGAAAAAACCGTCGATTTTAAAATATGCTTTCCCTGTCATTTTGCCGTCTTCAAAAGAAGCGAACACACCGTCTTCTATAAGTTTGAAACTAATCATAATCAATCACCTTTTTCTGTCAAGCCCTGCGCTTGCAGCAAGCTTGTGAACTTCTTCTTCGGAAAGCTCTCTCCATTTCCCCTGCGGTAACATTCCGAGCTTTACGGAGCCGACTGCAATCCTTTTTAGCCTTGCAACCTCTAAGCCAAGCGCATCGCACATTTTTCTTATCTGTCTGTTTCTGCCCTCATATAGAATGATTTCAATAACCACTCTGTTTTCTTCACGCTTAACCACTCTGACTTCAGCCGGAGCAGTCATTCTGTCATCAATAACAATACCCGTCGAAAGCTTTGTTATCTGTTCTTCGCTTATTGACGGTCTGACAGTGACACGATAGGTTTTAGGGACATGCTTTGTCGGGTGGGTCATAGCATTTGCAAATTCGCCGTCGTTTGTCATAAGAAGAAGACCCTCGGACTCACGGTCAAGCCTCCCGACAGGGTAAACTCTCGCACCCACATCTTTGACAAGCATTGCGACGCATTTTCTGTCCATTTCATCGCTCATTGTGGTTATAAAACCTCTCGGCTTATGAAGCATTATATAAGTATATTTTTTTGTTTTGACAATTTTTTTGCCAGAAACCGTAATATCGTCTTTTTTAGGGTTGACCTTGTCGCCTATCTGAGCGACTTTTCCGTTTATTTTAACCTTGCCGTTTTCAATAAGCTCTTCGCTTTTTCTTCTTGAAGCAACGCCGCACTGTGCAAGATACTTCTGAAGTCTCATTATGCCGTTATCAGCCATCTTTCAAATCTCCTGAACAAATCCTTGATTTTATATATAATGCCCTTATCTTCATGGGCTGTATTTTTTATTTCAACATTTTCGTCAGCCATCAGCGGATATTTGCTTATTAGCTTTCCGTCAGAAAAAACGCCGACAAAGCCGAGAATATCCCCCTTTTCAATCGGGGCATAAATAATTTTTTCGGTTAAAAGCCTTGTTGTGATTTCACCCGAAACAGTATGCGTAATAATATCCTCGTCAGTCGAAGCGCTGACAGAGGGCTTTAAGCCGCCCGATACGCTCAAAGTGCTGAAGAAACGATCCTTGATACATTCTGTCTTTATTTTCGGCAGACACTCATCATAAAGTTTAATATGGTCGTTCCAGTCGTCGGGTGCTCTGAGAGTGACCGCAATAACAAGACAGCCGTCTTTTTCAACGGCGGTCACAAGGCATCTTCCGCTCTTTTTTGTGAAGCCCGTTTTCACACCGCAGGCACCGTCATACATTGTCAGAAAACGGTTATGATTACGGTATGTATAGCTGCCCTCGGGCTTTATATAGTCAACCGTTGCATTGTAATTACATACATACTCTCTGAAAAGCGGGTTTTTCATGGCGTAAGATGAAAGAAGAGCCATATCGTAAGCCGTAGAGTAATGCATTTCGTTATCGAGTCCCGACGCAGTGACAAAATGAGTGTCGCTCATTCCGATAAACTTCGCTTTTTCATTCATCAGCTTTGCAAATTCATCAAGACTGCCCGACAGATATATTGCGACCGCATTTGCCGCATCGTTGCCGGATAAAAGCATCATGCCCATGACGATATTTGACAGTGTGAGCTTATCGCCTGCCCGAAGCCCCATAGAGGTGCCTTCGGTTCTGACCATTTTATCCGTTATCGTTACAACGTCGTCGAGCCTTCCGCTTTCAACGGCAAGAAGAGCCGTCATAATTTTCGTAGTGCTCGCCATCGGTCTTTTTGTATGCGCATCACTTTCGAAAATAACCTCGCTTGTTTCGGCTATCATCACAACAGCCGAGGACGCCGAAAGCGCATACGAAAAAAAATTAATCTGAGTGAAAAATAAAGTGAAAATCAGAACAAAAATTATTATTTTTTTACGCAACAATGCAACCACCTGCCATAAAAAGCATATGCAGATGGTTGCAGTTTTATTATTTTGTTTTATCAGCCAAGCTCAGTCTGAGCGTCAGCCTTTTCATTCTCTTTCTTGACCTTATTGACAAGGCTTGTAACCTTATCAAACATTTCGGGAACAAGATTGACAACTCTCTCGGCTGCGTTATCATAAGCCGTAATGTGCTTGAGTGTAACCTCGCCGTCACTTATGACAAGGAACGCAACAGGTGTGATTGTGACGCCCGCTCCACCGCCGCCGCCGAATAATTCAGTGTTGTTCTTTGACGGAAAATCCGAACCGCCCGAAGCAAAGCCGTATGTAACCTTTGAAACCGGGATAATCGTAACATTGTCGCCCGTCTTTATTGGTTCACCGATAATTGTGCTCGTGTCAACGAGATCACGGATTTTGTCAATTGTTGAGGCAAGGATTGAACCTGCTGACTGTTCTTTCATGGAAATCTTCCTTTCTTCATATAAAGCCTTATGCCGTCTTTTAGACCGTCTCCGGCTGTATGTTTTCTTTTTTATCTTTCTTCTTATTACCTGACAATAAGAATTTTAACAAAACTTTGAACACAAGCTCAACGCCGACTATAATGATTGCGTTTATGAGCTTTCTGGGGACAAGATAAAAGTCGGTTCTGAACTCCCCCGTATTATGACCGGCAAGAAAATCAGGGGCAACATTGACATTATAGGTTTTAACCTTCATTGTTGAAGTCATAAGCCCGAACACGGGATAAACCTTGTTACACGCTTTGCCGTATTCTATAGCAGTCGCCGCCGCATCGCCCTTACCGACCGTTAAGTCAAGGTCAATATTATGAATAACAAACGCTTTAAAAATTCTTCTGAACATACCAGAAAGAGCTTTGCCGAGGTTTGATAAAATCTCCATTACTCCGTCATAGCCCATATTCTTTATTGTGGTAATAATGGGATTTTCGCCGCTTTCTTTCGGCTTTTCTTCTTTCTTCTCCTCTTTTTGAGGTTCTTCTTTCTTTTCCTCCTCGGGCTTCTCTTTTTTCTTCTTTGTCTTTTCTTTCAGCGGAAGAATGTCAAACTTTAAGAAAAGCCACCTGACCGAGAGGTATATGTAATCCGTATATTCAACAGACACATGAAAGTGCACCGAAAGGAGTATGACAAAGAAAGCTATTATACCGAGAATTATATATAATGCCGTCAAAAACATTTCTCCTTTCTATACTTTTTTAATATGTTACATTAAAAATCAGTTTTCGTCAACCTTTTCGGATAAATCTTCGATTAAATTTTCTTCCCGCTCTTCTTTTTCAGCCGTTTCGTCAAAGGTCATCTGTGTTTCTCCCGCTTCATTACCCGGCAGAGACGGCAGTTCGTCAAGAGAAGAAATACAGAAGCATTTCAGAAACTCGGGCGTAGTGCCGTAAAGAAGAGGTCTGCCCGGCAGGTCGAGTCTGCCTTTTTCTTCTATAAGGTTCTTTTTGAGAAGAGAGGTCATAACGCCTGAGCTGTCAACGCCTCTTATCTGCTCGACAAACGACTTTGTGACCGGCTGATTATAGGCGACTATCGCAAGCACTTCGAATGCGGCATTTGAAAGAGGAGCATTTTTTCTGACTTCGAGAATACGTCTGACGCAGTCGGCGTATTGCGTTCTTGTGCAAAGCTGATATTTATTATCGAGCTTCAGAATACAAAGCCCGCTGCCTCTTTCGTCAAGCTCCGCTTTCAGATGTTCAACAACTCCGCTCAGCGTTTCTTCGTCTATTTCAAGGCACTCCGAAAGCCTTGTTATTTCAACAGGCTCGCCGACGGCGAAAAGCACCGCTTCAAGCTGAGCCTTCAGTTCTTTAAAATTCATTATTCTTCACCTTTTAAGAGAGTAACGGTCATTTCCTCTGAGTGTTCGCCGTCAACCTTTATATTTTTGTTTTTCACAAGCTCAAGCATGGCAAGAAAAACGGCAACCATATCCGAGCGGGTTTCGGCGTCTTCATAAAAAGACAGAAATCTGACCCTCGCCCTGCTTCTGAGTTTTCCGAAAATGTATGAGATTTTCGACGACACGGAAACAATTTTTTTAGCGACAATCGCTTTGAAAGCGTCAAGAGGCGGCGGCAGCTTTCGCTTTCCCTTGCCGACAGCCGAAATATATGCCCTGAAAAGCTCTTCGCCCTCGTGCGTTCTTGTATAGGTCGGGTCAATTTCTATTTCATCGGGTGCTTTCGAAAGATAGTCAAAGCCGTTAGCCTGAAGCGCAAGCTTTCCCGCCATAATCTTACAGTCACGGTATTCAAGAAGCTCGCCCGTCAGCTCTTTTTTCAGCTTTTCAGCCTCTTCATAGACAGGCAGAAGCGACACCGTTTTTATATAGATAAGCCTTGAAGCCATCTCTAAAAATTCGCTTGCGACCTCCATATCCGCCTCCTGCATCTGACGGACATATTCAATATATTGCCCGACAAGCTCAAAGATAGGGATATCGTTAATATTCAGCTTGTGTTTCGTTATGAGGTGAAGAAGTAAATCCATAGGCCCTTCAAACACCTCAAGCTTATAAGAAATTTTTTCCATATTGCACCTTTATTATATTTTAAGCGGGAATGAAGCAAGATACATAAGACCTGTCATCAGCTTTTCGCTGAGAAATGAAATGGGTACGCTGAGAATATTAGTGAAAGCTAAAATCATTATCGCAATCGCGATATATCTCTCATACATCATGAGTTTATAATAATACTTATTCGGAAGGACAAGTGAAACAAGTCTTGAGCCGTCAAGCGGCGGAACTGGTAAAAGATTAAAAACGGCAAGAGAAATATTGACCGAGGAAGCAATCATAAGAAAGCGGACAAGACTGTAAGCCATAGTTCCCTCGGCGTTGTTATAGATATAAAACTCTCCGCCCTCAATAAGACCGATGCCCGAAACTCTGACAACGATAAACATGATAAGAAGAGAAAAGAACGCCATAATGATATTTGACAAAGGACCGGCAAAGGCGACAAGAGCCATACCGAGCTTTTTGTTTTTTGTTTTGAAATTTCTCATGTTGACCGACACGGGCTTGCCCCAGCCGAAGCCGACAACGAGGAGCAAAAGCGCACCCATCCAGTCAATATGAGCCATAGGGTTAATTGTCAGTCTGCCGCTCAGTCTCGGTGTTTCGTCGCCTAAAAGATTGCCTGCAAATGCGTGAGCAAACTCATGAATAGGCAGAGCGCAGAAAACGATAAAGACAAGAGCTAAAAGCTCGATAACGGTTTCTTCGGTAAAGCCGTTTGAAATAATTTCTCTTAACATTTTTCTTCTCCTAACAGTTTATTTTTTGCCGATAACCACTCGCTGAATGTATGAAAAATCATTCAGAATTTCGGTTTCGTCGCAGTGTTTCATAAACATAGCCGATATTTCGTCAGCCTGTTCTTCACCACATTCAACAGCCATATAACCGCCGTCATTTATAAACGGCAGCCATTTTTCAGAGAGTATGCGGTAAAAGTCCAGACCGTCCTCTCCCCCGTCAAGGGCAAGAGAAGGCTCTGACTGAACCTCTTTCTGTAAGGTTTCTATTTCTTTTCGTTTGACATAAGGCGGATTAGAAAGAATGACATCAGGCTCGGGCAGTGAAGAAAAAAACTCATAGCCCCTGAGTATATCGCCTTTTATCACACAGGTATCTTTCATCAGACCGAGATTTTCACGGTTTTTGTTCAGATAGAAAAGAGCCTCGTCGCTTATTTCCACCATAAACACTCTCGCTGAGGGCAAAAGTTTTTTCACACTCAGACCGATGCATCCGCTGCCCGAACAAAGGTCATAGATAACCGGACTCTGAATATTTCTGAGCTTATCGACTGTGTATTCAACAAGTATTTCTGTTTCGCTTCTCGGAATGAGAACGCCCTCGCCCACTTCAAATTCAAAGCCCATGAAATCCCACTTGCCGATTATATACTGAAGAGGTCTGCCGCTCAGTCTCTCGTCGATAAGTTTATCAAGCTCACAGACTTGTCCGTCGTCAAACCCGATATCGGGATTAATAATAATATCACTGTATGTCAATGAAAAAACATGCTCAAAAAGGATTTTTGCATCAAACGCAGGGTTTTCAATTTCCGCTTCGCTGAGCCTTGTGACTGCGTTTTTATAGACATCAATAATTTTCATCGGATTGCGTCATCCTCGGGATTTTCAGTGATAACAGCCTTGAAAGCGGTCAGGGCTACCTCTATCATATCGTCGTCAGGCTCTTTTGTGGTGAGCCTTTGCATCCAAAGACCGGGTGCGGCGAGAATTTTAACCGCGACGTTATCATGTCTGCCCGCATACTTGATAAATTCATAGCCAAGCCCCATTACAAACGGGAGAATCAGGATTTTTACAAGCATCCACACCGCCGTGATGTCACGAAGCTGTGGCGCAAGAATTGAAACGGCGGAAGAAACAAGAACGCTGAGAATAATCATAACAAACATAAAACTTGTGCCGCATCTGGGGTGAAATCTTGACTGCTTTCTGACGTTCTCAACAGTCAGTTCAAGACCGTTTTCATAGCAGAAAATTGTCTTATGCTCTGCTCCGTGATACATAAAGACCCGCTTTATGTCTTTCATCAGAGAAACCGCCGCCATATAGCAGATAAAAATTATAATTCTCATCACGCCCTCAAGAAGCGCTCTGTAATTTGTCAGATCAGCCGTAGCGTGTTTATTTATAATATTGACAATAAATGTCGGCAGCCACATAAAAAGACCGAAAGCAAGCAAAATTCCTATAACGGACGCAATACCCGTCAGCACCGTCATTGCTTTTTCGCTCCAGTGCTCTGTTATCCATTTGTCGAGCTTTGACATATTCTCTTCTGAGGAATCCATATCCTCCATGCCTGATTTTTCGGCTGAGTACATAAGGCATTTATAGCCGAAAACCATACTTTCGACAAAAGCGACGACGCCTCTGACTACAGGTATGCCGAGGATTTTATACTTTTTGGTTAAGCTCGTCTGCTCCTTAAAGTCAACATCTATAGTACCGTCGGGCGTTCTGACCGCAACAGCGGCGCCCTTGGGACCTTTCATCATAATGCCCTCGATAAGAGCCTGACCGCCCACAGAGGTTTTATGCCCTGACTTGTCTTTTTTCATTTTTATCACCTTTTAAATCAATATGTTGATATAAGCACCCATTATAACCACTATATTTTATCACAAGTGGATAAATTAATCAATACTAAAAAAATAAAAGTGTATTACATCTAAGAATTTCTAAAATATGCTAACGGCAGAGATTTCTCTCTGCCGCCGATTAATCGCTTTGTTATTGTTCTGAAAACGCTCGGTATTATTCCCACTCGCTCCCTAAAACTGTAACTTAAACAATTTTGTATGGGTGTTTTTACTCATATTATCGGGAGTGTTCAGATTATCCATAAAATATGGACTGTCAAGATTTTTGTTGTCATCGTGTTGTCACGCCAACAACGATATTATACACGCTAATTGTCGTTTTTTCAATAGATTTTGTAAAAGAAATAACCTCCGCATTATAAAATAATGTCTTTAAACTCCGATTTCAAAATATCCTTAATAACATCTCTACCTATAACAAATTCGGAAGTTCCCATTGAGCCGGAACCAACCTCATATTTATCAAAGATAATTACTAAATCACCGTTTTCATTCCAATAGAAATTATGGTCTGCGCTAACAGTGGCAAAGTCTTCTCCTATTCCACTATTATTTATCCAATATGAGATATTTTCATCGTTTGCCATTTGCT
>JBJEOI010000072.1:0-6387 GCA_051880635.1 Acutalibacteraceae bacterium | reverse complement strand
AAAGCACGAAAAATTCTTGCTTTAAGGCTGGTTCGGATTATACTTTTCACCCTAATATCATCTGAGAAAAGAGAAAAGAAAATGAAAGAAAATTATATCTATTATCAAATGCCCAAGTTTTTATTTTCAGGGGAATACTCTCTTTCTGCGCCGGCGAAAATTCTTTATACGCTTATGCTCGACAGGAAAAGAATTTCCGAGATGAACAGCGAAAAGTTCACCGATGAAGAGGGGAATACATTTATACTGTTCAGCCGTGACACAGCCGCAAAAATGCTCCTGTGTCACAAAAACACGGTAACGACCTATATCGGAGAGCTGAAAAAGGCGGGGCTTATTTCGGTTAAAAAGCACAACTTCACCGAATACCGTATATACATACACGAAATCAAGTTATCGACGCCGCAAAATGATTCCCTCGGGATAAATAATATGCGTTTTATCGCCGACGCAAAATCTGTATCAAATAATAATAAGGATAATAATAACAAATTCAATAAGAAATATCAGCGCAGAGAAAAAGAAAAAGAGGAAAGACCTAAACCGAGCTATGATATTGACGCTTTCACAAAAAAGGCTTTCTCAAATCCCATGCTTTTGCTTGAGAAGAAAAAGTCTGAGCAAAAAAATGCGGGGTAGGGGGATACTCTTTCCGCGAGATTGAGAGGGCTAAATCAGGCTCCTTCTCTGAGGGAGCTGTCAGCTTGCTGACTGAGGGAGTAACCCCTCTCCGAAAATTTCTTCGAAATTTTCACCTCTCCCAAAGGGCGAGGCAAGAAAATATCTCTTTTTCAAGGGTATGTTTTATGTAGCGCAGAGCATTGCTCTGCGAAAAAATATAGTCGGCTTGAACAAGCGTTCGATGACCGACGCTACTGATACTTTTTAGGTTTAAATCAAACTCACAAAGGAAAGGCGCAGACGCACGGGCTGAAATAGTGAGCATAAATCATTTTAAGCTTGGATAGTGAAAAAACGCGTGCAAACGGCTGAAGTGTGTCTGTGCAGTCGGATAAAGACATCTGAAAAATGCAGGGTGATGGTGGGTGTCGGGAGGAATAGGGGCTGCTTTAAGCCGCCTCCTTCCTCCTGACCGGTGTTTTGATTACTTTGTCACTGCTGACAAAGTAATGCCCCTGCGGCGAGCAGAAAGAAAAGTGCAATTAAGAGATTTTTTCTGTGTAAAAAATTTTCGGATAGAGAACGGCAAAAATGAATAGAAAAGGAAATATATGACACTCCCTTATTCATCTTCACGATTTCAGCCCGTGTGTCTGCGCTTTTCCATGCCTCAGAAATAGAGTGGGCGAAAGTGACATCTTTCTCGGCTCTCCCATTGGGTACTCCCCTTGAAAGGGAGGTGTCTGCGAAGCAGACAGAGGGTTGCCGTCTGCGGCTGAGCAAAGCTGACTAGCATAGCGAGACTGAGAGGGCGAAAAGCTACAAAACCCGATAGGGCTTTATCAGGCTCCTTCTTTGAGGGAGCTGTCAGCTTGCTGACTGAGGGAGTATAACCCGATTATTGCAAAATCTTGTTATTTTTTAGCAAAACATATAAATTATTCGGTTTTCTCTTTACTTTTATGTGAAAATATGCTAATATACAGATAGAAAGAGAAGGATAATAAACCTGTTTAATTCATCTCGGTCAAGACTGAGATGTTTGAAATAAATGAAAAGGAGATGGCGTTATGAAAGTAACAGTTATCGGAAAGAAATGCACTCCCAGAGAGTCATTCATCGAAAGAGCAGAGAAAAAATTAGAAAAAATCAGCAAGTTCTTCGGCGACGACGCTGAGGCGAAGGTCACGGCTAAGGCGGAGAAAAATGCCAAAATTGTTGAAATCACAATTAATCATAAAGGAGTAATATTCAGAGCGCAGGAGCGCTCCGATGATATGCTTCAGGCGCTTGACTCCTGCGTTGACGTGCTTGTGCGTCAGATGAGAAGAAACAAGACAAGGCTTGAAAAGAAATTCAAATCCGCTCCGGCTTTGGATATGTCCGATTTTATCGGCACGGAGGAGGAAGAAAAAGAGATAAGCGAGGACTCATTCGAGCTTGTCAGAACAAAGGAAATTCCGCTCAAGCCGCAGAGCACCGAAGAAGCTATACTTCAGATGAATATGCTCGGGCATAAGTTCTATATGTTCATAAACGACGAGACCGACGAGGTCAACGTGGTTTATTCAAGAAGCGACGGCGGGTACGGTCTTCTGATACCCGAAAAAAGCTGAAATCCGATTGAAAAAAATAAATAAACGTGATATAATGTACGGTGGCAGTTTATGCCGCCGTATTTTTTTAACAGAAATGGATTGTTACAATGAAAATTGATTTTGTTATTCCGTGTCTTTTGGGGCTTGAAGCCGTAATCGCAGGTGAGATGAAAACTCTCGGCGCAGAAAATGTCAGAAGTGAAAACGGCAGAGTTCTTTTCTCGGGCGACGAACATCTTCTTGCCAGAGTCAATATCTGTTCAAGGTATGCCGAAAGACTTCAGATTCTCATGGGCACATTTGAGGCGCACAGCTTCGAAGATCTCTTTCAGGGCACAAAAGCTATTGAGTGGGAAAACTGGATAGGCTGTGACGACGCTTTTCCCGTCAAAGGCTATTCAATAAATTCAGACCTCTTTTCAGTCAGTGACTGTCAGGCGATAATCAAAAAGGCTGTCGTTGAGCGAATGAAAACCAAGTATAATATCTCGTGGTTTGAAGAGACGGGCCCCGTTTATCAGATTCAGTTCTCGATAATGAAAAATCAGGTCAGCCTTCTTCTTGATACCTCGGGCGCAGGGCTTCACAAGAGGGGGTACCGCCTTGAAGCGAACCTTGCCCCTATCAAAGAGACAATAGCCGCTTCACTTTGCAGTCTCGCCCATGTGCGCCATTATCACACTCTCTATGACCCGATGTGCGGTTCGGGCACAATTCTTATTGAGGGTGCGCTTCTTGCTAACAATATAGCCCCCGGTAAGAACCGTCATTTCTCGGCGGAGAGATGGGCAAATATCCCCCGCACCGTGTGGGAGGAGGAAAGAGAGCTCGCCCGTAGCAGAGAGCTCACGGACTCTCAGTTTTGCGCATACGGCTCGGATATTGACGAAGAGGCTCTGAAGGTTGCCCGTGTCAATGCCGAAAGAGCGGGAGTCAGCCGCTTTATACATTTCGAAAAAGCAGATATACGCTCGTTTAAGCCAAAGAGCGAAAAGGGTACGGTTATCGTCAATCCCCCCTACGGTGAGCGGCTTCTTGATATCGAACAGGCTAAAGAGCTTTACAGAATTATGGGCAGACGGTTTCCGCAGTCAAAGGGCTGGGCGTATAACATCATTACGCCCGACGAAGATTTTGAGAAGCTTTTCGGCAGAAAGGCCGACAAGAGCAGAAAGCTATACAACGGCATGATAAAATGCCGATACTATATGTATTTTAAATAGGAGGAAAAATGGATATCAAGGAATTATGCTTTAAGCTGACCGAGCCTGTAGGCGTTTCGGGCACTGAGCAGGACGCCTGCCAAGCTGCGGGGCAGATGCTTTCGGAGTATATGGAGGTCACCTATGATGTAATGCATAACGTCATTGGCAGACGCAAGGGCAAAGGTAAGCATATACTTTTAGACGCACATATCGACCAAATAGGGCTTATTGTCAGAGGGATAAGCGAAAAGGGCTTTGTGCTTTTTGACCGCTGCGGAGGGACAGACCCGAGAACGCTTGTCGGCAACGAGGTAACCGTTTTCGGTGAAAGACCGCTTTTCGGTGTGGTATGCTCCGTACCGCCTCATCTTTCAGACGGGGATGATAAGCTGCCGAAGGTCACAAAAATGGCTGTTGACGTGGGGCTTTCGAAAGAAGAAGCCGAAAAGCTCATTTTCCCCGGTGACCGAATTATCATAAATTCAAGACAGCATACTCTTTTAGGCGATAATATATCAGCTTCTGCTCTTGACGACAGAGCGGGCGTAGCTTCGCTTCTTCGCTGCTGTGAAATATTAAAAGAAAAAGACTTTGACGCAAACCTCACCGTCATGTTCTCCTCCCGTGAAGAGGTGAACGGAATGGGCGCACAGACAGGCTCGTTTGAGTGCGGTGCTCAGGAGGCTGTTGTTGTCGATGTGTCTTTTGCTTCTTCTCCTTGCGTGACAAAGGACGAGGGCGGAGAGCTCGGCAAAGGACCGATGATAGGCTTTTCACCGGTGCTCGACCATGAAATGTCGAAGAAATTCGTTGAGACGGCGAAGAAAAATGACATACCTTATCAGACAGAGGTTATGGGCAGGAGCACGGGCACAAACGCCGACGATATATCCGTAAGCTCCGGCGGCATAAAGACAGCCTTAATCTCAATTCCCCTCAGAAGTATGCACACCGCAGTTGAGGTTATTTCGGCTATTGATGTTGAGAACACTGCCCGACTAATAGCCGAATATATTATGGCGCAGGAGGGCTGAGAAATGATAAATACTCTTAAAACACTCTGCCTTATAAACGGCACCTCGGGCAGAGAAGAAAAGGTTCGTGACTATATTATCTCACGGATTTCCCAAAAGGCTGAAATCACCGTTGACAGTATGGGTAATGTTATTGCCTTTGTCAGGGGCAGAAAAAGAGCGAAAAACAAGGTTATGATTTCGGCTCACATGGACGAGGTCGGCTTTGTCATAAGAGGTATAACCGACGACGGTTTTCTGAAATTCACTTCGGTGGGCGGCGTTGACGAAAAGGTTATTTATGCGAGAGATTTAACCGTCGGTGAAAAAGAAATCCCCGGCGTGGTATGCGTTCGCCCCATTCATCTTCTGACCGATGATGAAAAAGAGAAGTGCCCCAAAATCAAGGATATGACTATTGATATCGGCGCAAAAGATAAAGAAGAAGCCGAAAAATATGTCTCTATAGGCGACAGCGCATACTTTATATCGGACTACACAGAGTTTGGCGACGGCTTTGTCAAGGCGAAGGCGATTGACGACCGCTTCGGCTGTGCGGCGATGATAAAGATGATTGAAGACGGTGTGGAATACGACACATATTTCACTTTTGTCACACAGGAGGAGGTCGGACTCAGGGGAGCTCAGACTGCGGCTTATACCGTTGCGCCCGATTATGCTATTGTCCTTGAGAGCACCACCGCTTCAGATATAAACGACACCGATGAAATTAACAGCGTGTGTCAGCTCGGCAAAGGGGCAGTCGTCTCGTTTATGGACAGAGCAACGCTTTATGACAGAGAACTGTTCAGACTTTCAAAAAAAATCGCCGACGAGAATAATATTGCGTGGCAGACAAAAACAATGGTTGCCGGCGGCAACGATGCGGGAGCAATCCATAAGAGCCGGGGCGGCGTAAAAACTCTCGCCGTTTCGCTCCCGTGCAGATATATTCACTCGGCTTCGTCGGTCGCCAAAAAAGAAGACATGAAGTCGGTCTATGATTTAGCTGTGAAGCTCAGCGAATACTTTGCCGATGCTTAAACTGCTTGAAAATAAAGATGTCGATGCGGTTTTGTCCTATCTTGAAAACGAACCCGTTTCGGTAAGGATAAAGGCAAATCTTTCGGCTTACGGGTGTTCCTATCCGTTTGCCCGCTTCTGGGCGCAATATGATGAAAACGGCGAAATCACCGCCGTGCTTTCGGATTTATCGGGTGCATTCACACTGACCTTTTCAGAGAGCGCCGACACCGAAGAAATAAAAGCGCTTCTTCACTTTTCAGGTTGCGGCTCGGTCTTTCTCGATAAAGAAAAAGCCGATATTCTCGGTGAAAATATTAAAAGAAGCGGTGATATTCTGCGCTTTGCCGAAAACACCGCCTGCGCATACGAAACGGATATTTTCTGCGATATGAAACAGGCGTTTGCCCTTATCGAAAAAAACAGCGGCAAAAGCGTCATAAAGCTCGACTTTCTCGAGTGGCTCTCTGATTTCACTTTCAAGTCAAACAGAAACAGCGCAAGGCTCAGAGCACTTAATGAAAACGGAGAGCTTTTATCGTTTGCCATGACGAGCGCAGAAACCGAAAACGCCGCCGTTATCAGCGGAGTTTTCACAAGAAAAGATAAAAGAAAACAGGGCCTTAGCGAAAAAGCGCTCTTGTCGCTCACGCAAAGCCTTCTCAGTGAAAATAAAAAAGTATATATTATGACAGCCGAAAAAGAGCTCAGCGGATACTATCAGAAGAGGGGCTTTGAAATAATCGGCTGCTGGGCAGAGGTATAAATTATGTCGGAATTTTTTAATTACAGCGAAAAAACAGAAAAGTTAGGCAAAGAGGCGCTTGAAAGCGTCAAGCCGTATTTTGAAAGAATAGAAGAGATCAGCGAATACAATCAGCAGAAAATGCTCAGGGCATTTATCGACGGTGGCGTCAGCGAAACAAT
>JBJEOI010000071.1:0-6526 GCA_051880635.1 Acutalibacteraceae bacterium | reverse complement strand
GAATGTCGCTCGTTTGAGAGAGCCGATTCTTTGGGGGTAATTTTCTATGAAGTGATGAGATGATTTTTACAGTTAAAACAGTGTGAAGGTATTATATTAACTTTATTTTGACTGTTTTGCATATTTTTTTCACTGATACTAATAATAAAGATGAAAAAAATGTTTTGAGGAGACTTTTCAATGAAAGCAACAGGCATTGTAAGAAGAATAGACGACCTCGGCAGAGTCGTAATACCTAAAGAGATAAGAAGAACTATGAGAATAAGAGAGGGCGACCCGCTTGAAATATACACCGACTCAAACGGAGAAGTAATTTTCAAAAAATACTCCCCTATCGGCGAGCTCGGTCCTTATACAAAACAGTATGCGGAGATTCTGGGCAGAACAACAGCTCTCCCGGTTGTAATCTGTGACAGGGATCACATTATTGCGGTGTCGGGTATTCCTAAGAAAGAGGCACTTGATAAGAGAATTTCACCGTTTATGGAAAACTATATGGAGAGCCGCCGTAACTTTGTTCGTGCGCAGGGTGAGGGCTCTTTCTGCGTCGCTGACGGGCTTGAGCCTTATGTCTCGGTTATGTCCCCGATTATCGGGAGCGGCGACGTTCTCGGGGCGGTTGTGCTTTTGTCCGACGACAGAGGAAGCGCACCGACTCAGACAAATATCAAGCTTGTTCAGGTTGCGGCATCATTTTTGGGCAAGCAGATGGAAGAATAATATGTATGCGCTGAGCGCTTTGCCGATTTTCATTGACAAAGCGCTCTTTGTGTTATATAATAGAACAAATGTTCTATCGAGAAGGTGAAGACATGCCCGAAAAACTCAGCAGCAGAGTAATACTCCACTGTGACCTGAACAATTTTTTTGCGTCAGTTGAGACATATTTTGACCCGTCGCTTAGAGATTTTCCCATGGCGGTATGCGGCAGTAAGGAAGACCGTCACGGCATAGTTCTGGCGAAAAATGAAAAAGCAAAGAAATACGGCGTTAAAACGGCAGAGCCTATCTGGCTGGCAAAACAGAAATGTCCTGAGCTTTTGTGCGTTCCCCCTCATTATAAATGGTATTCGGCTTTTTCGAAGAGAGTGAAAGAAATCTATTATGAATACACCGACCTTGTTGAGCCGTTCGGGATTGATGAATGCTGGCTTGACGTGACGGGCAGCGGTCTTCTTTTCGGCACGGGCGAAGAGATAGCGCAGATACTGAGAAAACGCATAAAGCGGGAAATGGGGCTGACAATATCTGTCGGCGTGAGCTTCAATAAGATATTCGCTAAACTCGGCAGTGATATGAAAAAGCCCGATGCCGTGACCGTTATTTCTCACGAAAACTTCAAAGAGAAAATATGGGGACTGCCCGCATATTCTATAATCGGCGTCGGTAAATCCACAATGAAGGTTCTTGACAAGCTCGGTCTTTTAACTCTCGGAGACGTGGCAAAAAGCTCCCCCGAGCTTTTGAAATCTCAGATAGGGAAAGCAGGTATCGACCTGTGGCGGCACGCAAACGGCTTCAGCAATTCGCCGGTGCTAAGCGAAAAAGAATTCCCGGCGGCAAAAAGCTATTCCAGCGGCACAACAAAAAGCTATAATCTCAAAGGCGCAGAAGAGGTCAAACGGACGCTTATTCCTTTGGCTGAGAATATCTCGAGACAGATGCGCCGTGACAAGGTTATGGCGTCAACAATTTCACTTGCCGTAAGGGACGACAACCTCGTCAGAACCGAACGGCGCAAAAAAATCTCTCAGCCGACAAGGCTTGTCGAGTCGCTTGTTGAATCGGCGATGGATTTATATTATAAAAACTTTGCCTTTATACCTGAACTGCGCTCTGTGACAATAGGCGCAAGCGATCTTGTTGACGACAGCATGTGCTCACAGCTCAGCTTTTTCACCGATAAGGAAAAGGAAGAAAAAATGGAAAAGCTCGAAACACAGATTGAAGCGATAAGGAAAAAATACGGAAAAGATTCTATTATCAGAGGTATGGAAAAGAGAGAAAATATCATATAGAGCCGAAAAAGGGCTGTCGTATTCAGCGCAGAAAAATAAATCTGCATCTGTATAAGACAGCTCCGAAAAGTATAACGAAAGACTTAAATTATCTGCAATATTCCTTTATTGCGTCGCTCATAAACTGTGCCGTACCGTCACCGTGACGGTCAATATTTTCTCTGAAGCGTTCGTCGGCTATATACATTTCGCCCAGACCCGATAGAATTTCTTTGGTACAGCTATAGTAATTCTCGGTGATAAAATCCTGCCAGCTTTTCACAAGAACCTGCGCTTCTCTGCTGTCCGGTGAAAGCCCTTTTCTTTTGTAGTCGGCAAATTCGGCAATTATACTTTCCATAGCAAAGTTTAACTGCTCCCACTTGTCGGGAGAATAGTTTGCGGTTTTTTCAGCGTTCTCCTTATAAGCGGCAGTGTCGCCCCACTTATCTTTCGCTTCTTTTGCATATTCTTCACGCTTTGCTTCAAATTCGCTGTTATCAAAAACATTCATATTAACAGTGCCTCCTTTCATTGCGCAGTCAAGAGCCGAAATAAGCCGTTCAAGCCGCTCTTTTTTCAGCGTCAGCAAATGTTTCTGCTCTTTCAGTGCGTTTTGTTTGTCATAGTCGGGAGAGGATAAAATCATCCGGATTTCTTTCAAGGGAAAATCAAGCTCACGGTAGAACAAAATCTCCTGCATTTTCATCAACGCATACTCGTCATAATAACGGTAGCCGTTCTGCTTTTCAACAGAGGACGGTTTCAGCAGTCCTATTTCGTCATAATAGTGAAGCGTGCGCACGCTCACACCCGTAAGTTTTGCAAATTCTCTTATGTGCATTTTCATTAAATCGCCTCCCTTGATAATGAATATATACTATGACGTAACGTGAGAGTCAACAGTTTTTTGAAAATTATTTTTTAAAATATAAAACTCCTTGAAGGCTAAAATCTTCAGGGAGTTTTATTATGATAGTCATCACGGATCTTTTCTGATTTTTAGTACTTCTATTGCGGTTTGAATTGCGTTATCCTTTGTGTCATAAAATCCGGATTGAGTGGCAGGCAACCAGTAATACATACCGGAATAATCATCATACTCTATTTCCATAATGTTATAGGTGTAAGCATTATGTTTGTTGAAAATTTCAATATAACAATCTTCGCTGATATCAATTACTTCAATAGCATTCGGATCAAAGATTTTAGGCGGTTTTGTGGAAAAAACACCCTTAGACTTATCAAATTGCCAAGTTGTTGATTTTTCAGACTTTTCGCCGAAAGGGTTAATTAATTTTGAAAAACCAAACCAAGTGCCGCCTATACATTCATCTTTTCTGCGGTCATGATAGATTAAAAAATACTTTTCAGAATATAAAGATTTACCTTTGTAATATTCGATATGCCGAATTTTGTTTTCAAATAATTCCTTCAAAAAAGATTTAGCGCGTTCAACATAATCCTCTTGTCCGTCTTTAAGCTCTGAAGTGTAGTCCTCAAAATGATAATGGTCGGTAAAGTAAAATGCAATAATCTCATTATCAAAAACCTCAAAGCCTACATGATTCACGGCATCAATAGTTACGAGGTCGGATTTATAATTGCGGTTCCGCCAAACCTTGTTTTCGGTAGAAATATCAACAACAGAATTTTCAATGTAAGGCTTTAACTCGTTAAGCAATATTGCAGTCGTTTCAAAATTCATATTTATCGCCGCCTTTTATTTGTTTTATCACAAACAGAAAATAAAGAGTTGAAAAAGCAAATGGAATCCTGATGAAGAAAAAAGATTTACTGAAAGAATAAGAGGTTTTGTATTATTTACAAATAATCTTCATGAACTTTTTCTTGCCGCGCTTGACAATTATTTCATCGCCGATATCTTCCTTTGTAAAGCAACGTCTGAAATCGGTCTCTTTTTCATTATCAACCGAAATGCCGCCCTGTTCAGCCGCTCTTCTTGCGTCCGAACGGGAGGTGCAGAGACCTGACTTGACTAAAATTGCGCTCAGGTCAATCTTTCCGCCCTCAAAGTCTTCGTCGGTGAGCTCACATGTCGGCATATTGCTTGTATCCGCTCCGCCGCCGAAGAGAGCTCTTGAGGCTTCTCTCGCCTTATTTGCTTCTTCTTCGCCGTGAACAAGGGTTGTCAGCTCATAAGCAAGAATGTCTTTTGCTTCATTGAGCTTACTGCCCTCCCACTGAGACATAGCTTCAATTTCTTCAATAGGCAGGAAAGTGAGCATACGTATGCACTTCATAACATCGGCGTCGCCGACATTTCTCCAGTACTGATAGAAATCATAGGGCGAAGTCTTATTCGGGTCGAGCCAGACGGCATTGCCCGCTGTCTTGCCCATTTTCTTGCCCTGTGAGTCAGTCAGAAGCGTTATCGTCATTGCGTGGGCGTCCTTGCCGAGCTTTCTTCTGATAAGCTCAGTGCCGCCGAGCATATTTGACCACTGGTCGTCACCGCCGAACTGCATATTACAGCCGTAATTTTTGAAAAGGTGATAGAAGTCATATGACTGCATTATCATATAGTTGAACTCAAGGAAAGAAAGTCCCTTTTCCATTCTCTGCTTATAGCACTCCGCACGAAGCATATTGTTGACGGAGAAGCATGCGCCGACCTCTCTGAGAAGCTCAACATAATTCAGCTTTAAAAGCCAGTCGGCGTTATTAACCATCTGCGCCTTGCCTTCGCCGAACTCAATAAAGCGTTCCATCTGTCTTTTGAAGCACTCTGCGTTGTGGTCGATGTCCTCTTTCGTGAGCATTTTTCTCATATCGGTTCTGCCCGAGGGGTCGCCTATCATTGTTGTGCCGCCACCGATAAGAGCGACAGGCTGGTTGCCCGCCATCTGTAATCTCTTCATAAGAGTGAGAGCCATGAAATGACCTGCGGTGAGACTGTCGGCAGTGCAGTCAAAGCCTATATAGAACTTGGCTTTGCCGCTGTTTATCATTTCTCTTATTTCTTCTTCGTTTGTGACCTGAGCAATAAGACCTCTTGCCACAAGCTCTTCATAAATCTGCATTTTTATATCCTCCGAAAATTGTTATAAAAAATCCTTTTATATATATAACATACATTTTTGTCAAGCCGTTTATTCAAGATTCTTGAGTGCCTCAAGCTCTTCCTTGTTGACTCTTATCTGACCGTCCTTTATAAGTCTGACATCATGCCGCTCAACGATAAGCGGCGCAGATTCCGGTCTTTTGTCAAGCCTTATCTTGAGCATACCTGTCAGAAGGTTATTCTCAATAACCATTCCCCTGCCCTCTTTTGTGTCAACTATTGCGCCGACCTTTGGCGTGTGGCGAAGAAGGTGCTCATATGACGCCTGTTCATATTTGAGACAGCACATAAGTCTGCCGCATGTGCCGCTGATTTTCACGGGGCTGAGCGAAAGCCCCTGCTCCTTAGCCATTTTGATTGTCACAGGCTGGAACGAGCCTAAAAATGTGCCGCAGCAGAAAGGTCTGCCGCATACGCCGAGACCGCCGAGCTTCTTGCTCTCGTCACGCACGCCTATCTGACGAAGCTCTATTCTCGTTCTGAACACGCTCGCCAGATCCTTGACAAGCTCACGGAAATCCACTCTGCCGTCGGCGGTGAAATAGAAAAGCACCTTGCTTCTGTCAAAGGTGTATTCAACATCGACAAGCTTCATTTCGAGCTTATGCTCCGCTATTTTTTTAAGGCAAATATCGAACGCCTCTTTTTCTTTTTCGGCGTTTTCTTCAAGAATTCTGAAATCCCTGTCGTTTGCTTCTCTGATAATGGGCTTGAGGGGGCTGACGATTCTCTCGTCGGGAACCTCCTTATTGCTCATGGCAACCTGACCGCATTCAGTGCCTCTCGCCGTCTCAACGATTACCATTTTGCCTGTTTCATATTCTTTGCCGGCGGGGTCGAAATAATAGACCTTGCCGACTTCTTTAAATCTGACTCCGATTACTTCTGCCATCTGTTTTTTCCTTTCAGTGCCTTACCTGCATGAGAAGACTTGAAAGCCTTGTCAGGGTAAGATTATTATTTGCATTTTTCAAAACGCTTTCGGAAAGCGAATTAATTGTATCCGTGAAATCCACAAGCTGTCTGAGGGTGAATTTCAGACTGAGCCTTTGAGAAATATCTCTGTCGTATGCGATATTTTTGCCGCCGCTTTTTATGACAGCCGCAGACGAAAACGCAGACGACATATTTTCAAGCACCGGCGGCAAAAGCCGTTTATCCTTTTCAAACACAGCCGTTTTCAGCATAAACTGAAGCTCATTTTCGTCGCAAAGGGATAAAAGAAGCTCGTTCGCCTTTTCTCTCGCCTTAACCGTTCTTTCGTCGGTCGATGCACTCTCATCGCTTTCGCCTAAAGTAATGACCGTTCCTCTTGAAAGAATTGTTTCAAGAAGAGAAGCCTTTGAAGAGCAGGTGAGAATAATTGAAACATGGTCGGGCGGCTCTTCGAATATTTTTAAAAGTGCGTTCTGCGACTGCGGCGTCATGTTCTGCGCTTCTTTGA
>JBJEOI010000070.1:0-6567 GCA_051880635.1 Acutalibacteraceae bacterium | reverse complement strand
GGTGAAGCAAGGCTGACGCCTTGCAAGACCGAAACGCCGAAAAGCACGAAAAATTGTTGCTTTAAGGCTGGGTTCGGATTACACTTTTGACCCTACGGTTTCAGTGGTATTTTATTCGCCGAAAAACTGTGCGAAGCACAATAAAACTATACGCAGTATAATAAAACTGCGAAGCAATATAACTCGCCGTCAGGCGAATAAAACTGCCGAGTGTTCTTTTGAACACCCGGCTAAGCACTCCGATTTTTGAAATTATTTTGCCTGTTTCGAATATTTGGCCCTATAAACAATGTTCATAAGTTTTGACTCAAAGGCATTTATCGGCGAGATTTTGTCAAAGAGATAAGCGCCCATGTATGCCTTTGCGTTTTTGTCAACAACCATTTCTGTCGCCTCGGCATTGAACTTGTCACTGCCGACGCACAGAGCGCCGTTATCCTTAATAAGAACAGCGTTTCTGCCGTGCTTTAACGACTTTCCGATCTTCTTGAGAGTCTTTGCCTTGTCATGATAAGTGACGCACTTAACTGTCGGACCCGCAATCTGAGCGAAGTCGTCAAGAAGAGGTCTGAGCTTCTTGCCTATAATCGAGCAGGCGTGAACCTCGGGAAGGTCTGAATGGATAATATAGTTTACATCCTTGCGGGCGTTATAAACGGCAAAGTGAATAGCCGCTTCCTTCGGGACATCGGCGTTTTCGAGCGGACTTTCAAAATCCGCCGTACCGACTTCGTTGCCGTCCTTGTCGAGCATAACAATTATCTCGCCGTCACGCATACTGTCATATTTTTCAACCTGCTTCGCCTGATCGCCGAGTCTGAATCTGTCGCCGATAAGTTTCGCCACAGCTTCAAGCGTCTCAGCCGTCTTGCCGGTAACTTCTTTATACTTCTTCAAAACAAATCTTGCGCAGACAGTCTCAACCTCGCCCGCAACGGCGAAAGCCGATTCATAGTCCTTACCAAGACAGAGAGCGCCGTGGTGAGCCATTATGATAGCGTTTGACTGAGTTCTCACAAGAGCCGAAATAACACCCTCCCTGAGTGTTTTTGTGCCCGGGAGACCATAGCCGCCCATGAGAAGGTCTTCACCTATAATCTCTTTTGATCTGCCCTCAATGCCCGTGATATCCTGACCGAGAGCAGAAACTATTGAAGCGTTCATCTGATGTGTGTGGATAACAAAATTGACATCCTTTCTCAGACGGTAGCACTCTGCATGAATACCTTTTTCGCTTGACGGCTTGATGTCGCCCTCATAGCTGTAATCGTCAATATTGACGACAACGATATCGTCGGGAGTGAGCCCGTCATAAGGCTTCCCCGAGGGAGTGATAACAAACTGTGTTTCGCTGATTCTGCAACTGACGTTGCCCCATGTTCTTGCAATAAGTCCGTATTCAACCAGCTTTTTGCCGGCGTCAATAACGTCTTGTTTTGCCTTCAGAATTTCCATTATTTTTCTCCTTTGCTGAAAAAAGGGCGGAATATAATTCCGCCCTTATATTAAGGGCATTTGCCCGTATTATCAATTACTTCTTGAGCTCAATGTGTGAGAATACCTTGTCGAAGCGTGTCAGAGCGTCGTCAATCATCTCTTCAGTGTAAGCCGCCGATGTGTAAAGTCTTGAACCGGCAAGAGTAACAAGACCCTCTGCCATATAAGCTGCGCCCATGTGCTGCATTTCTTTCTTTCTCTCGCTGGTTGCCGAAAGAACGCCGGGAAGAGTCCAGATCTTTGACCAGTCGATTGAGAACTGAAGAGTGCCGACAGTCTCGAGGTGGCAGATTGAACCCTGGTTAAATGCGACAAACGGAAGATGTCTTCTCTCAATGATTTCGTTAAGACCCTTTGTGATTCTGTCGCCCATTATGCCCGCTTTCTGGCATGCGTTCTGCTTGTCGATTTCTTCAAGCATGTAATAACCTGCTACGCATGAGAGCGGAGTAGCAGTCATTGTACCGCCGCAGAATGCCTTTTTAATCTTTTCGCCTGTAGCGTCAAGACCTGCGCCGAGATATTTCATGTATTCTCTCTTACCGCCGACGCCGCCTGCACCGGGATAACCGCCTGCGATAACCTTACCGAAGATTGTGAGGTCGGGTTCAACGCCGAAGTAGCCCTGAGCGCCTGCCATACCTACACGGAAGCCTGTAACAACCTCATCAAAGATAAGGAGTGCGCCGTACTTGCGGCAGAGTCTTTCAACGCCCTTGCAGAAGTCTGCGTCAACAGGTCTTGAACCGCTTTCGGGACCGAGAGGCTCTATGTAAACAGCGGCTGTTCCGCCTCTGAACTGGTTGAGGCGAAGCTTCTTTTCGAGGTCGTTAAGGTCATTGGGGAAGAATTCCTGTGTGTCTCTCATAAGACGGGCGGGAACACCCGAAGCCTGTGTAAACTTTGTGCCGGGAATACGGATACCGTAGCCGAGCTGATCTGACCAGCCGTGGTATGCGCCGCCCATTTTGATGATGTTTCTCTTCTTTGTAGCAAGTCTTGCTATTCTTGCCGCCGTCATACAGGCTTCTGTGCCTGAAGCGAGCATTCTGAACATATCGACTGTGGGAACGGAATCCTTAATCTTCTTGGCGAGTTTATATTCAAACTCGTGGAAAAGACCTGTTGAGGGACCGCAGTCGTTAAGAAGCTCTATAACTTTGCTTCTGACTTCAACGGGGTTTGAGCCGAGAACTGTCGGGCCGCCTGCCTGAAGAAAATCATAATATTCGTTGCCGTCGATATCATAGAGCTTTGCGCCCTCAGCCTTGACGAAAACAAGGGGGAACGGATAGTTGAAAGCAAGATTGTGCTGAACGCCGCCGGGAATGACTGTCTTCGCTTCATCAATCATAGCCTTTGACTTCTGGCACTTCTTGCCGTAATATTCTTCTTCATAAGTCTTGAGTGCATCGGGAGCAATAGTATAGATCGGCTTGCTTATAAGTTCATTGAGCTTAGCGTCTATAGCTCTTGCGTCGGGATACTGTGAAATTGAAAATCTTGTATCCATTTTATTTCCTCCATAAAAATAAATTTCGGTGAGTAACCGTTCATTCTTAGATAGTATAAACCAAAGTTAAGCAATTGTCAACGATTGTCAATAATTTGATTAATTGTTAATATTTTTTTGTATAAAGTGTGAACGCTTTTTCCGGCAGATTAAATTGCTCGGCTTTTATTAATTAAATCTCTCTGCGTTTTCTTATAAAAATGCGGCGTAATAACAGCGCTTCCACACCCCGAAAGAGGTGTGGAAGCAGTAGTTTTTTTAATATCTTTAAAAGAAGCAATAACTTTTTGAAGAGTGCCCCTTTTATTCTGTTCTGAGAGCCTCAACGGGGTCTTTCTTAGCCGCCATTGATGACGGAATAAGACCTGCGATAAATGTGAGGAACATACTGATAAGCACAAGCGTCAGAGCGTTTGAGAACGGCAGCACAGCCGAAACGGAAGCGCCTGTCAGATATCTCAGGATGATATTTATCGGAATTTCCAGAAGTCCCGTCGCCAGGATGCCGACCATACCCGCCGAGAAGCCTATAATAACAGTCTCTGCGTTGAAAACATTTGAGACGTCCTTCTTCGAAGCGCCGATACTTCTGAGAATACCTATTTCTTTTGTTCTTTCGATAACCGAAACATAGGTGATAATACCTATCATGATTGAAGAAACAACAAGTGAAATTGCAACGAAGATAACAAGCGTATATGTGACGATGTTTATTGCCTGTGTCGCAACATTCATGATAATGCCGATATAGTCGGTGCAGTTTATCGTCAGCTCCTCATGACCGTTTTCTGTCATGGTGTTGTTATAGTATTCTATCATTTCGTTAAGCTCAGCCTTTGTTTCGAAATCTTTAGGATACATAAAGATTGAAGTCGGTGAGCTTGTGTCCGAATAGCCTATGGTTTCATATGTTTTTTCAAGCGAGCACTTTGAATTGATTGTGTCAATATATGCCTGCTTGAAAGCGATGACCTGTTCGTCTGTCAGATACCCTTCCATGAGCTTCTTCTGCATATCGCTCATATCACCGAAGTCGAACATAGATGACATATCCATCATATTGAACTTGGACATATCCATCTCCTCCGCCATTGAAAGGAAAGGTGTGATATTCAGATAGTTATAGTCAATCTCATTGAGGTCAATATCAACAAGGTCAAAATCGTTGACGGTTTTATCGAAGAACTCAAGCCCTGTGATAACATCCTTTGATGTGTCGGCAAGCTGTTCCTTGACAACCTTAGAATTTTCGGTTGTCTCAAGTGCATACTCCATAAGGTCGCCCAGATAGCCTATATAGCCCGTGCCGACAGACAGAACATTGTCTTTTTTAGGCTTAATTATACCGACAATTTTTATATCGGTGCCTTTATCCATAATTGAGTTGACATAAATCGGATTTGAGCTCATATCGCTCCACAAGCCGGTTTTCTTATCCTTAACCATATAGTCGCAGTTAAGAAGAAGTTTGTATTTCAGAGAAAGAATATCGCTGTATTCATATCTTGTCTGAATCTTTTCCTCTTCAACACCGCCGTTTGAAATGGCCGACATAATATTCGCCATCATCTCGCTCTGGTCGCGAAGTCCGAGCGCATACGCCATCATTTCGTTAATTTCGTTGTTCGCGTCAACAATTACAACGACCTCGTTATAGTTCTTCGGGAGAGAGCCGTAGATCACGTCATAATAATCGTCAACGGTCTCACTGTCGCCGACAAGCGGCTTCCAGAGATTTGTGTAGCTGTCAATATCAATAAAGCTCTCCATACTCTGCATCTGTGCGCCCATGTTCATCTGGTCAATCATATTGCTTGGGTTGACCTTTATATTCGAGTCGGAGTCAACACGGTAAATATTAAGCTTTGTCGAATAGTTGAACTGAATATCGTTGCAGAGAGAATCAAACTTCTCTTTGTTGTCGTCAATGTATTTTTTGAAGCTCTTAAGGTTATTCGAGGAGGACTGCTCAATAAATGTATTGAGCATTGTCGTGAACGCCTTATTGATATAAACGGCGTCCTCTGTGTCGTGATCGACACCCATCAGAGGGCTCATACCCATAGCCGTTTCGAGAATACTGTCGGTGTTCGTCGCCTCTTTTTCAACCGACATCGGGAAAAGAAGAAGTGCGTCGCTTTCTATTTTATCTATATAGCCGTTTATACCGTTCGAAAGAGCGAGAATCAGCGCAATGCCGATAATACCGATACTGCCCGCAACGGCGACAAGTATTGTTCTGCCTTTCTTGGTTATCAGATTACGCATACTGAGTGTAAACGCAGTGAGCATACTCATCGAAGGCTTCTTGCCTTTAGCCTTCTCTTCCTCAGCCTTGTTCTTTTCTTTCTCGAAATCGGCTTTCTCAGGCTCAAACGGGTTTGTGTCGCCGACTACCTGACCGTCAAGACAACTGATAATCCTGTTTGCGTATTGATAAGCCAAATCGGGGTTATGCGTAACCATGATTATAAGCTTATCCTCTGAAATCTCTTTTAAAAGCTCCATTATCTGAACGCTTGTTTCGCTGTCGAGAGCGCCTGTCGGCTCGTCGGCGAGGATAATGTCAGGGTCGTTTATAAGAGCTCGGGCAATAGCAACTCTCTGCATCTGACCGCCCGACATCTGTGACGGCCTTTTATAGATGTGATCGCCGAGTCCGACTTTTTCAAGCGCCTTTATGGCTCTTTCTTTTCTCTCCTGCTTGCTGACGCCTGAGAGAGTCAAGGCAAGTTCAACGTTTGCGAGAACCGTCTGGTGAGGAATAAGGTTATAGCTCTGGAAAACGAAGCCTATCGAATGATTACGGTATGTATCCCAGTCATTATCGGTGAAGGTCTTTGTTGACTTACCGTTAATGATGAGATCGCCACTTGTGTAGCGGTCAAGACCGCCTATGATATTGAGCATTGTTGTCTTGCCGCAGCCCGAAGGTCCTAAAATTGCCACAAACTCGCTTTCTCTGAAATTGATGCTGACCTTTTTCATTGCTCTGACAGTTGTGTCGCCTGTCACATAATCCTTGACAATATCTTTTAATATCAGCATGATTAACCCTCCTTATTAGTTATTTTCTGTTTTTTCGCATCTTTTCGTTCTCTTCTGTCTGTCAGCCAGTCCGAAATGCTGTCTCGTCTGACAAAGACAAATGCGCCGCCCGCCAGAAGAAGCATTATCGCTATAGCTATCGGCAGAGCGCCCGGCTTTTTCTTTGCCTGAGGGACATAAATGATTGTCTCGGTGTATTCTTCTTCTGTTGTTTCAACAACGGCTCTTTCTCTGAAAAACAACTGATAAAGCCACTCAAGAGTTTCTTCTGTTGTCATATCAGCCATCTTATCGCCAATGCCTGCGGAATACTGTTCAAACATTCCTCCCGAGGAGCCGCCTTCGCTTTCTCCACCGCCCATGAAAGAGCCGAGAAGATCGGAGTTTTCACTTTCGCCTAAAAGTCCGACAATATATCTTAAAACCGTTATCAGAACAGCTTTCTGGTCTGCCTTGACATATTCTGCGCTGACTTTTTCGCCGTTATATGTGCGCTTGCTGTTTATCTG
>JBJEOI010000069.1:1936-6665 GCA_051880635.1 Acutalibacteraceae bacterium | reverse complement strand
TATAGTTTCTGTTTATCTGCTTCGCCTCCGGCTTGACTCTGTTGACCGATTTGTTGTAGAGAGCGACTATTTCTTCCTTTGACATTTCGCCCTGCTTTTCGGGTTCGTCCTTATTGTCGGCTGTCTGATTATCGGTCTTATCAGGCTGAGTCGGCTCAGGGGTCTGAGTAGCGTTCACCTGTGTTGCTTCTGTAGTTTGCGCAGAAGGCTGAGTCTGCGGCTGAGGCTGAGTCTGCGTATTGACAGTAGCGCCTGACTGAGGGAGATTTGAGTTGATTTTCACATTGATAACTATTCCGTCTTTAAACGAAACAGCCGCAATAATCACAATAACAATAACTAAAACAACGCTGATAATAACTGATGATTTTTTCATATTAATACCTCCGAATTATATTGCTTTATAGTTCACTACTGTTAAAACTGCTTTTCCCAAAGCGCCACTGCTCTGTCAAGCCAGCCCTCGGCGATTGTTCCCACTCCGAGACCGAAGCCGTGTTTCATGTTTTCGTATTCCTCATACACTGCGTCAACGCCGACACTGTTCAGCTTTTCGCAAAGCCCTTTACACGCTTCACAGCCGTTTTCGCCGTAGTATTCGTCGTTTGTGCCCATTCCCATGAATACGGCGGGAACCCTTTCGTTACATTCAATATCCGCCCACGGCTCCACATAAATCGGTGCAATCATGCAGGGCTTCGGCAGTCCGTTTGCGGCGTAGCCGTATTTGCTGTCCGTAGCAAAGGTCAGCGTGATCCTTGCGCCGGCGGAAAAGCCCCACACGGAATAGTTCTCGGTCGGCACACCCAATTCTTCGGCGTTTTCGAAGATGTAACGGATTGCTTTTCCTGCGTCCTCATAGGCTCTGTATCTTTTCTCAAACTCATCAGAGTCGTTTTCATGCTCTCCGACTCTGTACTTGAGCATAAAGACATTATATCCTTTTTTGTGAAGCTTCATAGCGATCGGAAAAGCCTCCTGTATCATGCAAACCGAGTTAAATCCGCCGCCCGCTATCACAACGGCAAACGGTGCATCGGGGTCGCCGGGAACAAAAATCAGCTTAGTTGAATTTTTGCTCTCATCAGCCTGCTTTTCCTCTTGCGTGTAATAGTCAAGCACTTTCAGATTGTCTTCATTTTTCATGTCAATCAGGAAGTTAATGCCGTCCGCAACGGTTTCACTGTCATAGCCTAAACATCGGCACATAAAGTCGAGCGACAGCGGCGGCACAAGCGTTTTCACCGCACCGTTTTCCCACGGCAGAACATATTCACCGAAGCCGTCAAGCGCCGGGTGGTTCATACAATGGCGGAAAGAGGAGGAAGCAGAAATATGAGCATAGCTTCCGTCGGAATTCACATATTTTCCGCCCGTGCCGATACAGCCGATCATAGCCTTAAAAACAATGCCGACAATGCTTTTGAACTTGTCAAGATTTATCTGAGTTTTGCTTCTCGGGTCTTCAAAATGTGTATAACCCATTGTAAACTGTGCTCTTTTTTCCGCCTCGTCGTTTTCCGCAAACGCAAAAGCGGACAAAGAAAACACGAGAACCAATGATAAAACTAAGGAAATGACTTTTTTCATAATGTATCCCCCTTAACGATTCACCGGAAAGATATATTCACCCGCCGAAACGGTCTTTTTCTCTCCGTCGGGCAAGATGATGTCTGCCGTGCAGTTAGCAGGAATTTCCACAGTGAAAACGGTCTTTCCGTCTTTCACTTCCCAGCCCGACTTGACAAGCCCGAAAATGCTCCTGTATTCTGCCTTAGCGTATGTGAAGTGACCGCCGACTTTAGGAGAAATGACAAAATGGTTTTCACCGTCAACATTTATACCACACATTGACGAAAACAGCCACTGACAAACCGCGCCTTTTGAATAATGGTTAAGCGAAGCTATTCCGCCCTGAGCCTGGGTACCCTCCCAGCTCTCCCAGATTGTTGTCGCTCCGTTTTTAGGCATAAAGAGCCAGCCCGGCATTTCTTCATTTTCAAGAAGCCGAAATGCATACTGAACATCAATCTTTTCAAGAACATAGAGAATAAGCGGGGTCGAAAGAAAGCCCGTGCCGAGCCGCCAGCCGTAGCGGTCGAGCGCCGTAACAAGCCGCTTTTTGGCGTATTCGGTCTGACTGTCGTCGAGAAGGTCAAACGCAAGCGGACGGACAAGACAAGCCTGTCTGTCGGTGTCAAGCGAAAAGTCCTCGGTTTTTACTAACTGCTGATACGCCTTCTTACAGTTTTCGCTGTAACCGGCGTAGCGCTTTTCGTCCGTTTCGCTCCCTACCTCATGCGCAATTTCACTCATCAGCCCTAAAACATAGCTTGTGTAGGCGGTCGAAACCTCGGGATGAGGAAGAACGCAGTTTGTCCATTCGTTCGGGAACACGTCCGCAGGCTCTGCCCATTCACCGTAGGACTGACCGGCGTTAACAACGTATTTGCGTGCTTCGCCCTTGACCTTATGCGGCTTGGAAATCGGCGCATTTTTTCCGATGCGTCTGATCATAAATTCGGTGTAACGCTTCATGCGGTCGTAATATTCGGTGAGAATATCCCGGTCGCCGTACTGCTTATAAAAAGCGTACGGAATGATGATACCGGCGTCCGCCCAGCCGACGCTTCCGTTCATCATAGACATGAAGAAATCAATGCCGCCCGGCGGGGCAATCTGCGGCAGCTTGCCGTTTTTCGTCTGCCAGTCGTACATATCGGTGAGATATTTCTTTGAGAAAGTCGCATAATCAAATAGATAAGCGGCGCTCGGGAAAAAGATCTGTGCGTCGCCCGTCCAGCCGTGACGCTCACGGGTAGGACAGTCGGTCGGCAAATCGACGCTGTTGCTCTTTGTTGACCAGACGGTCGCTTCGACGAACTTGTTGAGAAGCTCGTTTGACGACTCAAAGAAGCCCGTCTGCTCCATATCGGAATACACGGCGATGCCTGTAAAATCGTCGGCGGAAAACGGAACATCTGTTTCAACAAGAACATACCGAAAGCCGAAAATTGCAAACTTCGTTTTATAGCGGTTTTCACCGTCTTTACAGATGTAACTAATCTGCTGAAGCGGAGTTGTAATGTGTTTGTTTGTGCACTGAATATTCTTTTGAGTGAATTCGCCGTTTTCGTCAAACATTTCACCAAAACGCAGAAAGACCTTGTCTCCCCTTTTGGCGGTCAGTTTAAATTCAATATATCCGGCAAAGTTCTGCTTAAAGTCAAGAACTGTTTTCCCCGACGGTGTTCTGATAATATCGGGCTTGAAGCGTTCCTTTTCTTTTATTCCAACATTGTTTGAAGCCGTAGGTAAAACACCGCAGGAGGTTACCTTTGCATAGCCGTTATAGCTCGGATTTCGGTTTGCGTCAACGATTTCGCCGTCCTTGTTATCGGCAAAACGGATTGCGCCGTCGTTGCTCCACCGCCATTTTTCGTCGGTGACAACGGTTTCACTCGTGCCGTCGTCAAACTTAATTTCAAGCTGAGCTATAAACTTAGTTTCACTTCCGTATTCCTGTTTCAGTCCCCAAGCGCCGACAGAGCCTCTGTACCAGCCGTCGGCAAGCTCAACGGTCAGCACATTGTTGCCGCTTTTGAGCATTTCAGTGACATCATAAGTCTGAAGCTGAATACGCTTTTTGTAGTCGGTAATACCCGGAGCAAGGCAAAAGTCACCGATTTTTTCGCCGCCGAGTCTCGCTTCATAAAGACCGCAGGCAGTGATATAAAGTCTTGCCTTTCTGACTTTCTTTTCAAGAGTGAAAACACGTTTAAAACAGTCCACCGGGTACCGTTTCTGGCTCTCGGACTTATTGCTTTCAATCAAAAAGTCCACGCCTTGTAAAAAGAATGATTTTCCGATTTTTTTCTTTTTGTTTTCCGCCCTGGCGTCGGCGGTGTAATTGCCTGTTATCCATTTGGCTTTTAAGTCGAAATTGTTGAGAAGTCCGATTTCAAAAAAGGCTTTTTCGCTTTGTTCGCCCTCTTTTCCGTTTTCGTCCCAAAGCGTAACGCTCCAACAGACTCTGTCTCTTGCGTGAAGCGGCTTTCCTCCCCAGGGAATATGCGTCATACTGTCCGACTCGACCTTTCCGCTGTCCCACAAAACTTCGCCATCTTCATTTTCGGCGATAATTTTGTATGCGGTCTGCTTTATTCCGCCCTCGCAGTTCCAGAAAAGACGGGGTTTTGTAATGCCGATACCGAGAGGATTATTGAGATATTCAGTTTTTAAGTTAATTGCTTTCATAAGATTTCTCCGTTAGATTGTGTAGCTTTTTACAGAAGTCCGAATTTTTTAAGCCAGATTTCTCATTGCGCAGATTCACTTTCTGTGTCTGTCGGTTCAACTGTTTCGAGCCCTTTTCTGACCCTTATTTCGTCCTGCTTCTTTTTAAGTCCCTTTTCAACACTCAGGAAAATAAGAAGAACGGCAAGAACTATGCCCGTAATGGTTTCAAGACCGACAAACGCAAAAGTAATAGCTTTCTTAACAGGCTCAGGCTGAACGGCGATAAGCTCACCTGCCGCGTTAAGTTCGGGAGCAATATAGCCCGTCTTTGCCAGCATCATATTGAAAATACCCGTGCAGATACCGACGCTTGAAACAGCGATGATATTATAAACCGACATCGAAACACCGTCACAGCGGAAACCGCATTTCCATTCGATATGGTCAAGCACATCGGCAAAAAGAGCCATGAAAACATAAGCGCACGGAA
>JBJEOI010000069.1:0-1836 GCA_051880635.1 Acutalibacteraceae bacterium | reverse complement strand
TCGATATGGTCAAGCACATCGGCAAAAAGAGCCATGAAAACATAAGCGCACGGAAGTCCGCCGATGTTCTTGATAAACTGACCGACTAAAACGATAACCATATTTGTCGGGAACAGCCAGCAAATCAGACTGCCTATCGAATAAAGCACAAAGCCCCACATGGTAACATTTCGCTTGCCGAATCTCTTTGCAAGAGGCCATACGGCAAAGATACCGATACCCATAGGAATACCGCCTATAACGGAAAGCATCATCTGTGTTATTCCGTCGTTATAGGTTCCGAGAACATAGTTTGAGAAATAAACAAGACCGAGGTTTTTAAGGCAGGAGCCGCAGGTGTAAATAAGGAAATATGCAAAGATAATAATGGTATATTTGTCGGTGAAAATCGCCTTGAGCTGCTGTTTATACGGAACCTCGGCATCCTTGCTTTCACCGCCCTCGAGGGTAACTCTTTCCTTAGTGAAGAAATACTCAAGAAGAGTGAGCGGCAAAGCGAGAATTGAGAGAATTGTCATAACAGTAATCCATTTGCCCTTGTCAACGCCCAAAGCCGGCATAATAAGCATCGGGAATAGCAGTGCAACAAGAATACCGCTCATCATGATTGTTGAAATCTGATTGAAAACGGAAAGCGAGCCTCTCTGTTCGCTGTTTCTTGTTGAAAGCGGAACCATGAGGTTATGGCTCATGTTAAAAATCGTATAAGCGAACGAATAGAAAAGGTTATAGGAAATCATGACCCACACTGCCTGCACGGTCTGACTGCCGTTCGGAACCGTGAACAGCAGAATTCCGGTTACGGCAAGAAGCGGAGCGGAAAGAAGAAGCCACGGACGGGCTTTTCCCTGCGGCGTCTTGGTACGGTCAATGATATAGCCCATAATAACATTTGTAACGGCGTCGATGATTTTCGAAACAATCGGGAAAACGGTCAGAAACGCTCCGCCCCAAAGCCCCGTAAGCTTCAAAACATCGGTGTAATAAACATTCAGATAGGTCGCAAGCACAGCGTTTAAAAGAAGTGCACCCGCAGGACCTAAAAGATAGCCGAGCCATTTTTCGCTTTTCTGAACGTCCTGATTTTTGATTCGGCTTTCAAAAGCCGGTGAATTCATCACTTTTTTCATACTTTCAACCTCACTTTTCGCTTGACAACAAGCGGATTTTATATTACACTCTCATTATAACGACACCTTGTCGGTTTGACAATCATCAGTTTGTTTAAAGCTGGCTATTAAACCGACAAAAGAACTACAAATTGGCGGTATAAAAGATGAATACGAAAAATAATCAAAGAACAAGACTTTCCAAATTGCTGTTTAAAAACGCAATTATGGATTTATTAAAAGAAAAAGGCTCTGTTGACAAAATCTCAGTCAGAGAGCTTTGCCAAAGAGCCGAGCTGAATCGCTCAACCTTTTATGCGCATTATAATGAGCCGAAGGATTTACTTTTGGAGGTTGAAAACGAGCTGCTTTTGTCAACCGAGGAGCATCTTAAGAAAATCGGCGAAGAAAACGACCTCGGCGCTCACAGATATATTTTGTCTTTTCTGAAATATATAAAAGACAACGACAAGCAGTTCAGAACGCTTCTTGTTGATTCGGCGGAGCCTGACTTTCGTTCAAGATTTATGCAGCAGTCGATTTTACAGTTTGTAGAAAACCTGAACATTTCTTTCGGCAAGGATGCCGAACAGTATATCTATTCGTATATCTTAAACGGCAGTACCGGCATCATTCTTCAATGGATACGCTCGGATTACGCCGCCGACGAAAACATGATTTGTGAGCTGCTGTTTTCCATAAATAAAAGTGCGCTTGTCAATCTTGA
>JBJEOI010000068.1:0-30385 GCA_051880635.1 Acutalibacteraceae bacterium | reverse complement strand
TTAACGCATTATTGCGCCAAAAGTTCATATTTTAAAGAAATACTGCCTTATCAGTACTCGGCATTTTGAGCTTTGTCTATTTTTTGTGTTAAACCAATTTTACTCATCGTCGTCCTTTTTTCTGCTTTTGCTGTAGCAGAACATATCGACGACCTTTTTCTCTGACCTTGAATAAACAAGAATATGTGTGCCTTCACTCCTGACGGGGTATATCTCTTTCCCTGAGCCGAGTTCAATAATAAATTCGCTCTGCTTTTCCTTGCTATTCGTCGCAGGACTTTCACTCATACAGGCAAATGCAAGTCCGTCTTCTGTTATGAGGCTTGCGTGAGCAAGATTTGAGTCGGTGTCTTCGGCTGTCTTGCCGGACTTTCCGTCATAAATGCCGACATAGCCCTTGCTCTTCTTTGTTTTAAGTTTTAAGAACGAGAACGGTTTTACGGCTGAGCATTTTTCGCCTCTTGTGAGAGCCATGATAACAAAGTCTTCCTTGTTCGCTTCAAGATATTTAATATATTTCTTATACCTGCCGGTGATTTTCGCCGCCGCACGAAGATGTCTGAGCTTCGACGAGCCGTCAGTGAGCCTGTCAATGACTTTGACGGATTTATCCTGTTCAATGGCGTCTATGAGCCACTGCCTTGAGTCTTCTATCTCATTGTTCAGAATTTCATAAACTGCGTCATAGTCAATATCCCGTGTGAAAACATCGGCGTTTGCTTCAAGCTCTTCGGGCGTCTCAAACCAGCGGTCAAGAAGATTGAGCTTTGTCAGAAGCGACTTTATTCTTGAAACCGCCCACGACTCCTGAACGAGAACAAAATTCTTTCTGAAAATAATCGAGAAGCATACGCAGTGATAAGAGTCGGTCATAACAAAATCCGAGTGACCGATGTTATAAAGCCATTCTTCAAGCTGAACGTTTTCGAGATAAGGCTCGTCTATGTTCTTTTTCTTGCTCTTCCACTTTTCGGGGTTGCCCGTTGACATATTGACACGGGGTATGCCGAGCGTTTTTGAGCCAAACTGAAGCGCTCTGTTGAGAGACGGTTTCGGTGTGAGCGAATAGACAGCAATATATCTGCCCTCGGGCTTGCGTTTCGCTTTTTCGGCAATATCATAATATTCCTCACGGCTTATAAGAAAGACGGGGTCCATGACGTGCTTTGCCTTGACGTCAAAATAGTCACGGCAGATATTAACTCCGTCGGCTTCTCTGACGGCTATTGCGTCAAAGCGTTTCATAAGACTGCTCATTATCGGGAAAAGCTCGGGCTTTGTCTCAAGAACCGTCGGCTTTTCGAAACCGAATGAAGCGGCGTATGCGATTTTCTTTTTATCGTCATTTATGAAATCAAAATAAAATGTCAGTCTTCTGCCGCTGAAAAGTTTATAGTTCCAGACCTGATCAGAGCCTAAAATAAAGGTGTCGGCAATATTGTTATAATCTTTGAATTTTTCAACAGGCTTTTCGCCCTGAAGAATAATATTCTCTTCACAGAATCTGACCGAGTGAGGCTTTTTCTGCTTTTCGTTTTTCTTCTTTTTCTTGGGTGGGCGTATCATCGTGACCGAATAGCCCATATTCAGAAGAGCCTTATAAAGCGCATAATATGTTACAACACCGCCGTAGTTTGAGCCGACCGTGTTGCCGTAAACCGCTATATCAAATTTCGGACCGATATTCTTTCTGACCGCCTCATTGAATTTTTCACCGCTCTGAAGCATTTCAAAGAAACGTTCCCTGTTCGGGCTCATAACTCTTGAGACCTTGGCACGGTTTGATTTCATCGCCTCCTGAGGCGTTATCTTCTGAAGAAGCGCAAAATCATCTCTGAACTCGGGGAACACGCTTCTTGCGTGCTCATTGTTGAGCATAAGAACTGAAATGCCCTTATCGTTATCAATAAGCTCGGGGTAATATGTTTCCGCGCCCCAGAAGTCGCCCGCAGTGAAATCGCTCACCCTCGGAAAAACTGCGTTTTCACAGTGAGCGCAGGAGGAACGAAGCCCGAGATTTCTCGAAAAATGGAAGAAATACGGGTTTTCTCTTGAGCCCTGAATAACTTCCCTACCGTCTTTATATTTGAAACAGATATGATGTTTTTTAAAGCCGTGATTGCCCTTGTGTCTGAAATCGACAAACTCAAGATTTTTTATATCTGCATTTTCTTCAAGATATTTCTTCCAGCTCATCGGAGCGGGCGAGCCGTGACAGATAATGTCCATAGTGAAGAGCTTGTCATAGCTCTTACTCAGATAATTATGAAGACCCGCAACCTGACAGGGGTGACCCGAGAAAAGAACATATTCGCCGCTTTCAAGAAGTTTTTTTATCTGACGGAAGATAAGACCGGTCTGACTCTGAACATATTTTGACTTTTTTATCTTTTCTGCTCCCTCGGGAGTGTTTTCTATAGCCTGCCAGACCTCAAAGCTGTCATTATATTCTGCGCCGCAGACATAGCCGCCCTTTTTTAAAATCCAATTCGAAAGAACGGCGAACACACCGCCTGAGGTGGAATTTTTTCTGACCTTGTCATGTGCCTTAACACAATAAACAAGCGGCTCTGCGTCGTTATCCTTCTTCGGGTGAAGCGCAGGGCATACCTTTTCGCATCTTCCGCAGGAAATACAGAGATTTTCGTCAATGACCGGCTCGTGAAAGCCCTCGCTGTTATACTGCATGCTTATAGCGTCCTTGGGGCATACATTATAACAAGCCCCGCAGCCGTAGCAGCGGTTCTTCTTGTCAAGTACTTCAATCGTCTTTGATTTATCCATTGTTTACGTCCTCATCTTTCCTGCTCTTTTTTCTGTTCAGAATAAGGAGCATTGTATAGGCAAACAGCAGCGTCGCCATGATAAGCACGACAGAATCCCATCTACCCGAGCTTTTCATCAGAGCTGAAATTTCTTCGATAAGAGTAGTCTGAATATCCATACCGTTCCCTTTCTTATATCTCTATACCCGTCTCGTCATATCTACCGACAACGGCGTGCTTGTTTATAATTTTACATGCGCTGACGGTGTAAACTCCGCTTGTTCCCTCTTTAAGCCGGGGGTCGCTGTAGCTGAGCTGTTCCTTAGGCACACGGTCAAGAAGCTCCCATGTGCCGTCTGTGCCTTTACGATAGACTCGGTAAAGCTTTGCCCCCTGAACGGGATTCCATGCGACAAGTCTGCCGCCCTGCTCGTCGGTTTCTTTATATAGCTTAGGCGTGTCCGGCATATTGCCACTGCTGACATAGACCTCAAGACCCATACCGTCAAGTTTACTCGTTATTCGCTTATAGCTGAGCTGAAGATATGCCCGAACGGAATAGATATAAGTCTTATCAGATTCAAGCGCATAGTCTGAAAACTCTGTCTGTTCACTGCCGACCTTGCCGACACGAACCCATTTTTTATTCTCTTCACGCCTGAAGATTATATACCCTTGCGCATAGCTGACCTTTTCCCATCTGACGGTGACGCATCTGTCGGCAAACACAGCCGATATGAGTTTAGGCATACTGAGACTGTCGGGCACGAACTCTTCGCTTCCCTGTAATCTTTTTTCAACAAGCTGATTGTTTTTGATATATTCTTCATCAATTTCTCCGGCCAGTCGCTGTGCCTCTTCTTTTGAGATATGACCCGGAGCCTCCTGAACTCTGCCGACGCTTCTGACAAGCATCATTATAATGATAAAAAATCCGCAGGCGCAGGCGGCGTCAACCAGCTTGTCATTTTTTTCGGCTTTCCACTGCTCAATTATCTTTTTTGACTTTTTTGTCAGCTTCTCCGTCTGCTGAACCTGTTCCAGCTTCTGAACCGCTTCTTCGGTTCTGACAGAAACGCTGACATTCTGATAAACGGAAAAAGCAAAAACAGCGGCAAGAAAAACCCACAGCAAAATCTTCAGTTTAGATTTCAATTATATTCAGTCCTTTATATCATTTTGCGTCAGAGCTTTCCTCTTTCGCTTTCATAAGTTTCTTATATTTCTTAGGGTAGAACTTTTTAAGTATGGCTTCATATGTTCTCTGAGAATTATCGTTATCACGATAAGGCAGAAGCTCATTTCTCATAAGAGCATATTTTTCTTCTTCCTTAAAGCCGGTCGCTTCATATTTTTTCATAAGCTCAAGCAGTTCGTCGAGATTATCGGTGACATCGCCGAACGATTCGGTGCGCATATCTATATAACTGCCCTGAACCCTGTCATAAAGACGAAAGTCAAAGATATAAAACAGCACGGGCTTACCCTGATAATAGACGTCCCAGCAGGCTGATGAATAGTCTGTTATCATCATGTTACACTTCATGATAAGCTCGTTAAGCGGTCTTGAGCCAAACTCAATCATTTCAATAAAAGGTGAAGAAGTGGCAAAGGAGCTTATATATTCCCTGAACTTCGGGTGAATATAGAAAACGAGCTTCACATTTTTTTCTTCAAGGAACTTGTGAAGAGCCGGAGCATTGAGAAGAGCCATATAATTTTTATAATAGTCGCTCTCTCTGAAGGTCTCAAGAGACGCTTCTTCAAGCCAGTTTCTCCATGTCGGCATTATAAGAATCAGCTTTTCACCCTGTGCGGATGTGTCGTGAAGCACGTCCCACCTTGAAAGACCGGTGACGGCAATCTCATTTGAATTATAACCGAAATATTCCTTGATAATGCTTTTTTCAATTTCTGACGAAACAATAAAAAGGTTGGTGCCGTTTGTTCCGCTTTTTCTCAGCCCCTCATGGCATTTCTTGAAATAAATGACGCCATGCTGGAGAAAAACATGTCGGTTTCTGCCTATCATTTCACGGTAAAGGCTCGCCGGCGAATGCCACGCATACGAGTGAGCTTTTGTGTCAGACGAAATAAGCAGCTTGGCCGCCTTGAGATATATCATATGCTTGAGCGACAGAAACGAAATTACTCTCTTGCCGTACTGCTCAACATAGGCGTAATCACTTGAATTTTTGTCAATGACATAATAAATATGCCTCTTTTCCTTTTTGGGCAATTTTTCCATACAGTAGCGGAAAAAGCAAAGAGAATTATCCTGAGCGGTGATGCTGTATTTTTCATAGACAAGCCATATGTTCTTTGAAAGCCAGAAAGGTCTCAGAAGATAATAAAGAAAAAGTGCAAGATACTCTTTCATGACAAATTTGCGGCTGTCGTTTTCGGTTGCGACACGGTACATAACCGCAAAGCCTCTTGATTTTGACATATATGGATAAACCACATGTTCGCCGTCAGAAAGGCGGTACTGATAATTTTTAAGAAGCATTTTCAGCTTCATTATTTTAGAATAATTTCTTATTCTGAGTTCATATTCCGTGCCGTCTTTTTCGACAACGCCCTTGATGTCCCAATAAAATTGTTCCCAGTCAACCTCTTCAAGATTTAAGCTCGCGTCAATGACAAGCCGGTCGCCCTTTTCCTTTATGTCAAGGTCGAACCTGTGTTTTTTCTCCATGACCTTGCTTCGAAGAACCATAGCTATTTCTTTTATCTCATAATCGGTCTTAATAAGGCTCATGCGTATGCGCAGAATACTGCCGTCGAGCTTAATTTTTCTGACCTTCGCCGTTGCCAGCTCGTTAAAGACAGTCTCCTTAGGCTTTATCAGAAGCTTTAAATATCCGTTTGAAGAGAAATACGGCATTATCGCAAGATCTCTGTCGTCTTCCTCCTCAGCTTGATAAGTGAAGTGCGGTGCATACCTTTTAATATTCTTGCCGTATTCATTTTCCTTTTCCAAATACTGCGCCTCGCTTCTGCACTCAAAGCAGGTATATCTTCCGTGTTTTTTTGCCATAAAGACGGGCTTCACTCTCAACATTTTTGAATGGGTGTAATAGAGGTTCACCATGATTGACACTAAATCGGGGCTGAGTTTAATTTCTCCTCTTTCACTGTCATATGAAGCCGCACCCTGATATAAAGTCGCCTTGCCTTTGTCATATATATAAAAGCTCTCAATATTTTCAAGACCCGAGGGCTTTTCGCCGCCCAAGGAAAGACAAAGGCTTTTCTCTCGCCACTTTGGATACGAAACCGAAAGCATTGCACCGTCAAACCCGTCTCTCAGCTTTAGCCTTTTTATATATTCCTCCGGTGAAGCAAGGCACAATGTCCAGAAGCCGTCGCCGCCCTCAATGAAATTACGCAGAAGAAACATTCTTCTGTCAGTGATAACGCCCGAGGCAAAAACACCGTCGCCCTCGACAAAATCTTCAAGAACCTGCGACGAGCCGAGAATATAGTTAATATGATGTATATCATCGCTGTCGTCAGCCTCGGCTTCGGACTGCTCGGTGCGGTCTTCACTGCCGAATAAAACAAAATATACGTCTGATGAATTTCTGACTTTTTCAAATATTTCAAAAACGCTGAAAATATCGGGAATAATAATCTTCCCCTTAAAAAGCTCGTCTCTGTCAATTTTTATTCTGACAACATTACGCCTTGAATTCCCTCTTCTGCTCCAGCATTTAATGCAGTAGTCAAGTGATTTGTCAAGCCCCGAAACATCAATTCTTTCTTCTGTGCCCTCTGAATAAGCGTAAAGCCTTTTTTCTTCGGACCACGCATATACGCCGTCAAATTTCAGAACAAGACTTTTATTGCTTCGTTCAACGCCCGTTAAGCTGACGCTGCCGTTAATGTTAGATGCTCTCATATATCAAAACCTGTCCTTAATAATACATGAATACGCCGTGTTATTCAGCCGAGTCATATCCGTCATCCTGCGCGCCCTCCTCAAGCTCTGCGTCAAAAGAAGCGCACTCGGCGTCCTCAGCGGTATCCGCCGAAAGATCGTCGCCCTGCTCCATGAAAACTCTGTATTGCCTTAAAACTTCACGGGGATCGCCTATTTTCTTCAGTCTGCCGTCATGCATCCACAGCACTCTGTCGCAAAGCTCAAGAAGAGTCGATGTGCTGTGAGACACGATAACAACGGTTCTGTCATTCTTACCTATAAGCTCTCTCATTCTCGCAAGGCTCTTTTTTCTGAAATGCTGATCGCCGACGCTCAAGACCTCGTCAAGAAGCATTATGTCAGGCTCAAGCGCCGAGGTGATTGAGAAAGCGAGCTTCGAGTGCATACCGCTTGAATATGTTCTGACGGGCTTGTCAATGAATGGACCAAGCTCTGAAAACTCGATTATATCATCAACATATTTAAGCATTTCTTCTTCATCAAAACCTAAAAGTCTGCCTGAAAGCATGATATTTTCCCTGCCTGTCAGACTGGGCTGAAAGCCGACGCCGATTGCCATGAGCGCAACCTTGTTGTCGAAGGTTTCGATAATGCCTTCATCCTGTGAATATATCCCCGCAATAGCTCTGAGCATAGTGGATTTTCCGCAGCCGTTTTTTCCTATAATGCCGAGAATTTCGCCTTTTTTGACACAGAAGCTTATTCCCTTGACCGCTTCATAGGTTTTGCTTTTTTTATCCTTCTTCGAAAAAAATCCTTTTTTGACAGAAGATGCGTTTATACTCTGATAGCGTATCTTCAAATCTTTAACTAAAATTGCAATATCGTTCATCAGACCACCTTAATGTATGAGTTCTCGTTCTTATAAATAAGCTGAATTCCCGTGTAGCAAAGAAGAAGCGACACAATCCCCCAGAAAATAAGCATTGAATAATCAACCGGTGTGTGATAGATAAGAATATTTCTCACGCTGTTGACGATAAACGCCATAGGGTTCCACCTTGAGAGATAGTCGCTGTAGGGAGAGGGTATTCTCTTCGGTATGGAATAGAAAACACCGACGAAATAAATGAGAAATCTCATAACTATATCAATAATATTTGTCAGGTCGTCAAGATAAACGCCCGCGTGCATGACAAAACAGCTCACGCCGAATGAGAAGAGTATCAGAACGCCGAGAACGGGCACTAACATAAAAATCTGTTTTGTGAAGCCGACTCTGTAATAGACAACCATAGCGGCTGAAATAACCATACAGATAAGCATTTTGAATCCGTCAACCATTACCTCCTGAAGAACCAGCATGTATTTGGGCAGATAGACCTTAGCTATTATCTGGCGCCTCTTTTTGATAAGACCGACGCTGTGCTTGACACAACGGCTGAAAAACTGCCACGCCGAAAGACCGACGAAAATAAAGAGACCGTGATGCGGCTCGGCGGCATTGAAAATAACGCCGAAAACAAATGCATACACAAGCATGAAGCAGAAAGGCTCAAGCACCCACCATATCCAGTTGAGCTTTGAGTTTGCAACCTCGGCTCTGAGCTGTGACTTAGCCGCATAGACGGTGTAGCCCCCGTATTTTTTTAAATCGCTTATTATTCTCTTCAATTAAAAATTCATCTCCCAAATTAACATTCAAAAGAGCTCTTTTCGGGCAGAACAGCCTCAAAAGCCTTGATTATATCAGCCTTCTTCTGTTCAAAATCGGTTGTTTTATCTGTGTCATTGATACATATAAGCTGATATTTTTTTTCGCGTATGCTCTGACAAAGGTCTTCGACGCCCTTGTCTTTGAGGTGATAACAGCGACCGTCTTTAATCGCTTTAGGCATAAATTTCCCGTTGGCAAGCTGCCAGTACTTGAAAAGCCACTGATTGACCTGCTCCTTGCCTCTGAACTTTGAGCGTGACGTTTCGTCAAGCAGCTTCCCTTCCTTTTCCCAGACCTCTTCAAGAGTAGATTTAAGAAAGTTCTCCGGCAGATGCTGATAATAAAACCCCGGAAACCAGTGCCACGGGAGAAGCACCGCTGTCTGATAAAGCTTTTTTTTGCCGTAGCAGAGCTTAAACCATTTTTTACGGTGCTTTTTAAACTGCTCGTCCTTATTGAAATGATTATTTATAACCGTAATATCATTGCTGTTATAAGGTCCCGCACTGCCCTCGGCGTGATATATGCAGTCGAGCGCAAAAACGTCCTTAGGCAAGCCGTTTTCAAAAAAATCCTCGGGCTTTACGGGCTTTGTGATGAACATATCGTCATTGAAATAGACAAACTGCTCGGAAAGCCCCTCAATTCTGTGCATATTCAGCTCTATTGTATGCGAGTTGAAGGTGGGCAGATATTCCTTTGGGATATAGTCCTTATGATCGACATAGTGAAGCTTAGGGTGATCCTTTTTCAGCCAGTCGGGGTGCTGACCGCAGGTGACAAAATGAATTGTCCTTACCCAGGGCGCATACTTCTCAACGGCTCTGAACCAATAGGGCATAAGCTCCCAGTCACGGTAACGGTATTCGCCCTGATCTATTACGTTTTCAAGCCCGAAATATTCAGCGAGATATTTATTCTTTTCGGCGAGCCACTGCTTGTCGCCGCCGTCAACCCACGCAATCACAAAATCAATCGGGGCATTATTTTCTTTTTTCATTCTTTTCCTCCAGCATTTTAACTATAGCGTTATAGTTTCTTTCGCAATACTTTCTGTCGCGAAATGTGAAGAATTTCTCCACCCGTTCAGCGTATTCCCTCTCCATCACAAAGCCGTTTTCATTCATTTTTTTCACCCAATCAACGAGAGACTTTTCCTCATGGAAAACCCTCCCGAAGCCGTCTTTTTCATAATCGTAATAACCCTCGGGCAGATGATTTTTTCTGAACTGTTCATAATCTGCCTGATAATACGCGAGCGGTTTTCTCAGGTATGCAAAATCTATGGCGACACTGCTGTAATCAGAAATCAAGCATGACGATTCCTTCAGAACGTCAATTACATCGCTGTTTGAGAGGTCAACAACTTCTAAAAAGGGGTCAATTTCACGGAAGTATTCATTATACTGCTGAAGATTTCTGTGAATACAGACCTTGATTTTTACACTGCTTTTTTCAAGTGCTGTGAGAAGCTCTTTTATGAGGTGTGACCAGTTTTTATAAAATACGGTTTCTTTAAAGTCAGTGGTGTTTTCAACCGCCTCCATCTGACCCGGTTTAAAAAGCCACTCCCTCCATGTCGGCATTATAGCTATGCTTTTCCCCTTTTCAACTGAGAAAAGATTGTCATATCGGCAAAGACCCGTGAGCACTACCGCACCGTCAGGGTAGCCGAATGTGTCTCTGACAAATTCAAATTCTCTTTGGGTTGAGCACATGAAAAGGCTGATTTTTGTCTTGTCATAGTGAAGAAAAGGAAGATCGTCTTTGATTATTCCGTGCTGAAGAAAAACTCTTGTGTTTTTCAGCAGCCCTGTCACAACCTCAAGAAAATAGCAGACCGCGGCATTTGGCTTTCCGCCCTTCTGTGAACTTATATTGACCTCGGCGGACAGATAATATATCCAGTGCCTCAATGAACCGTAATTTACAACCTCTCCGATTGTTATAACCCTGTCTCTGTCGATGCTTTTGCGGTTTAGCGCATACACTGCGTCAACATCTTTTCTCTCTTCTCTCAGATAGCGAAAAAGATAATAAGCGTTGTCCCTCGCCTCAGACCCGTATTCACAGATAAGCCAGATATGTTTTCTCTTCTTTCGGTAGAAAAAAGAAATGGGTAAAGCTGTAAGAAAGAGAAAAAAGGACAAAATATCGGCTGGTTTTACTGTTCTTATTTTTTGTAAAAAGCTTCGGTTCATATTATTTCCTCTTGCTTTAATCGTATAGTATTCCTATTATACGATTAATTAAACTTACTCGTATTTCTTTATCAAACGCACACGGGTCATTTGAAGCAACACGGCTGTATAAATAAAGTATTGCCCGTTTCTGACTGTTTAAGTTAAAACAGTCGGAAGATAAATATTCTCTCTAAAAATTTCATCGAAATGCTTTAACTTTTCTTCGCTCTCGTTATATAGCTTACCGTAAACAAAGATTTCGGGCGAAAAAAATCCACCGGCTGAGCCGGCGGATTATCATTTTTGCAAAAAAAAAAGAACTGCACTATTGTGCAGTTCCTGTTTTTTAATCAAATCTGATTATCTGTAGTATTCGTCGCCGTTTGCACCTGTCTCCTTGCAGAAGATGTAAACGAAAAGGTTCCAGATAGCTCTGAAAGCATCTCTAAAATCGTTGAGTTTCATTGGTAAGTATCCTCCCTTCGAAAAGAATCAAAAAAACTTAAAAATTACTCGATTTCTGTACCTGCAAACTTATCAAAAAGAGCCTTTAAAATACGATAAATTGCATCAAGAATTAACTGGTAAAGATCCATTATTCTTTTTCTCCTTTCGTAAAATGTAAAGGGTCGCCCCTTTAGATTGTCTATATATTATCACAATATTCACGGCGTGTCAACCGTTTATTCAAATTTTTTTAATGTTTTTGCCTGTTTTTTTTAGTTTTTATTTTGAAGAGGCTCTTTTGAGCAGAAGAAACAATACAATAATTTTATTTTTGTTGTTCATCTGACGTATTTTTAGGCTAAGAATAAATGATTATTAAAAAGTATTAATAAATTGTGAAAACATTTCGTCTTTAAAGCGCAAAGCCGCCGTCAACCGAAATTACCTGCCCCGTGATAAAAGAGGCCTCCTCCCCCGAAATAAAAAAAGCAAGATTTGCCACATCCTCTGGCTTACCTATACGCATTAAAGGCGTTTCCTCTCTGAGCTGAGCTATTGTCTCTTCGCTGTGAACGCTATTCATGTCTGTGGCGATAGCCCCCGGGCAAATGCAGTTGACGGTTATATTGCTTGGACCGAGCTCTTTGGCAAGCGCTTTTGTGAAGCCGATAAGAGCCGCCTTTGAAGCGCTGTAGTGAACCTCCAGGCTTGCGCCGACAAGACCCCAGACCGATGAAATATTGATTATTCTGCCGCTGTGTCTGTGAAGCATTGACTTTGACGCATACTTTGCACAGTTGAATGCGCCTTTAGTGTTGACGGCAAAGGTTCTCTCCCACTCTTCTTCACTGAGTGAGTCAAAAAATCCGTAGGACGAAATTCCCGCATTATTGATAAGAACATCAATCTGACCGAAATCAACGACTGCACTTTCTATCGCCCCTTTCGCCTTTTCAGCGTCGGACACGTCAAACTTATAAAGCCGACATATGCCGCCCCTTGCTTCAATCTCACTTTTAAGGCTCTGCGCCATTTCGTCATTACTGCAATAGTTTGCAAGCACGGTGTATCCGTTTTCGGCAAATTTCAGCGCACACGCCCTGCCTATTCCCCGTGATGCGCCCGTGATAAATACTGTTTTCATTTTTTACCTCTGATTTTGAAAAGGGGCTGTCGCATTCAGATGCAGAAAGCGTTTTCTTCACATAGAAGCCGTATAAAGATACTGCGAGTGGGTGAAAAAACGGTTAAAAAAGCAAAATCTTTCTGATTATATTATCAATTTAATATTTTGCTTTTTGTTCTGCGCTAAATGCGACAGCTCCTTATTTTTTACATTTTTGCGCCGCCTTTAGCTCCCTTTGCGCCGCCTGAGAAACGCACGCCCTCAAGAACATTGGAGTCAAATGTATAGACAAGTGCGTTCTCCTGTCTTTCTCTTTTGAGAGCCAGAGAAATCATTTCGTCAAGAAGCTTTGTGTAGGGAGTGCCTATCGGTTCCCAGAGATAGAACGAAAGTGAGCCGGGAATTGTATTTATTTCGTTGAGCCAGATTTCGCCTGTCTCTTTATTCATCATAAAATCAATTCTTGAAACGCCGCAGCAGCCCAGACACTTGAACGCTTTCACGGCAAGTTCTCTTATATATGTTCTCTGTTCGTCTGTGATTTCGGCGGGAATCTTTCTTGAAAGTGAAGCCATACCCTGACTGCCGCTCTTTGAGCCGCCGCCTGTCTTTGCTCCTGAGAGCTTTGAGCCGCCGAATTTTGCACCGCCGAATTTAGCGCCGCCGAGCTTACCTCCCTTTGAAGAGCCGTTCTTGAGATATTTATCCGAGAAAGAAAGAATGTCGTCGCCGTTGACAGGCTCTTCACACTCGGAAGCTCTTGCCTCTTCATAGTCGCCCAGAACTGCGCAGTTTATCTCCTTTAAATTCTGAACAGCCGTTTCTATAAGTATTTTGTTTGCAAAGCTGAAAGCGTTTTCAAGGCTGTTATAGAGACCGTCTCTGTCTTTTGCCTTTGAAATACCGATTGACGAACCGAGGTCAATGGGCTTTACGATAACAGGGTAACCTATCTCGTTTTCGACCGTTTCAACAATGCCGTCAAGGTCTTCGTCATACATCTTTGAAGTGAACACCTTGCAGTCAAGAACGGGGACGCCGTTATCCTTTAAAACGGTTTTCATGACATATTTATCCATACCGACGGCGGAGGAGAGAACATCACAGCCGACATAGGGCGCGCCGAGCATCTTTATATAGCCCTGGAGAGTGCCGTCCTCGGAGTTTGTGCCGTGAACAATGGGGAAGAATACGTCAATAGTACCCATTTCGCCTTTTGAAAAAAGACCTGAGGGGTAGCGTATCATCTTGACCTTATCGCCGTCACGGACAAAGGTTATTCTCTTACTGCGCCTTAAAAGTCCCTTGATATCGGTATAGCTTTCTATCTCGCCGACAAATTCGCCCGTGAACATCTCGTTGTTCTTTGTGATATAGACGGGAACTATGTCATATTTTTCTTCGTTTAAATAGCCTATAGCCTGAATAGCCGAAATAATTGAAATTTCGTGCTCGGTGCTTTTGCCGCCGAACAGAACGGCAACTCTTATCTTCATAACAAAACACTTTCCTTCCTACACGTTATCTTTCTTTTCAGTAGTTATCGGGGAGGTCGTTCTCAAGAAGAATAACCTTCTTTCTGCCCTTAGAATTGAGGGCGTATGCGTGAGTGATGGCTTCATTGACTGTGCTTGCGACATAAATTTTTCTTTCGTCGAAGCCTTTTTCAAGAAGACCCTCTTTCATGGGAACAGCCTGTTTTCTGCCGACAAGGATTACATAGTCGCAGACATCCGCCATTTGTTTGCCGAACTCCTTGTTAAGCTCGAACTGTTTTTCGCCAAGCTCAACCATACCGGGTGTGACGGCTATCTTGAACTCTTCAAAGAGCGAAAGCACATCAAGAGCCGCCTTTGAGCCTGATGGATTTGAGTTGTATGCGTCGTCAATGATAATAGCCGAGCCGTTATCCGTCAGGGCGAGCCTGTGCGGCACGACCTCGAGCTTTCTGACCTGACCCTTTAAGGCTCTGAGGGGAATACCGAACTGATTGGCAATAGCTATTGCGCCTGTAATATTGACAACGCTCTGAACGCCCAGAAGCTTTGTCGTATAGGTTTCGCTTTCACCGTTTTTAGCGGTCACCTTAAATGTTGTACCTCTTGAAGAAACAGAAATATCGGTTGCGTTATAGTCGCCGTCGCCGTTGACCGTGTATGAGATATAAGGTCTCTTTTTCTCGACGGACTGAATATTTTTATCGTCCATATTGAGAAACAGCAGTCCGCCCTCGGGCAGAGAATCGGCAAGCTCAAACTTTGTGCTCTTGACATTATCGAGCGAGCCGAAGGTTTCAAGGTGCTGAGGACCTATGGAGGTGATAACGCCGTGCTGAGGGTGAACTATGTCGCACAGCTCCTTGATATCGCCGACCCACTTTGCGCCCATTTCACAGATGAAGATTTCGTGTGTTGATTTAAGCGAGCCTCTGATTGTCTTGACAACGCCCATGGGAGTGTTATAGCTTTCGGGCGTCATAAGAACGTTATATTTTGCCTGTAAGAGGGAGTTCAGATAATATTTTACGCTTGTTTTGCCGAAGCTGCCTGTGACGCCGATGATTTTGAGGTCGGGGCAGCTCTTTAAAATCCTTTTTGCGTCTCTGATGTAAGAGTTATTTATCGACTTTTCCATAGGCTTGTTGAAAAAGTCGGCTATAAGCATCATAACTGAGGACAGAGCGATATAACCGCAGAAAACAGCCGTCATGATAACGGAGTCTTTAACGAATACATTAACAAGTATAATCGGCACGAATGTAATTATCATCGCCGTGAGAAACATTCTCTTGACCCTTGCCGTATAAACAAGCGGCTTTTTGCCCCTTGCGGGAATTTTTATTATTGCCATTAAGCCGAAAACGCATACCGTCGCCATCTGATGCCAGAAATCAACGGGGATAAAATATACGGCAAAAGCGAGCAATGCAAAAATAACAGGTGAAATAAACTTTCTCTTATTCTCACGAAGCCATTTTCTGTGGGTATCATGACGGTATGAATTGAGCTGGAAGAAATGCACCGAATCAATCAGGACAAATAAATATGCCAGAAAGAATGTCAGATAGGCGCAGAAATAATAAATTATGTTATTGTCTGTCATTATTTTCACCTCATAAATTCATAAACGATGCTATAACACGGTTAAACATGACCTGACCCTCAAGGAAGGAGTAGTGACCGCAGCCCGGGATAATAACAAGCCCTGCGTCTTTCATTGTCTGTTCCATAATCCTTGCGTCCGAAACGGGCGTTGCCGTGTCATTTTCACCCCATATAAGAAGCGTAGGGACCTTAACAAGCGGGAAAAGCTCCTGAAGGTCTTCATTGACAACCTTGACTAAAATCTGTCTCATAATCGGCGAAGCGGCGAGATAGTCAGCCGAGCCGTTCATGCTTCTGAGGTTATCCATAAGGTTCGGGAACATTTTTGTCACTGCGTCCGAGGTCAGAATTTTCTTTGTTTTTCTGAAAACGCCCTGCTTTATCTTCTGGCTTGCGCTGACCTTGGGTCTTACGCCGGCGGAGTCAACAAGAATAATTTTTTCTATCTCAAAAGGCAGATTTTCTCTTGCGTTCATCTTGATAATCACTCTGCCGCCGAAAGAATGACCGAGAAGAGTAATCTTATCCGCACCGAAATCTTTTATGAAATCTATTACGAAATCGGTGTATTTATCGACGTCCCACACCTCTGAAGGCTCGTCGCTCTGACCGAAGCCGGGCATATCGAGCGCAAGCACTCTGTATTTTGAGCTTAAAAGATGAATAAGGTTATCAAAAAGAGTGATGTTTGAGCCCCAGCCGTGCAGAAGCACAACGAGGTCGCCCTCACCCTCAAGAACATAGTTTATTTCAAGACCGTTCACGGTTTTAAACATTATAAACCCTCCTGTCAGTCAATACTGTCTCCATTTTATCACAGTTATTAGAATTATATCACAAGTTTTCCTGCAATACCACAGTTTTTAAAAATAAATCCTTATAAATTTATGTTGCAAGACAGTTTATTTTGATATATAATTACATATTATCGGCGGTATGCGTTTTTTCACCGCCCGAAAAGGAGTGTATTAAGATGATAGATGTAATAAACCACGGCGTTTATCTTGTTGACGGCGAAAAGGTGCTTGACGCCGAAACAAATGACTGCGCCGCATACCTTAAAAGCATTGGCGTATGCGACAACAGAGAAAAGTATCGCAAAGGCACTATCGCATACGGTGTAATGAACGCTCACAACAAGGGTGACGACAGCTCTTTGAAAATAAAGTTCGACGCCCTTATTTCACACGATATAACCTATGTCGGAATTATCCAGACGGCAAGAGCCAGCGGGCTTGACAAATTCCCCGTTCCCTACGCTATGACGAACTGCCACAACAGCCTTTGCGCTGTCGGCGGCACAATCAATGAAGACGACCATATTTTCGGTCTCTCTGCGGCGAAAAAATACGGCGGTATCTATGTCCCCGCAAACGAAGCGGTTATTCACCAGTTCGCAAGAGAAATGATGACCGGCTGCGGAAAAATGATTTTAGGCTCTGACAGCCACACCCGCTACGGTGCAATGGGCACAATGGGTATCGGTGAGGGCGGTCCCGAGCTTGTCAAACAGCTTCTCTCAAACACCTATGATGTCAAGCGCCCCGATGTCGTTCTCGTCTATCTTGAGGGCGCGCCGAAAAAGGGCATAGGTCCTCACGACGTCGCTATTGCTCTGTGCGGCAGAGTGTTTAAGGAGGCGCTTGTCACAAACAAGGTTCTTGAATTTGTCGGTCCGGGCGTCAAAAATCTCCCGATGGATTTCAGAATAGGCATTGACGTTATGACAACAGAAACCGCCTGTCTTTCATCAATCTGGCAGACGGATGACACTGTCAGAGAATTCTATGAAAACCACGGCAGAAAGGAAGAGTATAAAGAGCTCAGACCCGAAAAGGTTGCCTATTATGACAGTATGGTCAGAATTGACCTTTCTACGCTCGAAAATATGATAGCTCTCCCCTTCCACCCCTCGAACGCATACACTATTCACGAGCTTCAGGAAAATCCGCTTGATATTCTTGACAGCGTTGAAAAAGCCGCTAAGGAGCAGTTCGGCTCAAAGGTCAACTTCAGTCTCAAAGAAAAGGTCAGAGACGGTGTTCTTCACATTGATCAGGGCGTTATCGCAGGCTGTTCGGGCGGTATGTTTGACAATATCTGCGGCGCGGCCGATATTCTCGACGGCTGTGACACAGGCGACGGATATTTCAGTCTCAATGTCTATCCGTCATCAGTGCCCGTCAATATCGCACTTATCAGAAACGGCGTTCAGGAAAGACTTCTTTCTGCGGGCGCAGTCTTCAAGCCCTGCTTCTGCGGTCCGTGCTTCGGCGCAGGCGACGTGCCCGGTAACAACTGTCTTTCTATCCGCCACACAACAAGAAACTTCCCCAACCGTGAGGGCAGCAAGCCCGGCGACGGTCAGCTTTCCGCCGTTGCTCTTGTTGACGCTCTTTCAATCGCCGCTACGGCGAGAAACAAGGGCGTTCTCACTGCGGCGACCGATATAGATTATGAAGCGAAGAAATACGAATACAGCTTTGACAAGGAAGTATATAACAGAAGAGTCTATAACGGCTTCGGCAAGGCTGACGAAAACACAGAGCTTCGTTTTGGTCCTAATATCACAGATTGGCCGAAGATGTATCAGCTTGAAGACAATCTTCTCTTAAAGCTCGCCTGTGTTCTTCACGACGATGTCACAACGACAGATGAGCTTATCCCCTCGGGCGAAACCTCAAGCTACCGTTCAAACCCGATAAGACTTTCACAGTTCGCTCTTTCAAGAAGAGAGCCTCAGTATGTTCCCCGTTCAAAGGCAATAGCCGAAACGGAGCAGAAGCGACGTGACGGCGAAGAGGTTCAGGAGCTTATTGATGTTCTTTCAAAGGTCACTGATAACGCCGCAGAAACTGTGAAGCACACACAGTTCGGCTCATGCGTATTCGCAAGAAAGCCCGGCGACGGCTCGGCAAGAGAACAGGCGGCTTCATGTCAGAAGGTACTCGGCGGCTTTGCAAACATCTGCTACGAGTTTGCGACAAAGCGTTATCGCTCCAACTGCATAAACTGGGGTATTCTCCCGTTCACTATTGACAAGGACAGAGAGTTCAACTACTCACACGGCGACTATGTGTTCGTGCCGGGAATAAGAGAAGCTATAAAGAACGGTCAGGAGGAGATTCCCGCTAAGGTTATCACCTCAAGCGGCGTTGAGGATATCACTCTTTATGTCAAAGGTCTGACGGAAAATGAAAAGACAATCATTCTTGAGGGTTGTCTGATGAACTACTACAAAAGTCTTAAAAAGTGATTGCTATGAATAAATCTAAAATAATTCTGACAGGCGTATGCACTGCTTCAATAGTTATCGGCGCACTGAGCGTTTATTCGGGCGTCAGAAGCAAAAAACTTGATAGCCTTAAATTCACTCTCCCCGACAGCTTCACCGTCACAGCCCACACAGGCTGTCTCGGTACTGAGGACAATTCCCTTGAAAGTATGCGTATAGGCGCACAGAACGCGGATATAATCGAGGTTGACATAATGTTCTCCGAAGACGGAACGCCCGTTCTTGCTCACAGCAAGGTGAATGAAAACAGTGTAACTCTTTCTCAGGCTCTCAGCTTTGTCAGCGAAAGCGGCGTCAGGGCAAACCTCGATATAAAGCAGGCTCAGAACCTTTCGGGCGTTCAGTCGCTTATAAAGTCGCTTAACCTCACAGACCGTGTTTTCTACACGGGCATTGAAGAAAAAGATGTTGAAGCCGTTAAAAAACACAGCCCCGACATTTCATATTATCTCAATGCAGATGTTGACAAAAAAAGAAACACCGACAAGCAGTATCTTCAGTCTCTCGCCGATAAGGTAAAAGAACTCGGTGCGGTCGGAATAAACCTGAGCTATAAAGGCGCTTCAAAGGAGCTTGTCGATACTTTTCACGAGAACGGGCTTTTAGTGTCTGTCTGGACGGTTGACGGCAAAAACGACATCATAAGGATGCTCGCTATGCAGGTTGATAATATAACGAGCAGAAAGCCCGACAAGGTCAGGGAGATAATTGAGGCTCATAAATAACTCTTATGGGGCTGTCGCATTCAGCGCAGAACAAAAAGCAAAATATCAAATTGATATATAATCAGAAAGATTTTGCTTTTTTAACCGTTTTTTCACCCACTCGCAGTATCTTTATACGGCTTCGGGGTGAAGAAAACGCTTTCTGCATCTGAATGCGGCAGTCCCTTTTTTATTTCCCCCGTATCCTCGACGTATTTCTCATAAAAGAAAGCCGTAATGCACTCTTGCCGTCGGTTCACCTCGCAATTATTATTAATAGAAAGGTTGACCTATTCACTTTTATCTGTTAAAATATTGAAGTATTTTTTTCGAAGGAGTGAAAGTAAATGGATAAAATTAAGATGACCGCCCCCATTGTCGAGATGGACGGCGACGAAATGACAAGAATTATCTGGCAGCAGTTAAAGGATGAATTAATTCTTCCTTTTGTTGACCTCAAGACGGAGTATTATGACCTCGGTCTTAAATACAGAGATGAAACCGATGACAAGGTTACCTTTGACGCAGGCGAAGCTATAAAGAAATATCATGTCGGCGTCAAGTGCGCAACCATCACCCCCAACGCACAGCGTGTTGAGGAATATAATCTCAAGGAAATGTGGAAAAGCCCCAACGGCACTATAAGAGCTATCCTTGACGGTACGGTTTTCCGTGCACCTATTCTTGTCAGCGGCGTAAAGCCCATGGTCAAGAACTGGGAAGCCCCCATCACCATTGCCCGTCACGCATACGGCGACGTATATAAGGCAACTGAAATGAGAGTCCCCGAGGGAAAGGCTGAGCTTGTTTTCACCGATAAGGACGGTAAAGAAACAAGAGAGACAATCTATGACTTTGAGTGCGGCGGCGTTGTTCAGGGGCAGTATAATAAGGACAGCTCAATAAACAGTTTTGCCCGTGCCTGCTTCAATTTTGCTCTTTCGACAAAGCAGGATTTATGGTTCTCAACAAAAGATACTATCTCAAAAAAATATGACCAGACCTTCAAGCTCATTTTCGCCGATATATTCGAAAAGGAATATAAGGAAAAGTTTGAAGAAGCGGGCATCGAATACTTCTACACCCTTATTGATGACGCCGTAGCAAGAGTTATCCGCTCAAAGGGCGGCTATATCTGGGCTTGCAAAAACTATGACGGCGACGTTATGAGCGACATGGTTTCAACCGCTTTCGGCTCACTGGCCATGATGACAAGCGTTCTCGTTTCCCCCGACGGAAACTATGAGTATGAAGCCGCACACGGCACGGTCACAAGACACTACTACCGCTATCTTGAGGGCGAAAAGACCTCGACTAACCCGATAGCCACTATCTTCGCCTGGAGCGGCGCTCTCAGAAAGAGAGGCGAGCTTGACGGGAATAATGAGCTTATGAAATACGCCGACAATCTTGAAAAGGCGTCTCTTGACACGATAGAGAGCGGCGTTATGACAAAGGACCTTGCCGTTCTCTGGGAGGGCGAGAAGCCGACAGCCGTCACAACAGATGAATTTATCAAGGCCATAGCCGACAGACTTCACAAGATTTACGGCTGATATTAAAACAGACAATAAACCGACTGATTGAGAAAACCTCTTTCAGCCGGTTTTGTTTTGTGAAAATATTTGTTTTTGTATGCTCTTTGGTTACATTGCAGAGCTTTTTCTTTATGCCTTTTTAGTGCTGCCCGACAGCATCATAATCATAACCGCCGTCAATACGCCGAATACGCCTAAGAACACGGGGAACAATGAAATGCTTATGCTGTTTGCGATAAGACCGAAAACAGGCGGCATAAAGGTCGAGCCGATATAAGCCGAAGCCATCTGAAGACCGACTATAGACTGAGACTTATCCTCACCGAAGGTTGTCGGGGTAATGTGAATAAGCGCCGGATAAACGGGCGCACAGCCTATGCCGGTGACGAGAATTCCTATAAGGCAGAATATATTGTTTTGGGCGAAAAGAAGAGTGATTATTCCTCCGGCAATGAGCACAAGACCTATGCCGATAATCTTATAATCGCCGAGCCTGTCGGAAACGAAGCCGCAGAGAAGTCTGCCGACGGTTATTCCGATATAGAACAGCGCCGCATACCTTGCCGCAGTGTCGGGCGAAAGACCCTTGCCGCTGACAAAGAAGCTGCTTGTCCACGCAAAAGCGGTCGCCTCGAGCGAGCAGTAGGCAAACATTCCGAGAAAGACGAATTTCACGCCTTTGATTTTTATTACATCTCTGATTTTCAGGGTTTCTCTATGCTTTTCGCTCTCGGCTTCTTCGGTGGTTCTGACTTTTTTCCACAGCGGGAGAGAAGCGATAAGAATAACTAAAATCGCCGCCTGAATAAGACCGACGCTTGAATAGCCCTTGTGCCAGTTTCCGTCCTGTGAGAGAAAGTGCCCCATTATGTAAGGGCTTATCATTGCCCCTGCGCCCCAGAAGCAGTGAAGCCAGTTCATATACCTTGACGCATAGTGCACGGCGACATAGTTGTTGAGCGCCGCATCTATTGCGCCCGCCCCGAGACCGTAGGGCACAGCCCAGATAAATAATTTATAGTATGCGTCGGACATTGAAAAGCCAAAAAGAGCAATAACCGTCAGAAAAACGCTGAAAACGGTGACAACTCTTGTACCGAATTTTTTTGTCAGTCTGTCTGAAAAAACACTCGAAACGACAGTGCCGAAAGCTATTGTCATTGTGACTGCGCCCGCGTATGACAGCGGCACATTAAAATCAAGCTGCATGACGGGCCACGCACAGCCAAAGAGAGAATCGGGCAGTCCCAGTGATATAAAAGCAATATAAATAACAATAAGTAATAACGCAGTCATAAGCTCTCCCAAATAAGAGGGACTGTCGCATTTAGCACAGCCCCCATTATCATTTTAATAAATTATTCTTCTGTCTTTTCTTCTTCGGGAATTATCTCTTCCTCAGGCTTTTCTTCGTCAAAGCTGAGGGTCGGAACAACAGCGTCAAAGAGCGGACCTGCGGGGGCAAAAATTCTGATTGCCCTTGAAAGATTATGGGCTATGATCTCCTTGTGAGCGCCGCCGAATTCACCGTCAACTGTCCACGGGATTTCTCTGTCAAAGGTTATCTTGACCTTGCTTGTGTGGAACATGAAAATTCTCTTTCCGTCATAGTTCTGCTTCTGCATCTGTCTGAGAAGCGTCGGAGCCTGCGCAAGATTTTTAAGAGCGCTGACAAGAACAAGCTCAAATTTTCCGTCGTCAAGTCTGACTTCATTGGCGTCAAGCTTGAAAAGACCGGCGACTGAGGTTGAGTCGGTTATTGTGCCGAATGCGAAATCACCCTCAAATGTGCCCTGATCGCACTCGACCACGGCGTGAATACTTTCAATATTCTTCCACTCCGTCAGACCGTTCATGATATAGGCGGCGTGACCGAAGCGGTTTTTCAGCTTCTGCGGTGTGTTATAGCTTGACTTTGTGAAAGCGCCGAAAGCGGCGGTATATGTAAAATACCTGTTGTTGAAAAGCCCGATGTCATACCAGTTCATGTGACCGCAGACTATATTTTCAACTGCGTCTTGAAGTTTTGACGGAATACCGAGAGTTGTGGCAAGGTCGTTTGTTGAACCTATGGGAATATAACCGATAGGCACACGCTTTGGCATTTCCATAATTCCGTTTATAACCTCGTTGAGCGTTCCGTCACCGCCGGCGCATACAACAATATCGTGACCGTCTATTTTTTCTTTGACAATTCTTGTGGCGTCGCCGCTGCACCGTGTGAACTCGGTTGTGAATTTATAATTCTCAGGGAAATGCTTTATGATGTCATAAACCTGAGGTCTCTTGCTTGTCTTGCCCGCACAAGGGTTGATAATAAGCAATACATTTATAATCTGTGACATTAGTTTTTCCTCCGTTTTTTGAATATAATATTCCCGTATATAATACCAATACCCGCCTGAAAAGTCAAATTTTTTCAAATGATTTTCATCTTTTTTAAACAAAGTTTAAAAGGATTGTAACAGTATTACCCTTCCAATCCTTTTGTTTATATTTCAGAAATAAAATTATATCGTCATGCCCGTCAGTTTGTCAAAAAGATGAATTTTGTTTTCATCTATTGCGAACCTTATCGGCTTGTCGGTCTTTGCCGAGGTGTCGGGCTTGAGTCTTGCCGTGAGTCTCGCCGAGCCGTATCTTATATATGCATAGACCTCACTGCCCATAAGCTCGGTCATCTCCGTCACACCCTCTAAAACACTGTCGGGGTGAACGGATAAAAAGTATTCGCTGTCGCCTATATCTTCGGGGCGGATACCGACAGACACCGTTTCGCCGATATAACCGCTTATTCTGTCGTAGCCGTATTTTTCGGGGAGCTTTATTTTGTCTTTGCCCAGATAAATATAAACTCCGTCCTTTTCACGCTCGGGTCTTCCGTCGGTGAAATTCATCTGAGGCGAACCGATGAATGAAGCGACAAAGGTGTTTATCGGAAAGTCATAAAGTCTCTGCGGGGTATCCACCTGCTGAATAACGCCGTCTTTCATCACAACTATTCTGTCGCCCATTGTCATCGCTTCCGTCTGGTCGTGAGTGACATAGATAAACGTCGTGCCGAGTCTTCTGTGAAGCTTCGTTATCTCTGTTCTCATCGCCGTTCTGAGCTTTGCGTCAAGGTTTGAGAGCGGTTCGTCAAGAAGAAATACATCGGGGTTTCTCACCATAGCCCTGCCTAAAGCAACTCTCTGTCTCTGACCGCCCGAAAGAGCTTTTGGCTTTCTTGAAAGCAGCTTTTCAATGCCGAGAATCTGCGCCGCCGCCTGAACTCTTTCATCTATTTCCTTTTTCGGAACCTTGTGGTTTTCAAGACCGAAGGACATATTCTTATACACCGTCTTGTTAGGGTAAAGCGCATAGCTTTGAAATACCATGGCGATATTTCTGTCCTTCGGCGCAACCGAATTGACCTTTTTGTCGCCTATATATAAATCGCCCTTTGTGATTTCTTCAAGCCCCGCTATCATACGCAGGGTTGTGCTCTTTCCGCAGCCGGAGGGACCGACAAGAACGATAAATTCCTTGTCTTCGATATCGAGATTAAAGTTATCAACGGCTGTAGTTCCGTCATCAAAAATTTTATATATGTTGTTGAGAGTCACCGAAGCCATAAGTAATTATTCTCCTTTAAACAGTATGTATCCGGGTTTTCGTTTCTTGCACAAAAACCCTTGTTTTTTCGGGCTGAGGGGCAGGCAGTTTGATTTTAACCTTTCACTGCGCCTGCCACAACGCCCTTGATTATATATTTCTGACTCGAAAGATAAAAGACAACTATCGGTATTATCGCCAGCACGAGCATCGCCATCATTGCGCCCATATCGACAGAGCCGTAGCCGCCTCTCAGATATTGAATGGCAATAGGTATGGTCTTGTAGTCCGAGCCGATAACAAGATAAGGCAGAAGATAGTCGTTCCATATCCACATGGCGTTGAGAATAGCCACCGTTATTGCCGTCGGTTTAAGAATGGGAAAGACCACGAGGAAAAATGTCCTTATACTGCCGCAGCCGTCAATCATCGCCGCTTCTTCGATTTCAAGAGGTATGCTCTTTATGAAGCCGCAGAACATGAAAACCGAAAGCCCTGCGCCGAAGCCGAGATAGATTATGATAATGCCGAGTGGGTTATCAAGACTTAATGCGTTGGCTATCTTACTCATAGCGAACATAACCATCTGAAACGGCACTATCATAGAGAACACAAACGCATAATACATAGCCGAAGTCAGCTTACTTTTGACTCTTGTGATATACCACGCCGTCATGGAGGAAAAAAGCACAATAACAAGAACCGAACCGACGGTTATAAACAGCGAGTAAGCAAACGCCGAGAAAAAGCCCGTTTTGTCAAGACCCGAGGTATAGTTTGCCGCTCCGGCAAAGGTTTCTGCGTTCGGCAGAGCAAACGGCTCGGAGGTTATATAAAGCCGGTCCTTGAACGAATTCATCAGCACTATGAAAATCGGGGCAAGAAACACGGCGGCAAAGACAATCAGAAGCGCATACAGCAGTGTTCTTTTTATCTTCACGCTCATTATGACTCCACCTCTCTCTTTCTTGTAATGCTAAGCTGAATAAGCGCAATAACCGCAACTATTATGAAGAACACAACCGCCTTAGCCTGACCGACGCCCTGAAAGCCCGTTCTGCCGTAGAAGGTCTTATAGATATCCAGCGCGAGCATTGCCGTCTGCCTCGACGGGGCTCCGTCTGTCAGAGCGAGGTTTGCGTCAAACATTTTGAATGAGTTTGTTATCGTGAGAAAAAGACAGATTGTCACGCTCGGCATTACCATAGGTATCGTGACATTTTTAAGAATCTGCCACGATGAAGCGCCGTCAACCTTTGCCGCATCTGTGAGGTCGGAGGGAATGTTCTGAATACCCGCAATATAAATAATCATCATATAACCTATAAGCTGCCAGTTCATCAGAAGCACCAGCCCCCAAAAGCCGTATTTTGCGTCATAGGTGATGGTCACTCCCGAAAACGAGAGAATACCGTTAATGATTATCTGCCAGATATAGCCCAGAACTATACCGCCTATGAGGTTAGGCATGAAAAACACCGTTCTGAACAGATTGGTCGCCTTGAGCCCTCTTGTCAGAATGAGCGCTAAAGCGAAGGCGATAACATTTATCGTTATGACCGACACAACGGTGAATTTTACCGTGAACCAGAGAGCGTTTCTGAACTCAGGCGTCGAGAATGCTTTTCTGTAGTTTTCAAAGCCTACCCATGTCGAATCAACTATTGTCGTGAACTCCGTAAAGGAAAGATATATGCCCATTATAAACGGAATCACGAACGCAATCAGAAACGCCGCAAGTGTAGGAAGAGCAAAAACGGGGAAATATTTTTTGAGGTTTTTCTGCATATTATCAGTCCTTTTAAGCCTCAGGGTGGAAAGTATAATCCGAACTCAGTTTTTTATCGGAATATTTCCGCCCTTTCTTCGTTAAAATACTCGTCAATCCTTAGCCGCTTTTTAAGGTATGCGGCGAACCTTTATATAAGGCTTAATCAGTGAACCCTTATTTCACCGTGTATCTGTCACTGATTATTAGCCCTTTCTGTTTTCCATGAAGAAACTATCTGCTGTTTAACATAGTCCCAGTCCTTTGAGCCCTGAACAAACTCAAGAAGAGACGAACCGACATTCTCTTTGAAAACTTCGCTGGGGAATGAAGTAAAAATCCATGGGACGGATTTTGTGTCTTCTTTATTCATCCACCGCAGAGTCTCCTTTGAAAGCGGGTCTGCCGGCATTTCATCGTCGTCAAATGTGTTGAAAGGTGAAATGAAATTCAGCTCCTCAACAACATATCTCTTACCCGTTTCACTTGAGAAAAGCCATTCAAGGAATTTTATTGAAGCCTCCTGCTTTTCTTTTGAAACCTGTGAATTTATCGCAATATAGTTTTCCGTTCCGACGCAGAGCCCCTGATTTTCTTCGCCCTCCATACCTATATAAATAGGCAGCATCTTGACGTCGTCCTCTTCGACCTTGTTGCCGCTCTGACCTGAAATCTCCGAATATGACCATGTGCCGTTCTGAACCATGGCAACCTTGCCTAAGGCGAATTCAGCCATTGAGTCGTTGACTGACTTTGAGCCTAAAAGACCTTTTTCCGTGCCGGAGTTTTCTATATAGAGATTAAACACGTCTCTGAACTTGTCGCCGTATTTGAATGAAACCTCCGAAGCGCCGAGACCTGCAAGTGTGGGGTCGTTATAGTTTTCATTTTCTATAAATTCATAATAGAACGGAATGTTAGCAAGGTGAGTTGTCCAGCGCCACTGATTGCCGCTTGAAAATGACGTTGAAGCGAATACACCGTCTATTTTGAGCGTATCCTTATGCTTCTGCATATCCTCAACAACTGTTCTGAGCTTAGAGAAGCTGTTTATTTCGTCCATTGAATTTATCTCTTTCTGTCTGTCGGAAAGCTCAAAATATCTGTCGGTTATGTCGTCGTTATAAATAATACCGTATGCCTCAACAACATAAGGAATAGCATAGACGCCGTCGCCGTCTTTTATAGCCAGAGACTTATCCGAAAGAAATGAATAAAGCTTTGTGTCTTTTAAATCGGCGCAGTATTTCTTCCAGCTTTTATAACCCACCGGGCCGTTAATCTGAAATATTGTCGGGGCATTCTTCTTGGCGATTTCTGATGTAAGCGTCTGTTCATAGGTGTTGCTCGCCGCCGTGACAACTTTAAGAGTGATGCCTGTTTCTTTCTTGAAATCCTGAGCAATTCTGTCATAGACCTCACTTATTTCGGGCTTGAAGTTGAGATAATAAATCTCCACATCGGAGGAGGGCGTCTGAGACACATTCTGAGAGCTCATATCCGTTGTGGTGTCCCCGCCGTTATTACCGCCGCACGCCGCTAAAGAGAAGATGAGCAGAGCGCATAGTGCAATAGAAATAAATCTTTTCATATTAACCGTTCCTTTCGTCACAGACGGCCATAGAGTTTTGCCTGTCTGCGAAGCTTTTCAGCAAGATTGTCGTTCATATCATCGTCCGTTATGCGATAGGTCCAGTTGTCCCCTATAGTTGACGGAATATTCATACGGCTGAGGTCGCCCTGCCTGAGATAATCCTGCATCGGGATAACCGCCGTGTCGCTGACAGAAGAAAGAGCACCTCTTATCATCGCTTCGGGCAGCTTTGTCGTGAAATTCACGCCCAGATAATCCATGGCAAACTCGACGCACTGCTTTTCGGCTGACGAAAGCCAGCCCACAACAGTCTGATTATCGTGAGTGCCCGTATAAACAACGCTGTTTCTCGTGAAATTGTGAGGCAGATGCTCATTTTTGCTGTCCGAGTCAAAGGCAAATTCGAGAATTTTCATTCCCGGAAAGCCCGATTGCCGCATACGCTCACGTATTTCGTCGGTTATGAAGCCTAAATCCTCGGCAATGATTTTCATGTCGGGAATTTCTTCTTTGAGCGTTTTCATAAACTTTTCGCCGTCTGCGTCAATCCACTCGCCGTGTTTAGCCGTTTTTTCACCCGACGGCACGGCGTAGTAAGAATAAAACCCTCTGAAGTGGTCGATACGGGTCACGTCAAAAAGCGAATGAGCCTGCCTGAGCCTTCTGAGCCACCACTCATAATCGGTCTTTTCGTGAACCTCCCAGTTATAGACGGGGTTTCCCCAGAGCTGACCGTCCGGCGAAAAATCATCGGGCGGGCAGCCTGCCGCAAGAGCGGTTCTCATTTTTTTGTCAACACGGAAAAGCCCGGGGTGCACCCACACGTCACAGGAATCCTCCGAAACATATATGGGTATGTCGCCGATAATATGAACACCGTTATCATTGGCATATCTTTTCAGCTTTATCCACTGCCGCCAAAATAAATATTGCGTAATACGGCAGAAATTTATCAGCTCAACGTTTTCTTTGATGAAAAGAGCGAGCGCATCTTCGTCACGCCTCTTTATTTCGTCGGGGAAGTCACGAAGAGGAAGCATGCCGTGTTTTTCTTTATACGCCATAAAAATCGAATAATCATAAAGCCAGAAAGAGTTTTCTTCACAGAACGAAAGAAAATCCTCGTCGGAGACATCAAAACGCCCTGCCGCAATTTTCAGAAGCTTATGCCTGTTTTCATATAATTTGCCGTAATCAACTTTAAGTCTGTCACAGCCGAAGTCAAAGGAGCGGCACTCCTCTTTTGTGAGAAGACCGTCAATGATAAGCTCGTCAAGGTCAATATAATAAGGATTAAAGGCAAACGCCGAGAAGCTCTGATAAGGGCTGTTGCCGAAAGAGACGGGGTTAATTGGCAGAACCTGCCAGCACTTCTGACCTGCTTTTCTGAGAAAATCTATGAAGCGGTATGCGCTTTTGCCGATTGTACCTATTCCGTATTCGGAGGGAAGAGAGCTTATTGCAAGCAGGATTCCGCATTTTCGCATTGAAATCACCACATTTGTTTTGATAAATCTATTCTTTTCCTTACACCGTTTTTTATTCGCAGTTTTTTCAAAAATTTTTTGTAACGGATAAAAATAAAATAGATTATCTTCTTTTTATAAATATTATGATTTGCTATTGACTTTAGCGTGCTAATGTGATAAAATGCACACACATTAAATAAACTGTTCGGAGGAATAAACATGAAAAAGAAAATAACAGCTCTCTTTCTTGCGGCTTTGATGCTCGTTTCGCTTGCGGCGTTCACAGGCTGCTCACAGAAGACACCCACAGACAGCGCATTCACTCTTGTTGTCGGTCTTGACGCATCGTTCCCACCCTATGGCTACACAGAAGATGACGGAACAATCGTCGGCTTTGACATCGACCTTGCCAAAGAGGTATGCAAGAGAAATAACTGGAACTTTGAAGCAAAGCCCATTGACTGGGATTCAAAGGACAACGAGCTTAATTCAGGCACAATCAACTGCATCTGGAACGGCTTCACAATTAACGGCAGAGAAAACGACTACACATGGACTGCTCCTTATGTTGACAACAGCCAGGTTGTCGTTGTTCTGGCAGACAGCGGTATAAAGACCTTAGCCGACCTCAGCGGTAAAACCGTTGTCACACAGGCGGGCTCATCAGCCGAATCGGCTATCACCGACACCGAAAACGAAGATATGGTCGCTTTCAACAAATCGCTCAAAGCTCTCAAGACGGTTGCCGAATACAACGGCGCATTCATGGAGCTTGAATCGGGTGCCGCTGACGCAGTCGCTATGGACGTCGGCGTTGCGAAATACCAGATTGAAAGCCGCGGCGCAGATAAATTTATCATCCTTGACGAACAGATTGCCGCAGAGCAGTACGGCGTCGGCTTCAAGCTCGGCGACACAGAAACCCGTGACGCTGTTCAGAAGGCTCTCGACGAGATGAAAGAAGACGGAACACTTGAAAAGATCGCCTCAGACTGGGATCTTGTTGACGCTCTTATCAAAGAATAATTACATCTTAAATACATATGAGCGGAGAGAAATACTCCGCTCAGTTGTTGTCTGTAGCCGAAGATAACGGTTTATAACCCATGTTGTGTTCAACTCTCTTCGGCTTAGGGTGAGAAGAATAATCCGAACCAGCCTTAAAGCAAGAATTTTTCGTGCTTTTCGGCGTTTC
>JBJEOI010000067.1:0-31076 GCA_051880635.1 Acutalibacteraceae bacterium | reverse complement strand
TAGTCAAATGTCCCGAATGCGGCGAGTATACAGAAAAATCAACAAACGACAAAACAGTAATCGTAAAAGGAAAGGCTCCTGCAACGGTATTACCGAAAAGCTACTGCTCACCGGAGCTTCTTGCTCATATCTTCTATGAGAAGTATGCTAAAGCCGTACCGCTTGAAAGGCTTTCAAAAGACTTCAGAAGCATGAAAGCGGAAATATCAACACCCACTCTTGCTAACTGGGTCATAGAAGCGTCACAACGATATCTGAAGCCGATCTATGAACAGCTGCATACGGAGCTTCTGAAAGAAAAGGTCGTTCATGCCGATGAAACGGTGGTTCAGGTATTGCATGAACAAGACCGGAAAGCCAAAACCCAATCCCGTATGTGGGTGTATTGTACAGAGAAAATCAAGCTGTATCAGTACACACAGACGAGGAACGGAGAAAATGCAGAAACCTTTCTGAAAGGATACACAGGCTATCTGGTACGTGACGGCTATGACGGTTACAACAAGCTGAAAAATGTCACACGCTGCGGAGGCTGGGCTCATGCAAGAAGAAAGTTTTATGAAGCCTTACCTGCAGATGAAGGAATCAGAAAAACATCCAGAGCGAATGCAGGCTTTGAAAGAATCAACCAACTGTTTGATCTCGAAAGAGAATACTCTGCACTAAGCCCGGAAGAACGATATGCACAACGGCAGGAACGCTCCAGAAAGGTTCTTGACGATTTTTACGCATGGCTTGAAACGGTAAATCCTTCACAGGGAACCGGTCTTGCCAAAGCGGTTCCGTATGCACGGAACGAGAAGAACTATCTATATGCTTTTCTTGAAGACCCGCAGATTCCGATAGACAACAACCTGGCCGAAAAATCGGTAAAACCTTTTGTCATCGGCAGGAAAAACTGGTTGTTTTCCACTTCGCCGAAAGGAGCCGACGCCAGTGCCGCAGCCTATTCAATCATCAACACCGCACAGGCAAACGGCATTGATGTCAAAGAATATCTGACGAACATCTTCCGCACCGGCGAAAGACGGCTGCCTCTGAAATCTGAATAAAACAGCCCCCCGGAGATGTCGCTCTTTTGAGAGGAATTTCTTCGGGGGTTAATTCTATTTGCCGGAACGAGGGGTTATTTGGGGGTTACTATCAGTATACGACATTTATTTTTTAATCTTGGATTTTTTACACTCAACCACAACAAAAGGGGCTGTCGCACTAAGGCAGCCCCTTTCATAGTTATCAAAATAAAAAAACCGCAAAACCTTATGGCATAAGGCTTCACGGCACTTTTGATCGCTGTCAATCATGCTTCTTTCGGTTTTAACGATGCTTGTTGCTGATATGACTTCGCACTGATTTGTGCACATGTAAGTGTAAAGTTATCCTTCTAATTTTGAAATCCTTTTAGCGCGCAAAACTTGCCCGGATTATTTTTTATTTATAGAATACCCATATCCCGAAGCTTATCTAAAAACTCATTAATATCTGCACGGGCGATATTCTCATCCACTTCATATTCAGCTAAGACAGCTTGAAGAATATCCTGAGAATCTCTCGCCTCAGGCAATTGATCCCAGATAAAAGCGCCAAGCTCCGTTAACAGATACAATCCGTTGGAATCGTATATTGTTTTTCCGATAGGAACAAGAAACGACTCGCCCGCAATTTCACGCTTTAAAAACTCTTTTTTCAATTCCATACCAATCACACATCTTCTCTGCTGTTATTTTTGTTGCCCGGCTTTTGACATATTAAACTTGTCAAGCGTATCGTTTCATCCGTCATACGGCACATATAGGTCGGTACCCGGTCAAAGCGTCCGGTCTCTGCGATACACATGGCTGCGCATACACCGCACACGGATTTTTTTTCACATTCGGCGCATTCGGCAGGCATCCGGATCTCTTTTGTTTTCATCAGAATTTGGTTCCAGGCAGCATCAAAACCGATTTCCAACGGTAACGCCTCCGGCTTTGGCATCATTCCGCAAGGGAGCATCCGTCCGTCCCAAGTGATCCAGAAGCTGGAGCTGCCGGCGCGGCATTCAATGCCGGAATCCGGTTCTACGGCGCATCTGTCAGTTTCATATTCTATTAATTTCTTCACTTTTTCTGCGCGCTGAACAAATTCTTCCCGTTCAAATCGAAGCAGATCCCATTTCAGGCTGCTTGCCGCAGCCTCCTCAGGCGACAAGCGGTTTTCGTAACCGCTCTGATCACCGTTTCGCCGCGCAGGAGGGTACATATAGCCGGTGCCTTTAACATGAACACCAAGCTCCTGAGAAATCTTAAAAATTTTCTCTAAATCCTGTTGATTGTAAGGTGTTATGGACAGATTGAGCCGTACATCCACTCCTGCTGTCTTCAGTGCCTCGATATTTTCTGTTACCTGTTCAAAAACATCCTGACCGCACATATTCCGATAGGTTTGCGCACAGCCTCCGTACAGAGAAAGGTTAACCCGAAACGGCGGATTTTCCAATAACTGCCGTCGAATATCTCCTTGTAGCAGTGACCCGTTCGTGTTAATTGATATCATGATACCCATGGATTTCATCGCGCTGTAAATCTCGAAAAAATCACGGCGCATAAACGGTTCTCCCCCGGTCAGCAACGCAAAAAACATCCCGCGGTCCTTGGCTTCTTTTGCAAGCTTAATCCATTCTTCTGTTGTAAGCTCTCTGCGCTGTGTTGCGTGAATTTCGTTCTGATTCATGTGCACATAACACATGGGACAATTAAAATTACACCGGGCTGTCAGTTCAAAAGTGCCGCTGATAGGTAGCTTCAGCTTTGCTCCCTTGCTGTGCAGATAAGACACAAGAAAAGGTTCGGTCTGATTGGTATTCATTTTAATTCCTCCAACGCCTGTTCCAATGCGAGCACAGCCGATTCATCAGGCGTGCAGGCAAGATGCAGCACAGGCACGGTTGTCAACATTGTCATAATCGTCCGAGAACAAGAAAAAACATCATCTTTATTCCATGTATTGATGCTGCATCCCTCCCAAATCCGCCGGAATGCTTTTGCTCCAAAAAGTGGCGTCAGTCTTGTTTTTGGACTCTGTGTCAAATAAACCACTGCTTCCAGCGGAAGTGATACATTTTTGCATATTCCTGAGCTGCCCGAATAAGGAACACCGTCAGCCCAAACCGTTCCGTCAGAAGCGACTCTGACGGCGGCCCGGTCGCCGTTAATTTGCGTTGCTCCCCTCAGTTTACACCAAAGTTCAGCCTGAGTGGATTTCCCGGTACCTGACGGCGCAGTGAATAAAATAGCTTTGCCTTTTCGGTCGATAAAGGACGCGTGCAGGAGAAAGCCGGAATTTTGCAAAATCAGGTGTTCGGCCTCTATGGAATTGAGTACTGTTTTCGGCGTAATGCGCTCAAAATGAGATTGGCGTTTGAGTTGTGCAACGCCGAACATACCCTCACGCGAAACCCGAAGATAAGCCCTGTCTGTGTTTTCCCGAACCGGTCCCTCATAACGAATTTGTTTTTTACCGTTTTGATAAATGCGAAGTCCGCTGTCGCAAAAAACACATTCACCCTCCGGTGGGCTCACCTTTTCAACCATCTGAAATTCTAACGAATAATCAAACTCTTTGTTTTCTGTGATAAAGGGGGAAAGGATTCCGTCGTCTTTATACATCTGACTTTTTTCTGCACAGATCCGAACGGTAATTCCTGAGAACTGATAGAATCGTTCCATAATACTATTCACCACAGGTTATCCACAAAATCCGGCTGCCGCCCGGCGTATAATGTTCAGTCAAAATCTTCGCTGTCTCACCGGCAACAATTCCTCCGTTGATACAAACCCGATATGTTATGCCGCCGTACAGCATACCCTTAGCGCTGTTTTTATAATAGAGATAAATATTGTCGGAAATATCCGTCTTTGTAATGTTTGTCACCGAAATTGTGCTATCGTTTCCCTCGACATTCAGACGGTCATTTTGAAGACTAAGCGTCTTATCAAAGAAAACAATATCGGTTGCCTTAGCCGACTGAATTTCTTCTTTCGCGGTCGCATGGCGATTCTTCTCCAACAACACAACGGATTCTCCGGAAGGTAAGGATGTCACTTCAAATTCCGCAGTGAAGTCAGAATAAACAAGTTGGAGCTTGGCCATCTGCAAATCTTTTTCAGCGGTATTCTCCAGAACTAACATCATCACATCGGTAACGATTTCGTCTGATCCGTCCTCCATATATATACCGGCGTAACTGCCGACATCAGTAATACACAGACCGTCAGGCAAAAAAAGCGTCTCAAATGTGTCCGTGCTATCAGCCGTCGTTTCCTTGTCATCCACTATCGGATAAGGGACGTCGTTTTTTTCAATCAGAGCAGTCATCCCAACGCACAAAACCGTCAGTGCCAAAACGATGAGCACTACCGTCAAGATGGGACGGAAAAATTTATTATGTTGTTTTTCTGTTTTCATCTTTTACTCCGGAATCGTAATGAATGCAGGGTCACACATTTCATTGTGCGACCCCGTTTTTGCTTTATCAGGAACTGAAGATATTCTTATCGTCACTGGGGTTGTGGTAGCAGATACCATTAAACATCAGGTCTCCATCGGGAACCGGTATTGCACAGCCGCTTATACCTTCAGTAAAAATCATATATGGTCCATATTTAAAGCCGCACACATCCCTGGCAAAATTTGTCGAAAACTCACAACTGGCAGTAATGCCGGTTGACAGAGAAAAATCTTCATACATAATATCAGGTTTAGAGTATATTTTTTTCATCTTTTATCTCCTTTAACCAAGTTTGCCAAACAATAACTCAATAATGCGCAGCAACCAATTTTTCAGTCGTTCTAACAGCCCGATGCGCTTTTCCGCTACGGATACTTCTTTGACAACGGGTTGACTTGCCGTTCCTTCGCTATCATATGCCACTACGCTGACAGACATTTTTCCTTCAGAATCGGCAGGTATAGTTGTCGTCCAGACACGAACAGAGTCCGTATCGTTATCTATGTAATCGGTAACTGTTTTTTCGTTAACCGTTACATAAGCCACGCTCTGATCGGTTGTCACCGTAATATCTACAGACGAACCGACCTTCACGCTGTCGGCTGAAAGAATGACATCAAACAGCTCCGGACAGAACGGTGACGGCTTTTCATCATCCGGCTTCGGATCTTCAGGTTCCGGATCCACCGGTTCTTTATTCATCTCATTTAGCCTTCTCAGCGAAAAAACTGCCGCCCGAACACCTGTCGGCGTTGAGACAAAAAAGCTGTTTTCAATAGAATCGGTGTGGAAAGAGTTGTAAGTCACCTTCACGTTGGTTATAGACAGAATGGCGGTGCTGTCGTTGTCATTGGAAATTACGACGGTCTTTCCTTTGTAATCGGTTATATCCCGATACATATCCGTTGCTGTATTGAGAGCCTGTGCTTCGGGAATGTCTCCGTCGGCGTCATATACTCTGACTTTTGCTGTACCGTTGCCGACAGTTTTCATGGCTAACTGTATGGCGGCGACATTTTCGGGAACATCAAGGCCGAAAGCAATCGCCTGACCCGGTGCTAAATACAGCTCATTATTTGGGCCGTAGTTTCTGTAGTCCTCAATCGTAGGCTCCGCCGCATCTCCTGCTGTATTATCAATAAAGATGACACCGTTTATACCGTCGGTTTCCGCCGTGAAGTCACCTTTGGAAATAATCAGGTTTCTCAGCTCAAAGTACTCCGGCCAGCCCTCATTATCCGCCTTATAAGCGTCTTCAACAGTCGGATTATCACTACCGTCGTTGGCGGGGTCATAAATACGGATAGCGTCCAGATAGAAATCATAGCTGTTCTCTCTGTTTGCGGTTTCAGTCGAGCCGTCCTGACCGTGGTCATAGATAGGCAAATATGAAGCGGTGATTTTTGCGGTATACTTGCCGTAATTCAAGCCGCTGACTTTGATAACAGGCACCTGATACAGCGTATCCGAAGAGTCCGTATCGACTGTCCAATTTCCGTCCACAAACTTATAGCCGTAATAGGTATCGACGATATAGAAGCCTGCGAACCTGTCGTTTGCGTCACGCAATTCAACAACGATACTTCCCGTTGTGTTACTTGTCAGACTGATTATATCAAAGCCTGTGCCGCAGAAGCTGAATTCTGCCGAAGCGTATTCGCCGGATATCACATTGTTTTTCGCATCGGTGATTCCTTTGACGGTAACTTTATGAGCCGAGCCTAAAGAATAAGTGACCATCTCGTTGTATGCGCTGTCAGAGCCGTAGATATTATCGGCATCAAACGAGCTCAAGCCCTGACCGGGACGGTCTTCGTCCTGAACCTTATCCTGTGTAACGCCCTCGACTGACCATGTTGAAGCAATCTCGGCATCCGTTTTATAGTCGTAGCTTCTGAAAGTGACAAAGTTATCCTCGTAATAAATCGTGGTGGCGGGAATCACAGTGACGGTAGCGTAGTAATAACAGCCGTTGCTGTATTGGAAGCAATAGGTGAAGACATCTTCCTTATCCATCATCATTGCGTTCTCGGTATTGAGCGTGTAGCGCACCTTTCCGTCTTTGATAACCGCAGTACCGAATTCGCCTGTCGCTTTATCCGAATAACCTTCTTGCAGGCTCTCGGTGAACAACTCGGAAGGTACCGTATTACCCTTCTGAATTCCGGCTAATGTACCGCTTCCGTTGGCAAACTTATCGTTTTGTAATACGGAGATATCGACCGGTATGCCGTAATCAATGACAATGATGTCCGCTCTGGCTTCAACCTTTTCCTTCAAAGCGAACCAGACAACCGTCCGGTCATATTCCACATTGGGATCATTTTGGCTTTGTGTAACGGTGGTGGGGCTTCCGCCGTAGTTTGTAACATAGGTGGTTGCATTTTTGCCCTCGCCCTTCGTTATCGTCCAACTGTTGCCGTCAGTACCCATTTTTACGGTGTATACTGCATCGGGGTCATACAATTCATAGTCATTGCCCAGACCGACAGCCTCCAACAGTTCACTTGCCGTGAAGGTCACGCCGGCGCTGTTCTGCAAGAAATCCTCATAAACAAGCTCTGTCAGCTTCTGACTGTCTAAAAATGTTGACTCGTTTCCGCCTTTGTCAAGCGGAGTACCGTTTTCGTCAACAAGATAGAACCTGTAACCTGCCAGGTTATTCGGCCACGGGAACGCCGGAGGAGTCGTATCTTTATGGCAGTCATTGCCCTGATAGTTGGTGTAGTGCAGTATGGCGTCCGTATTGGTCTCATAGACACCGTTCGGACGGGTGCCTTCCATGGAGCCGGTCAGATAGACCTGATACTCCAGAACACGCTCGGTGGTGCCCACAGTTCCGACAAGCCAAAGGAAGGTTTCCGGCTCCAGAACGAAGGTTCTGCTGTCGCCCTCGAAAGTCAGGGTGACGCTGTTCCACTTGTTGGTATTGTAGTAAAAATACTCGGCCCGTATTACACCGTCGGACCCCAGGATGTTGGGGTGGTTCTTACCGGTGGAGTCGAACTTCTTGTCTGAGAACACCTGATTACCGCTGACCGTGACGGTCTCAAGAACAGTGGGTTCGCCGGTGCGGTTGTGGTCGGCATCCAGCGCATAGTCCATCACCTTGATGGTGGGGGTAAAGCCGCTGTGGGTGTCGTTCCCGGTTGTGTGACTGACGCCGGTGATGTTATCGCCCAGCCAGAGGTCATATTCCGCGCCCATGGTATCGGTGAAGTAGGCGTTTGTCGCGGCGGGCACCAGAGAGTTACTGATGACATTGAAGAAGGCTTTCAACTGATCCTGAGAATTAGCCTTGTAGTAATAGCTTTGATCGGAAGCAATGTCGGTCATAACGGTGTCCATCACGTCTACGCTCATGGCGCCGTCATTGATGAACGCAAAGCCAAGGGTGTACATTTTTGCCCCCAGACCGCGGAAAGCGGCCATATACGCATGGTCATAGTTGTGGGCATCGTAGGCCTTCCGCTCATTTGACCCGGCCGGATAATAGGAATCCAGATAGCCTGTGTAGTGATTGCGGATATCGCCGTAGTAGTAGTCATACGCCACATCATCCACAACACAGGGAGAGGTACCGTCATCCCGGAACGCGTACTTGTTGACGACGGGGTACAGCTCGTTGGGATCGCCCTTGATGGCTTCTGCCAGCCAGTTCTGTCCCTTGGGGTTGTAGAAGTAGCCGTAGGGACTTTGGGTACCGTGAGAATAACCGGCGGATACCGTATGGTTAACAACATCAATGCCGGTGACAGGGTTGTACTGCAGGTTCGTGATCTTGCCGGTGAGCCAGTCGTTCCAGGCGCTTGTAAAGTTCGTTTGATCGCCCTGCGAGGAGTTGCCGGAGAAGTAGTTATACTGCCAGGCGCCGCCGTCGGACATGAAGATAACCACAAGCTCCCGATCCTTTGCCTTCTGAATATTGTCCTGTCTTATGGCATAGCCGAGCTGATAGATATATTCCATGGCACGGTCGTAGTTAGTCTCCCACAGGTAATCATCACCCTGATGCAGGCCGTCCACCATATTGTTCCAATAAGCGGTATCATGCGCGCTCAGATTTTCGAAGGCGCCCGCGTCCACGCTGTGGTTGCCGGTGTAGATGGTCGGCTCATGGGTACCGACTACTTCTTTCCTGTCCCACCATCTGCCGAATGTGTGGGCTCCCATATCTCCATTGTCAAAGACATAGTTCAAATGGTTGTACGCCGGGTTATGCCATTCCTCCCGCGTGGCGGAATTCCGAACCGAATCGGGGAATTCGAAGTGATCCAAGTCGCCGAAGTCCGCCATGGCAACCCGGACATCCGCGTTGTTCTCTCTCAGGGCGGCCATCATATCTTTCAGAGCGATCTTCAGGGCATCAAGTCGGGAAATTGTTGTTCCGTCCGCTGTTGTAATATCATAATTGGTGCTCATGGAGCCGGACATATCCAGCATGACGATAAGGTCGGTGCCCTTGGTCAGCGGAATACCGGTGGCGGAGAGCTGAATGTCGGCAAGGCCGGTTTCCTTAAAGCTACCCACGGCGGAGCCCTTCTTGTCCACCTGCACGGAGCCTTCATCAGGGTATTTGGGATAATCAAAGCCCTCTCCCGTCACCGTCAGGGTAAAGTCCGTGCAGACCACATTTCCGTTATATTTCAGGGTCAGACCGGATTTCACGCCCTCTGTGCCGGTGTCTACGGGGGTGCCGTCCGCGTTTGTCAGCATACCTACTGAAACCGGCGTATTCAGGGTTATAACATCGCCGTCGGTGCCCGTGAGCGTGACGGTGAGTGTACAGTCAATGAATGTTCCGTCCTCCTGTGGAATCTCAACCTTGGCGGAGGCATCCGCGTCCAGCGGGACGGAGCCGGATTTACTGCTGACTGAGGCACTGCCGACTTCAAGAACATACAGAGTGAAGTCGTTAGTGAGGGTTTTATTGAAATAGCTCAGGGTCAGACCCTGATAGACAGCTTTCCCGCTTGTATCCACAGAGAGATAGTCCTTTTTCAGCATATTCACGGTGACCGGAATAGTTGCGGTGTCGGTGCCGCCGCCGGTAAGCGATTTGGTAACAGTTATCGGAAGATCCACAAACTTGCCGTCCTGAATACCGGATACCTTGGCGGTGTTGGAACAGCCGGCTATAACATAGCCCACGTTGCCGGCATTGTAAGAGGCTGTATCGAGATTCTTGACTGTAAAATTCCACATCTGAGCCTGCGAAGCCGAGAGAACCCCACACCCATCCCAGAGGTGAACATCGATATTATCGGGCAGCTTACCGAGGTAAGAACTGCCATTATCCACATCAAGATAAAGGCGACTCTTGCAGGAGACGATGCTCCATGTGCCGTTCCGGTTTGTATGGGTATTATCGTTCTTATTCGGGAAGACAGACCACTTCTCAGCGTCGGTGCCGAGAATTACATAAGCGCCTTTGTCTTCTCCGTTTGTATTCAGATACAGTCCGGTGGCAACATCACGGATATAGTAGTAACCGTCGTCTGTGGGCGTGACAGCCCAATTGATGCTGCTGCTGGAGAGAGAAGCACAGACATTGGAGCCCGCCTGCGTTCCGCTGTCCTGGACGGCGAGGGGAGTGCAGTTATCGCATACACTCGTAATCTTATAGGAACCGGCAGCGCACTCCGTTTGAGGGATCATTGTCCAGCTCTGGGTCCTACCGGCGAAGATAGTGTCCCAAAGATGAATATCATGTCCGTTTGTTGTGTCTCCGTTGTCCAGATCCAAGGACTTGGTAGGGGCGCTCTTGGGAGACAGCATATAGCTCCCATTGTCCAGACGGGTGATTTTCCAAAGCTTATAGTCATTCGGCGCCGTCAGATCGCCGTTCCACATATGTATATCCTTGCCGGTGGCGCCATCTATTTGTTTGCCGGCGTCCAGGAAGGTGCCGGTGCCGTAGCACTGAATGGTGTAATAGGTTTCGTTATATCGGCGAATGATGAACTTCTGCGCGTTACTGTTGTTCGATTGATATATGTTGGCATCCGTTCCGTCAGCCGCCGAGTTGCCGGCGACATCCACCACTGCGTTTGTATTGGCGGATAAGGCAATCGTATAGATGCCGTCAATCAGCGGATTGTATTCCGTAGTCACGACGTCCGCCTGATAAATCTTCGACAAGCTGCCGTTCTCTACCGCCATACCCACGGTTTCGCTGCCGCCGAAATAGACTGTGCCGAGATAGTTTTTTATTGTATTATAGTTTGTCGACAGTCGGGAATTGATTGCATTTTCGTTCTGAGTGAAGAAAGTGTATGTCGGCGCAACCGTCTGACAAAGCTTCAGGTGATTGCCGTCAAAGCCGTGATGGGGCACCTGAAGAATGTCCGCTTTGAGATCAGCCGAAGGATACATCGACATAAGTCGGTCATCCAGTTGACCCAAGTCGCCGGTCAGCAGGAATTTCTTGCCGTCGAACTTCATCATCAGAACGGCGGAGGTGTCATTGAAGTTCCCGGAGATATATTTGCCGTCAACGGGTGTGCTGTATTTCAGCCGCTCTTCCATAGTGAGCATTACTTGCACCTGCACGCCGGCGATATCAAAAATCTCGCCGGTGTGGAGGTTATAATATTTAGCGTCGGGGTAAAGCTGTGCGACCTTCTGAATGAACGGATGAGAACCTGTATGGAGCTCACTTCCATAGTTATTCTCAAAGTTATACATGATGTTCTTCAGCTCAAACTCGTCGCTGTATCTCGAAAGGAAGGTCGGAAAGCCGGAATAATGATCACGGTGAGAATGAGTGATAAACCAGGTGTTGATCACCATTTTTTGCCCCTCGGGCACGCCGGTAATCTCCCGACAGAAGTCGAGAAATGCCTTACTGCTCTTTTCGTCGTGGAACTGCTCCACGCCGCCGCCGTCATTGATAAACAGGCTGTTGTCCGGCATCTTCATAACAATAAGCTGACCGCAGTTGCGGCGCTGCTGAGTAGCGGAGCTTGCCTCATTGTACATATCCAAGCCGTCATCGGCCATGGTGATGCCGTACATATACAGCTCGGTTTTGCCGTCGCCGCCTTGCTGCGCCTCATAGGCGAACGCGCGGACGGTGTCGGGGTTGGTGTCAACAATGATGCGCGCCTCGTTGTAGTGCGGATGGTTGTTGGGATTGCTCGAGTCGCTTCCGTCGTAATTGCCGTAATGGTCAACACGATAGAAATATACGCTGTGACTGCCGTCAGCGGCGATGAACTTCGAGAAGCAGTTTTTATTCCCGGTGTTCACACCGTTTTGCGTTTCGTGATAGCTGATTTCGTTATAGCCGGCGTTTTTCAGCGACTGGCGGTAGGTGTCGAAGTGGTCCTGGCTGGTACCGCCCACGATTCGCACATAGGATTTGTACTCGTTGCCGTCACGACCGTCATTCTGGGTGCTGTAACCGCAGTCCAAAGTCATGAGGTTAGAAATGTCTCCCCCGGGATAAGCGGGAAGTGTGACATTACCCATGTTTAGTTCGGTCGCCGCGAAAGAAAAAGTCGGGAACACCGATATCAGCATAACCGCACACAACATAGCGGCGAGGATTTTACGAACCGTCACTTTGATTTTTTGTTTCATATAGACACTCCTCCTTGAAAGACATGAAAAATTAACGTCTTTTACAGAAAACTTTAATAATGTTCAAATATAGAACAATATTGTAACATCATATATAATGAAATACAATGCGAAAATTTAAGTGAATATAGTGAATTTTTAAGGTTTTTTATGTCGACAAGGGAATAATTCTGTATGATGTTTTGTTTTTGCTTTATTTGCGGTATGCTCCTGGGAAAGCAAAAAACCGTGAAACCTTACGGCATAAGGCTTCACGGTTCTTTTGAAATGACATATTACCATCATCGGATTTACAGACGCTTTTTACGAGCGGTACGGAAAAAGAAAAGGAAAGACTGCAATCCAATCCCCACACGGCAATCACGGGTTGACGATTAGATTCCCCATTTCCGCCGAATTGAAAACAAAAGCCTGCGTGCGTGTTTGTGTCGTTACAAATTGCAGAATTTCCGCGAAAGATGCGGTCTTGATATCTAAGCGCGAGATATCCTGATTAAAAATTCCCCACCGATCGCCCGCATTAAAGGTTTTGTAGTTCCATTTTATACAGCTTATTTTGTTTCTGTCGAACTTTTTCTGAGCATAGTGTTCGTTTTCCCAGTTGTTGTATTCTCCGACAATTACGGCAACGCCCCAATTATTGCGGGCGGTTTTAAGCTCTTTTACACGGTAACGTATCATACCCTTTTTGCTGTCATACAAATGCAGTTGATAAAGCAAGTTTTCATACCCGTTTTCTGCGGGGTCAGGTAACAATGCGGTTGACCATACGCCCTCAAATGAGATAATATGCTGTTCGTCGGTGCTTCTGACTGCCCGATACAAAGCGTCGTATGCTTCATTCGTGCGCTGAACAGCTTCTTCGCTTTCCGCTTCCCACGCATACGCACCCGTATAACCGCTGTTGTTTTGCGGTTCGTTCAATAAATCATATGCCGCAACGGTTTTTCGGTCTTTATACCGCGTCGCAATCGCCGTCCACAGCGTTTTCGCCGTATCCATATTGCCTGCGCCTTCGTACAGTTCGTTTCTGCCGGCTTTTCCGGTGCAGTGATTCATGCTCTGCCCGCCGGGTGCGCCGTGCATATCTAAAATCACATAAATGCCGTGTGCTTCGCATTGGTCAAGTAGCCAATCCAGCCTTTGAAATCCGGGGTTGTCATCCGAATTTTCCGTCAGCCACTCGCCGTTCTCCGTCATAAAATTCCGATACCAGAACGGCACACGCACACAGTTAAAACCGAGGGTTTCTATCTGCGCAATATCCGTTTCGGTGATAAAGTTTTCTTCATAGGTCTGAACGAGTTTGGCGGTCTTTTCTGCGCCGAAGCGTTCGGTCAGAACCGCAAGCGTATCGTAATGCGCCCAATCTTCGGTGTACTCGGTTACAAAGCCCATCCATGTTTCCCACAACAGCCAGTTGCCTAAATTGACACCTTTTAAGACAATTTGCTCACCGTTCTCGTTCACAATATACCCGTCTTTTACAGAAAGCATCTGCATTTCTTTGGGATTCATATGGTTGTAATTCTCCAAAGACCGCACTTCGGGTGTGCAACCGAAAAGCGCAAACAAAAATACGAGCAACAAAAGCCCGGCTGAAATCCGTTTCATAACATTTCTCCTTTTTCGTGCACAACGCACATCAAACCAAAATTCCACGCTGTGTTTTTACTGTAATTTGCAACGGGAGCAAGCCCCCGACCTTACGATTTGTCGGCGTATCGTTCTCATAAACTGCCTTGTAAAAAAACGTGTTGCTCATTATAGCATGTAAAGACGGCGATTGCAACAGGTTACGGCGCGTTTTTATTTGTGTGTTCTTTATCGCCATTTTACTCACAACAAAAGAGAGCCGAAATTCGGCCCTCTCCTTAGATTTTCTCAACCCTACTGTAGTAATCAGGGCGCAAACGGTCCTGTCTTACATGTGTGGCATTTCCATGCTTTTACTTTAACTCCGCAGTACGGACAATTTCCATCGCAAACAAACCTTGAACAACTACCTTTTCCGTATTTCGGTCTGCCACAATACTCACAAATCTCATCATATTTATCTGAATATTTCGGGCAACCCGGACAGAAAGACTTGTATTTTGTGGCATAAATATATGTTCCTTCGCACATATCCTTACCGCAGTATCTGCAGTTTTTATTTGTTCTTTCTGCCTCACAAAGAGTATGATGTTCTCTCTCATTTATACAGATATGTTTCCAAAACCGCGTGCCGAGGGGTGCGGGTCTCCGGTGGAGACCTCTAAACACCGCAGGTGTTTAGAAGCACCGACCGAGCCGGCAGGCGGACCAAGTCCTTCTGCCCCTGCCATGAAGTCCGAAGTAATTCGGACTTCTTTTATTTTACTTTCAAGCCGTTTTATGTGTCATTTTATACATAATTTGTCGATTTTTTATCCTTATCTTTCCCCTGCTATACTCTGTTTTTCATCATTTTCAATATTTCCGTATTAGTAATATGCCGTAAAATATCGCATGATTTCGACATAGTGGTGTCCCTACAGGTGTCCCTAATTTGTGCCTGAAACACCTTTTTCAGAGATAAAAGCAGCTTTTCCTGAAACTTATTCCGATAAAAATCCAGTTTCTTATCCGATAATTTTTCACAGAATATCGGATAAAGTCTGAGCAGTATCGGAGGAAATGATTTATTTTTAAAAAATTTTTTTTGTTTTATTTTAACGTCTGAAAAATTTTTTTGTTTGATTTTTTGTATTCAGAAAAGTTGATTTCCGCATATCGCTATCAAGTGTTTATTCTAATGTTACTCAGATAACATTCAATAAGCAAAACTACCCGGACAGATACATTTTCTGCCCAGGTAAGATTTTACCTTGGTATCAAAGCGGCGATGCTTACCGGTATAGAGTTCTATTCTACGGGTAAGCCATCAATTTTTTAAGTGCGGCACGGGCTTATCCGTGAAAATCATTCGGACAAACCCGTGAAAAAGGGATGTGAACTGTCGGGAGTAATTAAATTGTGGTTTGAAAGAGTGTCGCTTTTTGATATAGCACTCTGCCTCTTTATTAAAAACTTTTCTTTATTTTTGCTTTTTGTTCTGCTTCTGATGCGACGCTCCTTAAGTATTTACTTTTTAACGGTTACTTTTTTCACTTCACTGAGCGCAGATTTTTGATTGTAATCGTTTACAGCCTGAACCTTTACATATCCCGGATTAATGTTGTATAACCGTTAATCACGGAAAATGCGACAAAATTTTAATTTTTCTGACAATTTTGTAAACAAATTTCAATTCCAAATAATCATCACAATTCTATCAAAATTCATATTTATACTGTTTAACTTGATAAGGAATATAAGGGAGGAAGCGTTTTGAACAGCGTGAAAGTTTTGCTCGTGGAAGATGACGAAAAGCTCAGAAGCACCGTCTGCGACTATCTGACCATTAACGGTTTTTCGGTTATTACGGCAGAAAGCGGAGAAAAGGCGCTTGATATTTTTTATAAAAACATGAACAGTATAAATATTGTTCTTCTCGATATTATGCTCCCGAATATAGACGGCTTTGAAGTTCTTCGGGAAATCAGAAAATTCTCTTGCGTGCCCGTGATTATTATTTCAGCCAGAGAAGCCGAAGAGGATCAGCTCAGCGGCTTCAGACTGGGCGCAGACAATTATCTGACAAAGCCGTTTCTTCTCAGCGTAATGAAAGAGCATATAAACTCCATTCTTTCAAGAGTGAATCCTCCTGACGAAGGGGTTATAACTGTCGGAGAGATGACTGTTGACAAAAAAAGCCGAAAGGTATTGCTTTCTGGTGAAGAAATAGAATTGACGCCGAAGGAGTTTGATGTTCTGTCATTTTTCTCTGAAAATATCGGCACGGTTTTCAGCCGTGACAGTATTCTCGACAAGATCTGGGGCGTTGACTATTACGGCGATTGCAGAACTGTTGACACAATAATCAAACAGCTCAGAAAAAAAATGGGCGATGAGTGTCAATACATAAAGTCGGTGTATGGGGTCGGATATAAATTTGAAATACCGGAGAAATAAAAATGTTTAAAAGACTTTCTACACAAATTACGGTTTTGATTGTGCTGATTTTGGCTGTGGTTATGGGCAGTGTCAGTGTATTTTACATTGTCAACGCAAAAGATATTTATGTGAAAAATGAAATTAATGCCATGAATGAATTTTGTGACAAAATGATAGAGTCAGATATGAACAGATCAGAAATAGATGCACTTTTGAGCGAATATGATGTCCATTCATACGGGCTGAGAATATTTAATTCACGGCATAAACGAATATTTTCAAACGGGGTACCTTTTTTCGAAAAAGAAGATACCGACTCATATTTTGATAAGTTCACAGCTAAGGACAGCGCAAAGAAAATCGAAAGAAAAAACGGCGTTGAGCGCATTGTCGTAAAAAAGGTTGTTTTTGTTCAAGATGAAACATATTACATTCATATTCAGGAAAGCCTTAAAACGGTCGATGCCGTCTTTTCTCACACAAACAGATTTCTTCTTGTTGGGATGTTTCTGTTCATGCTTGTCAGCGCAGTAAGTATATATATTCTTCTGACGATATCAACAAAATCTGTCGGCGAGCTGAATGAGGCGGCTCAGGCTATGGCTTCGGGCGAATACTCTACCAGATACAGCGGAAAGTATTCTAATAATGAAATAGGCACGCTGTCAAGAAATTTCAACACTATGGCTGACACCATACAAGAGAACATCAACAAAATAACAAACTATAACTTTCTTCTCAAAGAAGACATGGCTCGGATAACCGAATATGACAAAATGAGAAAGCGTGTACTCAGCAATGTCACGCATGAGCTGAAAACTCCGCTTGCCATTATTTCAAGTCAGATGGAAATGATGACATATATTGACGACCCGGTGAAGAAGAAATACTACTATGAGTCGGCGATAAGCGAAGTCGAGACTATGAGCGCTCTTATCAGCCGACTGCTGAATTTCTCTTCGGGCGAAAAGGATATTTTTGAAGCTGAGGCTGAAAAAATAAATCTTTCGTGGAGAATAAAGAGCAACATTTCAAAAATGAGCCCTATATTGCGCTCAAAAAATATCGCATACAGCGCAGAAATAGAAGAGGGCTGTCATTTGACAATCGTGCCCAATCATGTTGACAGAATTTTCAATAACTATATTATTAACGCCATTCATCATGTTTCGGCCGGCGGAAAAATCGTAATAAGTCTCAAAAGCGAAAAAAGCGGAATAAGACTGGCGGTTTATAACGACGGAGAGCCGATTAAAGAAGAGGATACCGTTAAGATTTGGACAGATTTCTATAAAAATGAAAACACGGATTCTGAGATGACCGCAGGTCTCGGTCTGTTCATAGTCAAAGAAATATCAATAATCGACTCTGATTTATGCGGTGTGAACAACAAAAGAAACGGCGTCGAGTTCTGGTATCTGTTTAAAACAGTTAAAGAAAAGGAGCTTTCTGATGAATGAAGCAATAAACGCTGTGGCGGCATTCTTTTCGTCACAGATAGCCATAGTGTCTTTAAAATTTATGTGTTTTGTCGCTGTGACGGCGGTAGTGTATTTCATATGCCCCAAAAAGCACAGGTGGATAGTTCTGACTGCCGCTAACACCGTTTTTTATGTATGCGGCGGAATTGAAAGCGTAATCTATATTCTTCTTGCAACGCTGGTTGCATACCTCTCGGCGAAAATGTTTGATAAAGACTTTGCGCTTCAGAAAAAAGAGTGCGAGGGTCTTGAAAGAGCCGAGAAAAAAGCGGTCAGAGAATTACATATGAAGAAGCGAAAAAAGGTTTTGACCCTTTCGGTGGTGCTTCTTATCTTTTCACTTGCTGTTATAAAGTACACCGGATTTTTTCTTTCAAACATCAATTCACTTTTAGGCGTAACAGGTCTTGGCTCATTTGAGACAGAAAACATCACAAAACACATTCCGGCAATACTCGGCTGTTCATATTTTACGCTGGCGATTATTGCCTATATCACCGATGTTTACAGACAGAAATATCACGCCGAAAAGAATTATTTTAAACTTTATCTTTTCGTTTCTTATTTTCCTCATGCGGTTCAGGGTCCTATTGAAAGATATGACTATCTCGCCCCTCTTCTTGAAAAGGGAGGTTCATTTTCTTTTGAAAATCTAAAGCAGGGTGCAATGCTGATTTTGTGGGGATTTTTCAAAAAATTTGTTATAGCCGACAGACTGAACATTGTTTCACATGAGATTTTTTCAAATTATGAAAATTACAGCGGTCCGTTTGTGCTTTTTGGTGCGGCAGTTTTTTCCATTCAGCTCTATGCCGACTGGACGGCTTATTGTGATATAGTCGGCGGCGCTTCAAGAATATTTGGGATAGAAATAACAAAGAATTTCGCCCGACCTTATTTTTCTCAGACTATGCCCGAGTTCTGGCGCAGATGGCATATTTCAATGGGTGCTTTCTTTAAAGATTATGTTCTCTACCCTGTTTCAACGTCTCAGTTCAGTCTGAAGCTCAATAAAAAAGCAAGAGAAAAATTCGGCAATAATGCCGGTAAAAATCTTGCTTCAGCTATACCTATTCTCTCAGTCTGGCTTCTGACAGGTCTGTGGCACGGCGCAAGCTGGACCTTTATTCTGTGGGGACTTTATCAGGGAATTCTGATTATGCTCAGTGTAATATTTGAAAATCCGCTGAAAAAGCTCTGTGAAAGATTTAATTTCAAAACAGATACCTTTTCGTGGCGCCTGTTCAGAACACTGAGAACCTTTCTGCTCTGCTGTATCGGCAGAATATTTTTCAAGGCGGGTTCTGTCTCAGACATAATCGGTCTGTTCTCAAGACTCTTGACATTTTCACTCACAACAAAGCAGTTCACCGACATGGGACTGACGGTCAGGGAATGGGCGGTTACTCTTGTTGCGCTGATAATTTTCCTTATCTACAGTCTTATTGAAGAAAAGTATGAAAATGTCGAGAAGCGCCTTGACAGTCAGCCCGTACCCATGAAATGGGCGGTACTGATTTTCATTATTATGTTCATTGTTATTTTCGGCGTTTACGGTTCTTCGGAGCAATATGTTGCTTTCGTTTATGAGCAGTTCTGACAGGGGGCGTGAAAAAATGAAGAATAAAATATTGAAAGCAATAAAGAATATTGTATGCTCCGTTTTGTTTCTGTCAATCCTCGGCGGCGTTCTGGGCGGCTGCTCATACCTTTTAAGATATGATGAAGAAGAGAAGTCAACAACCCTTGTCAGGGGCTTTTATGCTCTTGAGAAAGACAGCCTCGACGTTGTTTTCATAGGCGGCAGCACTTTTCTTCGCTCAATCAGTCCGCCGATGCTTTATGACGAATGTGAAATAACCTCTTATAATTTCTGCACTGTTAATTTTATGTTCGATTCAGCCGTAACAATGATGAAAGAGGTCAGAAAAACTCAGAACCCCGATTTGTTTGTCATAGATCTGAGACGCTTTTATAAAGAGGTTATAAGAGAAAAAAGCACACACCCGTTGCCCCAGCGAAAAAAAGAAGCCTATGTCAGTTATCTTGTGAACAATATGCCGCTGTCTCTTAACCGTGCAAGACTCATTCATGAGTATTACGGTGAAAAGCTCGGTCTAAATGAGCTTGAATGGCAGTTTGACTATCTTCGCACTCATAACAACTGGAAGGAGCTGAGCTTTTCCGATATAAAGGATTATGTGAAAAACATAATAAATTATAAGGAGCTCAACACTGTCGAATACGGCGGTGTAATGGTTTCCGATAATCTGAAGCATTTAAAGACAGTTGACCTGAGCAAATATGACATGACAGTTGAGCCTTCGCAGGAAGAGCTGGAGCTTCTCGATAATGTCATTGCATACGCAAAGAAAAATAACCTGAACGTTCTGTTTATGACTCCCCCGTATGCTACGCCGGAAGAATTTTATGCCTATGAAAAATTCCTGTCGGAATACATTGAAAGTCAGGGCTTTCATTTTCTTAACGGCACCGAATACGTTTCTGAAATGGGCATAGACTATTACACGGATTTTTATGACAAAAACCATCTCAATGCTCTCGGGTCGGTCAAATTCACTTCGTTTTTAGCCGACTATATAACCGAAAACTACGAAATAGAAAAAACGCCTCTGAGCGCTGAGCAAAAGGCGGAATGGGAAAAATCATATTCCGAATGGTTTAACACGGTCGCTAAACCTTATTCGGAGAACATACTGAAAAAATGTGAATGAGAGGGTAGCAATGTTTTCTTCAATAATTGAGGCAATAAAATATTATGCCGTTGAAAAGCCCGACAAGGTGTGTCTTCGTGACTCGAAAAGATGTGTAACATACAGCGAATATTTTTCTCTGATTGAGAAAAACGCAATATTTTTTATTAAGCAAAAGGTCAAAAAGGGCGACTGCGTTGTCTTGAAAGCCGAACAGTCAATTGATTATCTTTCGGCTTTTCACGGCGTTCAGCTTGCGGGCGGAATTCCTGTTCCGCTTGAAAAAAATGTTAAGGCGGACAGGCTTTCGGAGGTTTCCGCTATTACAAATTCAAACCTTTGTGTAGGCGTCGAAAACGGAGATGGTCAGTATTCCTATGATTTCATTTCGGCTTCGGAAGATTGCAGTCACGGCTTTTCTTATCCGCTTGAAAGCGACACGTCTGAAATCCTTTTCACGACAGGAACAACCGGCAAGTCCAAAGGCGTCGTCATGACTCACTCAGCCGATGTAGCGGTAGCACAGAATGTAATCTTCGGCGTAGAAATGAAAAAAGATAATATCGAAGTTATACCCATGCCTCTGAATCATTCGTTTGCGCTCAGAAGATACTATGCCAATATGGTGAACGGCTCATGCGCAATACTTCTTGACGGTGTTATTTTTGTTGACAGGTTTTTTGACTGCTTTGATAAATACGGCGCTGTTTCTGCCGCTTTAGCCCCTGCGGCTCTGTCAATCATTCTTAAACTTTCGAGGGGCAGGCTGAAAAACTATGACGGAAAAATTGATTATATTCAGCTCGGGAGCGCTCATCTGCCCGAAAACGACAAGGAAACCCTGCTGTCGCTTCTTCCGTCGGTTAGACTTTATAATTTTTACGGCTCGACCGAGGCAGGCTGTTCATGTATTCTTAATTTTAATTCAGAGGACAATGTGCCTTACTGTATAGGCAGACCGACAGTAAATTCAAAGATTATTTTTGTGGATGAAGACGGAATAAGCACCGAGACGGGCAAAGACAGTCCGGCGAGACTTACTACGGGCGGCAAAATGCTGATGAAAGAATATTTTTCCGACGCAGAGCTGACTAAAGAGACGCTTATCGGCGGCTCGGTCTTTTCAAATGATATCGGCTACACCGACGAAAAAGGTCGGGTATTCATGCTCGGCAGAAGCGACGATGTAATAATCAGCGGCGGCAATAAAATTTCACCGGGCGAGGTTGAAAATGTCAGCCTGCGATATGAGGGCATTGAAGAATGTGCCCTGATAGGTCGAAAGGATTCCTTAGCCGGGGAAGTTCCTGTGCTGTATGCGGTTATTAATCCCAAATACACAGAAGAAGAATTTATGTCTTTTCTTTCCGGTCGCCTTGAAGGCTTCATGGTGCCTAAGGCGATAAGAATTGTTGATAAACTGCCAAAGACTTTCAACGGAAAAATTCTGAGAAAGGAACTTAAAAAAACAGAAGGAGGTATTTCATAATGGAAGAATTAATTCAGATACTTAAAGAGGTTAAACCGGGTGTTGATTTTGAAAATGAAACAGCGCTGATTGATAACGGAATTCTCGATTCTCTGGATATAATCACGATTATCGCAGAGATATTTGACGAATTCGATATCACAGTGCCGACAAATTATATCATTCCCGAAAACTTCAATTCTGCCAAGGCATTATATGCTCTTATTGAAGAACTTGAAAATAATCAGTGATAAGAAAGACAACTGCTAAAGCTCGTTATTATTGATAATTGAGCTTAGCCGGCATGTGCGTAAATTTTCAGAAGTTAAACCATGTTGAAAAAGAGGGTCTTTCATGGCTCTCTTTTACTTTTTTGAAAAAATTTGTTTTATGCAGTGTTTGATAATGAATACTGCTCTTTGCAGAAGGTGGAAAAGAACTTATAGTGAAGGGATGAAGTCAAATGAACAAAAAAAGAATAATCAATGTTTTTATCGGACCGCTGCTTTTTGCTTTGTGCTGTCTGGTTCTTCCGTCATCGGTTTTTGTGACAACGGCATCAAAAGCTGCTGTGGGAACGGTTGTTTGGCTCGCCTATTGGTGGGTGACAAGACCCGTTGACCTTGCCGTGACGGCGCTGGTGCCGATAGCCGTCAACGCTTTTATTACTATGGCGCCGATGGAAAGCGTTATTGCCAACTATTCGTCAGAGACAATAATGCTTCTTTTGGGCTCGTCAATACTCGCCGTGTCATTGGAAGTAACAGGTCTTGATAACAGAATCGCCGCAAAATTCTTAGGAATGATCGGCGAAAGACTGAGAACACAGCTTATTTTCTGGTTCTTGCTTTCAGCACTTCTTTCGGCTGTTTTGCCTAATGCGGTGGTTTGCGCCACAATAACGCCTATAGCCGTTTCAATGCTGAAATATGTCGGCGAGGGCGATATCAGAAACAGCAAAATCGGCTCTAAGCTGCTGCTCTATATCGCATACGGCGTCGGTGTAGGCGGACTTTTCAGCCCGCTCGGAGGCGCAATGAACCTTGTCACTGTGGATTATCTTCAACAAGTCACAGGCGAAGAATTCATGTATTATAAATGGCTGATAAGGTTTTTGCCGATTATTGTAGTTTTGCTTGTGAGCAATATTATTTTCATGCTCCGAAACGTCAAGAAGACAGACGCACTTCCCGGTTCAAGGGACTATTTCAAAACGCAGTATAAAAAAATGCCGCCGATAAGCAAGGAAGAAAAACTTTCACTTGCTTTGTTTGCGGCGGCGACACTGATGTCCTTCTCCAGAGCTCTTTATCAGAACATTCTGCCCGGACTTAAACCTGCATATGTTTTTATTCTCTGCGCCGTTCTTTCATTTCTTATCACCGACAAGGAAAAGCAAAGGGTCATGAAGTGGAAAGCTGTTCAGGGAAAAATCGTGTGGGAGCTTATTTTTGTTTTCGCAGGAGGTCTTGCGGCAGGTACGCTGATAAATAAATCAGGTGCGGCCGACGCTATTGGCTCTTTGGTTTCGGGACTTGGGCTCAAAGGCGGAATTATGACGGTATTTGCTATAGTTACAGTCACGGTTATTATGTCTGATGTCACCTCAAACACAGCGACTGCATCGACGGCTCTGCCCATTGTTATTTCAATAGTAACAGGTCTCAGGCTTAATCCTATACCGTGGATTTATATTGCAACGATTGGCGTCAACCTTTCATATATGCTTCCGACTTCGATAAGGGCAATACCCGTCGGATACGGACTTGAACCGAAATATATGCTCAAAGAGGGCTGGAAAATCAGCATTATCGTCATTGTTCTTATGACGCTTGTGTCATTCCTGCTTCTGAAGTTCTGGCCGACATTCAGTACAATTTAATAATAATCAAGCTACTTCACCACCGAGTTATTACGTATGCTCAGCGCACTGAAAGCTAAATCGTGCAACCCGAAAAGGGCTGCACGATTGCATGAGGCTGTCGAATAACCCTAAATTTCGCTTGAAATTTAGGGTTATTCGACAGTCTGAACCATCCACTCATTATAGAATGGATGGTTTTAGTTTTGCTCAAAATGTCCGTTTTCTTTCTGCCTTTGACGGCAATGTCGTTTATCCCCTCGCTGACACGATAAAACTGTCATAGGAACTATATTTAAAAAATATAGAAAAGCCGTACCCCGAAAGGAATACGGCGATGCATATTAAAAAGAATATTGCATTATTAATGTCAAATGCTTTTAGTGATATTTAAACGGTGTTAGAATAAACGGTTTTTATACAAAAAGAAAATCCTCAAAATCTCATAAAAGCCGAGATTTCAAGGATTTTCGGGTGGTCGGAGTGTTGGGACTTGAACCCGCGGTCTCTTGTGTTGCTTTATGCTTTTAAGCAAATTATGCCGCATTATCTTTCACCGTGATTTGACATGTTCCCTTCAGGCTTTATTCTTCTTTTAGGGATTCGCCGACCTTGATAATTTCTTCTCTGTCAAGCTGACCGTAAACAGTAACGGTTATTTTGTTCCCGGGAATAATCAGGGTAGAATAAGGCTTTCCGTTGTTCTCACCTATAATAAGGTATGCATCCCTCCCTGAAACATTAACACTTTCAACATTGTCTTTGCCGGCATGAACTGCAAGTCCGTCGTTAAGAGAAGCATAAATATCATACGCAAGGTTTTCTGACTTATTTTCATATCTGTATCCGACAGCTTCGTATTCGTCATATTTTTCTTTCAGGGTAAAGCCTTGCGGAATATATCCGGCGGTTATGCTTTCGTAGTTTATGAAATCTCCGGAGATTTCATCGCTTGTAATAAAATAGAACTTGATATGTGTTTCATAAAATTCCGTAACTGCATTTTTAAAATCTGCTCTTGCCTGAGGACTTATCATAATAAGTGAAAAAGCGCCGATGCAAAGAGTGAGAATGATTACTGCGGCTTTTGTAATGCCTTTTTTAAAAAATGAAATGCTCTTTTCCTTTTTATCGAAGGATGAGATAAGCTTATTCATCTTTCTTTCAAAGTCTGCACTGAATGTATGGTCTATTTCACTATTATTCGGGATAGAATAAACGTCATAGCTTTTTACTTTTATTAAAGCTGAAGCTAACATATCGTCACTTATTTCCATTGACTTTTGCTCCTTTCATAAGTTCTTTTTTAAGTATCGCTCTCCCACGTCTTACCTGTTGGTGGATTGTTCCGGGCTTTCTGTTTAAAAACTCGGCGATCTCCTTTTCCGACATCTGTTCTACAACGAGAAGATACAGCACATCTCTATAAAGCGCAGGCATTTCGGCGAGGATTTTTACAATAAAATCCTCTGTTTCGATAGTTCTGTCAAAGGAACTGCTTTCTTTGTCGCTGACATCATAAAGCTCGTCAATATCTGTTTCGGGTAAACCTTTGTTTTTCCTCAATACATCAATAGCAGCATTTTTTGCTGCTGTAATGACATAAGAAAGAGTTTTTGTTGAATCCACGGCTTCGATTCTTTTCATATTTTTTGCTATGCCGACAAAAGCATTGTGAACTGCATCCTCTGCAAGATATGCATCTGATAAAACCGAGTTTGCCGCATACCACATTTTCTTTCTGTATAAGGTATAGATTTTTTCGAACTTTTCTTTGCCATCGTCTTCTTCTATAAGAAGAGTGTAAAAAAGTAACATATATTTGCTCCTGCATGTGTTTTTAGACGTTCATAATATTAAACGAAAGATTTTTGCAAAAACTTACATTTTTTTGTAAGTTTTTTTATTTATTATCCGTTTATAGTTGTGAGAGACCTCAGACGTTCAATTTATTATAGCATATATTTGCTTTTTATTTAAGAGAGATACTCTGAAAGGATGGACTTTATCAATTATGAATGATATACTTTTAAAAGAGAAGAAAAAGGAGGAGAACATTATGTTCAATACCAAAAGGATAATCAGCATATTTCTTGTTGTTCTTATGCTTTTTACGTCTCTTCCGATGAATGTTTTTGCAGAGAAAGCCACCGCGGAGGAAACAACAATTGTGGTCGAGGAGAAAAATCTTGAAGAGGAAAACACGGAATATCAGGTTGGGAAGGAATATACAATTAAAGGTGTCAGATATAGAGTGGATACTGACAACACAGTTGATGTTCTCGGTGAAGGTGAAGGAATTTCCGAAAGAGTTGAAGTTCTTTCGCATCTTGATGATTTTACTGTTAAGGAAATTGCTTATGGGGCTTTCCAAAACTGTGAAACTGTTAAAGAGATCATACTTCCCGAAACAGTAACTCGCATTTCTTATCTGGCTTTTTCAGGCTCAGCTTTAAATGATATTGAAATAAAAGGAAAAAATGTTGATGTCAGAACAGATTTTAGAAATACCCCTCTGAATGAAAATCCTGATAATTGGAAAAATGGTGTATTGATTGTGTCAAATTATGCCGTTATGTCAATTGCGGAAGGTAATGTTGTTCTTGATGAGAATATTATTGGTATCGCCGAGCACTGCTTCGGTTATGACAGCCTGGTTACAAGTCTTACCATTTTAAATCCTGACTGTCATATTTTCAACTCATCAGGCACTTTGCCGCTTTATGCAACAATTTACGGATATAAAGATTCAACTGCACAAAAGCATGCACGAACCTACAGTTATAATTTTTCTGTGCTTTGCGGCTGTGAGGGCACAGTTTTTAAACCTGCCACAAATTCCTACTGCAACGGAGTTGTAGGTTACAGTGAAGGTTACTGGTGTGATAACTGCGGCACCTATTCTTCAGGCGGATTTTTGAAAGATAACACCTTCGACCACACTGATCTTGACAATGACGGTGTGTGTGATTTTTGTAAGCTCAACACAGATACTGAAATACTGGACGCAGGAAAATGCGGAGATAAAGCATTCTGGTGCCTTACACGGCAGGGTATGCTTATTGTCGGCGGTGAGGGCGAAGTACAAGGTTTAGATGAATCGACTGATATCCACCTGCAGAAAAAAAGAATCAAAGAGGTAGTTTTCCTTGACGGAATAACTTCAATTGCAGCTAAAGCTTTTGATTATGTGGATACTGTTGAAAAAATTACGATTTCCGATACAGTAAAAGAAATCAAAGCCAACGCTTTTTACCAATGCCTCAATTTAAAAGAAGTTGTTTTTGGAAAAGGTATTGAAATAATAGGCTCGCAGGCATTTTCCAGCAGTACCAATCTGAAAAAGGTTACTTTGAATGAGGGTCTGACTATCATTGGCTCCTCTGCTTTTTCAGACTGTAGAGGGCTTGAAGAAATATATTTACCTGACACTCTGGAAACAATCGGGTATAGCGCATTTAGATCCTGTGCCAAGCTTAAGAATGTTGTTTTGCCCAATGGACTTAAAAAAATCGAAAGCTGTGCCTTTATTTACTGCACTTCCCTTACAGAAATTGTGATTCCCGAAAGAGTCGAACTGCTTGATCAGCAAGCGTTTGCATCATGCAGCAATCTTTCTGAGGTTGTGATGAAGCCAAAGTATCTTGTTGTATATGCAAATGCGTTTATGAACACTTCTGTTAAGTTCGAAACAGTAAACGGCTTCAGCATGTTGGGAACAGTTGCTTTCTATGAAACCGAGCCGATACATAAGGAGCTTGTTTTAGGCAAAGAAATAACATCTCTTGCTGTCGGCTGGCCGATTTCCAATACTAAGATCAGTGAAATTTATGTCCCTGATAAAAGATGTTATATCGGGAGCTTTGGTCTTGAGGTGAAAAATCTGGTCGTTCACGGATACAAAGATTCTTATGCAGAATCTTTTGCAGAAAAGGTCAAGGCATTTTTCGTCCCTATCTGTGAATGTGAAAACACCGAATTTTTCCCTGCAACCCAAAGTAGCTGTGACGGAACAGTCGGTTATACCGAAGGTGAGTGGTGCGATTATTGCGCCACATGGAAAAGCGGACACGAAATAAATACGGCAAACATTCATGATTTCGGCGAAGATTGTGAAAACTGTCTTCGCTGCGGCGAAAGCAAAAAAGATAAAATTGCTTCTGTCGGTATTTTAAGCGGAGGCTTCTGGATACTTACAAACAATCATGAGCTTGTTGTTTACGGTAAAGGAACGGTTTCTCTTCCCAAAAGAACGCCTGATATTAAACGCTGGATGAAAGTAATCGGCGAAGAAGCAAAAAACGTCAGAATTAAAAATACGGTTGAAAAAATTGGTGACGGACTCTTCAAAAACGGTACGAGCCTTGAAAAAATAGAAGTTGAAAATGGTATTTACAGTATCGGTGCAAACGCTTTTTATAACTGTAATAATGTCAAGGAAATGACGCTCTCGGTTATTCTGCTTGAAATCGGGGCTAATGCTTTTGATTCAATGTCATCACTGGAAAGCGTTACCCTGTCTGATACTGTTTATAAAATCGGCAGCGCTGCTTTTAAAAACTGCACTTCTTTAAAAGAGGTGACTTTTGGGGGCGAGCTCTATAATATTCCGAATCAGCTGTTTTGTCATTGTACCGCATTAGAAAATCTGAATTTTAAAAACACGTATATCAATAATGTAGGTGAATATGCATTCAAAAAATGTAAAAGTCTGAAGTCGATTCCGCTGTCGGTTAAAGGCAATATTGAGACTTATGCTTTCAGTGACTGCGAAGCTTTAAAAGAAGTTACAATAATATCTCCTAAGATTTCGGCGTATGCTTTCCAAAATTGTACCGGGCTTGAAACTGTTAACATTGACGCTGATACCAGTATGTATGACGGTGTTTTTCAAAATTGCGTTTCACTTAAAAATGTCAATTTTGCTCAAGGTAAAAAGATCAACATGAGAATACAAAGCTTTAAAGGCTGCCGTTCGCTTGAAACCATAAAACTTCCAAAAACATGGATTGCAATTCCTCAAGAATTTTTCTACGGCTGTACTTCTCTCAAAAATATTGAACTCCCCGAAAATGCTAAGACAATTGGTTCGAGTGCGTTTTATGGTTGCAGTTCACTGAAAAAAATAACCCTTGGTGAAAAAGTAACCGCTGTCAACTCAATGGCTTTCTACGGCGCTGACAGTCTTTCGGAAATTACATTTCTGAATAAAGATGCGAAAATAGCAGATCCGCAAAAGGTTGGTGGGGTTTATTGCCACGCGATTCCCTTATCTGCGCTCATCAAAGGTTACGCAGCTTCAACAGCGGATATTTATGCAGACAATTACAAAAATAAATTTTTACCTCTTGATGAAGAGAAAGCGGTTAAGGAAATTTCCGTTGAAACTTATCCTCTAAAGCATATTTATGTGCTGAACAAAGATACCGAAATTAATCTTTATAATCTTACAATCAAGGTCACTTACGAAGATGACACAGCAAGAATTTTCAAAAGCAGATTTACTGTTGACACTTCCGCATGTGATTTGACTAAAACAGGCACATATCCGGTAAAAATTATTTTTGAAAGCAAAGAAACCTTTTTCATGATTACGGTATCGGATAATGATAATCCTTTGGAGCAAAATTCTGTTGTGCTTCCCGAAAACGGTGAGCTCAAGTTTAAATTCAATACAACTACATCGGTTAATTTGAAATTCATTCCCGAAGAAACAAAAACCTATTATTTTTTAACCACAGGAAATGTTTATGAAAGATTATTGATGCCCGATGGAAGCTGTAAGTCCTTCCGCAACAGCTATAAAAACGATTTTCATAAATTACAGGTTGACCTTGTTAAAGGTGAAATATATTACATTACGCTTGACTGTTCAAAAGACAGTAGCGTTACGATAAAGCAAACGGGCATCTGTGACCTTGAAGAGCTTCCTGACGGCACATATAAAACTATTCGTTTCATTGGAGAGAAAAGTGATGTTGTTATCCCCAGTGAAATTAACGGAAAAAAGGTAACTGTTATCGGCGAAAAATCCTTTGAGGGCGTTTACGCTCAAAGTATCACTCTCGGTGAAGGTATAGAAGTTATTGAAAAGGAATCTTTTATAAAAATTACCCATGTAAAAAGCGTGAGCCTTCCCGACACCCTTAAAAAAATCGGAGAAAAAGCATTTTGTCGTCTGTCTTCGCTTGAAACGGTTAACGGCGGTAAAAATGTTGAAGAGATTGGAGACTTCGCTTTTGAATACTGCAGCAAGCTTGTGAATTTTACTCTTTCTGAAAGAGTCAGAACAATCGGAAGCAACGCTTTTTACGGCTGTAGCTTCTCCGATATTACCTTCCCTGAAACGCTTGAAAAAGTAGGCGATCAAGCTTTTTTTCAGTGTAACAAACTAAAGGAGATTAACTTCCTTTGCGAAAAAGCGGATTTTGGAAGCGGTGTTTTCAGTGCCTGCTATTTGCTTGAAGAAATTGCTCTTCCGAGTGGCAATACCCAAATCAGCCCTGCTATGTTTTCGGCATGTACGGCACTTACAGAAATTGTTCTGCCCGAAAATATTGTAAGCATCGGACAATCTGCTTTTTACAATTGCAATAAGGTTAAAAACATAAAATTTAGCGGAAATGTCAGAAGCATCGGCAGTTCAGCTTTTGCTTTGTGCAATTCTCTTGAAACGATTGAAATTCCCAAAACCGTAACAGACTTCGGAAACAACATTTTCTATGAATGTAATTCATTGAAGACGGTTACGTTTCTCGGTGAGAATCCGGATATTCCCGAAAAAATGTTTAACTCCTGTGATAATCTTGAAAGGATTAATTACAAAGGGACAATAACATATGTCGGTGACAGTGCTTTCAGGGGTTGTTCCGGCTATTCACAGAATGAGATTCTTGCCAATCTGACTTCTATAGGAAATTACGCTTTTGCGTACAGCAATCTTGCCGAAATCAATCTGAGTGAAGATATAACCTATCTCGGTGACGGTGCCTTTGCCCACACAAACGCCAAAACGGCTGTTTTGCCAAAAGCAGTTACAATAATACCGGCAAGCTTATTTGACTGTTCCTCAATAGAGTCTGTAACATTGTTGGGTGAGGTTACGCAGATCGGTGCTAAAGCCTTCCGTTATTGTGATGAACTAAAAGAAATAAACATTCCTCCCTCTGTCGAGATAATCGAAGAAGAGGCCTTCGGGTATGCGCACGCCCTGAAAATTATAGTTAATTTAGAGAGTATCCGTGAAGTAGGAAAAATGCGTTTTGCTACAGTGCAATTAAGGGCGTAACTTTTGGAAACAGACTTCAGAATGTTTCAGATTATGCCTTTACCCACACGAATATTGATCGTGTTGTAATTCCCGAAGGAGTAACGGTGGAAATGTACGCTTTTTCTTCTTGCGATGAAATGGTTGAAGCTACTGTCGGTAAAAACTCCGCCGTTGAAAGCATGGGCTTTGCAT
>JBJEOI010000066.1:0-31252 GCA_051880635.1 Acutalibacteraceae bacterium | reverse complement strand
CACATCACAGAAAAAATGGCTTTATGAGAAAACGACAACCAAAACGACGATTACCGTCAGCGACCTCACTTCGGCAAAAAGCTATAAGTTCAGAGTCAGAGCCTTCAAGGGCACAGACACAATAACATACGGCGCTTATTCTGCGACTCTCGCAACCGCAACTGCACCTACTCAGGTCAAGGAGCTTACTGCTTCCGGTAATACGACGTCTTCACTTACACTCTCGTGGAAAGCTGTCAAAAGAGCTACCGGCTACAGAGCATACGTTTTTGATTCTAAAACCTCAACATGGAAAAAGATGGGCGCTACAACCATTAACACCTGCAAGGTTTCGGGTCTGACAGCGGGTCAGCAGTATAAATTCAAGGTCAACGCATACTATAACAACGGTTCTAAGGATTTCTCAGGCGCTTATTCTTCGGTTCTCACCTCAGCCGCAAAGCCTGCTCAGGTCAAGGGACTGACAGCTATAGGCACTACTCAGACGACAGTCACACTCACATGGAACAAGGTAAGCGGAGCGAACAAGTATCAGGTTTACAAATATGTCAATAACGAATGGTCAAGAGTCACTACCACCTCAAAGGCCTCATGCACCGTTTCGGCTGGTTCAAAAACAGTTCAATATAAGGTCAGAGCGTGTGTTGCTCTTTCGGATAAGAATATTTACGGCGCTTTTTCAGATGTTGTCAAGGCCTCGGCTTCAAAAACACCGCTCAATCCCAAAGCTCCTAAGGCTCCTTCAGCCCTTAAGCTCTCGGCTGATACAAAGAAGAAGTGCATCAATCTTTCATGGACTGCCGTAAAAGGCGTCAACGGCTATCAGGTTGAGGTTTATGACTACGCCAGCGGTTCATGGGAGAAGGTTGCTTCAACTTCGGATACGTCTTATTCTTATCCCGTCAACAATACGGCTGCTTATTATTTCAGAGTCAGAAGCTATGTCATTTATAATTCAAAGACATATTACAGCGATTATACGCCGGCCTCAGGTATTGAATATACCGCTCCGGGCAATCCCGATGACGAATCTCTCAGCGATCTTGAAAGATACGGCATTTTAGGTTATATGTATGACCCGAAAGAAAACTGCTTCTATAACACTGTTGACGCTATTCACAGATTAGCGGGCTTCACACCTATTTATGACGCGGCGGCACCCTTTGTCGTTATATGGTACAGCACCGTCAGATTTGATTTTAATTATAATAATCTCGATTGGCGTATTCAGCTCTGGAAGGGTCAGTACGGCTGGTGCTTCATCGGCGGCGAAGCGGGCGTCTATACAAAAGAAGAGGACTTCAATGTAGCCGGCTTATATGCGTGCGCTTCGGATGAAAATATGCTTCAGATGTCATTGGTTGTCTATCACAACGGCAAAAAGCTGTTCACCCGTCCCTACGGCTATTATTGGTGGTGCACAGGCTATGTCTTCGGCATTGAGCCGGGCGCAATGGGTAGTATTGTCGGCAAGCCGGACACATCTTCTCTGACAATGCTTCTGAGAATAACCCTCAAAGACGCTATTATGACTAAGGCATTCTGCCGGGCTATTGAAAAAGAGGGCTTCAAGCCGGGTTCCGATTATATCGTCAGCGGAAATGACGTTATTCTCACATGGACTTGATTTTCAATGAATAAAGCTTAAATATAAGTTAAAAATAATGACGGGGTAAATCCCCGTTATTATTTTTCGGAGGTATTGTTATGAATTGTGACAACGCAAATTTCAGCATCGGCTGCACTGTTTCTTCATGTAAGTATCACTGCGGCAGTCAGGACTACTGCACACTTGAAAAGGTCAATATAGGCACTCATGAGCCTCACCCGACAAAGTGTGAATGTGTTGACTGTAATTCTTTTGAAAAACAGTCATAATAATTCCGGGCACCCTCTTAAAAAGCAGGGTGCTTATTTTTTGTATGCGTGAAATGTGAACGCATACACAGTTTATGCTGCTTTGCGATGAAAGAATTTGCGGCTTTTTAAGGCTGTTTTTTGTCGTCTGAACATAAAACAGGCTTTTTTGATAGAATTTTCATAAGTTTTTACAAAAATATTGCATAATTTTTTTCAAATTATATTGTAAAAAAATATTTGCTATGTTAGAATGTAAAAGATTAAAAAGAGTATTCTGACCAAAATCAGATCTTTAACATTTACATATTGAAAGGAATTGTTTACGATGGTAAATGAAAAGAGAATTTATACTGTGGCTACAGCTCATCTTGACACGGTGTGGAATTGGGACTTTGAACACACTATCAGCGAGTGCATTTTCAACACGCTTGCCGATAACTTCAGATTATTCGAGGAGTACCCCGAATACAAGTTCAGCTTTGAAGGCGCATACCGCTATGAGCTTATGGAGGAGTATTACCCCGAGCTCTTTGAACAGCTCAAGGAATATGTCGCCAAGGGCAAATGGAATGTTGCCGGTTCAAGCTACGAAAACGGTGACGTAAACGTTCCTTCGCCCGAATCGCTCTTCAGAAATATTCTTTACGGCAATGAATATTTCGATAAGAAGTTCGGCAAGAGAAGCAAGGACATTTATCTGCCAGACTGCTTCGGCTTTGGCTGGGCTCTTCCGTCAATTGCGAGACACTCAAATCTTCTCGGCTTCACAACACAGAAGCTGAGCTGGGGCAGTGCCAACGGCATACCCTTTGACCTTGGCAGATGGTACGGACCCGACGGAAGCTGGATTTTCGCTAATCTCGACGGCAAAAGCTACTGCAAAACATATAAGAATATCAGAAAGAACCGCTTAGTCGTCAAAAAGGTTCGCAGAAATGAAGAAGAGGGCAATCTCCCTTGGACTCTTCTCCTTTACGGCACGGGCGACGTCGGCGGCGCACCCGCTGAAGAGGGCGTAAAGACTGTTGTCGCCGAAGCTTTTGCAAATGACAGCGAAAAAATCAAGGTTCTCAGCGAAAGATCCGATAAGATATTCGAAGACTTAAACGAGCTTGATTCAGACAGAATTTATAAGCTCCCCGAATTTAAGGATGAGCTTCTCATGACTATGCACGGCGCAGGCTCATACACTTCAAGGTCTTTCTCTAAGAGAATGAATAGAAAGAACGAAGAGCTTGCCGATATGGCAGAGAGAAATGCTGTTGCCGCCACATATCTCACTGAAACGCCTTATCCGCAGGAGGAACTTGAAAAGGCATGGAAGAGAACCATAGCTCACACCTTCCATGACGATATAACAGGCACATCTCTCCAGAGAGTTTATTTAAGAAGCTGGAATGACCTTATTCTCAGCGCAAACCAGTTCTCAAACGTTTATGAGGGCGCCGCGCAGCAGATAATCAAAAATATTGACACATCTTGGGTCAAGGGTACGGCTGTCGTTATAAACAACTCTCTTGAAAAAGAGAGAACGGGCGCTGTTGAAGTCACACTCTACGGCAGTGATATTGAATATGTCAGAGTCTTTGACGAAGACGGCGACGAATGTCTTTGCCAGATAAGCGAAAAGACAAAGACGAGCGCAAAGGTTGTCTTTATCGCCGATGTCCCCGCAATGGGTTATAAGGCTTTCGATATCAGACTTTCAAGCGAAAAGTCACCTATGAGCTCAGATATCCGTGTTACTGAGAATACTCTTGAAAACGAGAAATATTTTGTTCAGATAAACGAAAGCGGCAATATAAGCTCAATCATTGACAAGACTCTCGCCAACAAGGAGCTTCTCAAGAAGCCTATAGGCTATCATGTAATGCTCTCAAAGGGCGGTAAGGAATATGCCGCATGGGAAATCAGACACGCTGATGAAACAGGCGTGCCCTGGGAATTTGCCGGACTCGGTGAAACAGAAATCATCGAGAGAGGTCCCGCCCGTGTCACGATAAAGTGCACGCAGAAGACCGACCACGCCGATTATACATATTATGTTTCACTCACCGCAGGCGGAAAGTATGTTGAGGTTCAGAATGAGATAGACTGGAGAACGACAACAGCTCTTCTCAAGAACAGATTCTGCTTCACAGCCTCGAATAAGACAGCTTCATATGACCTTGGTCTGGGTGTTATCGGCAGAGGTAACAGAACTAAGAAGCTCTATGAGGTTCCCGCTCAGAAATGGGCTGATATTTCCGACGAAAAGAATTTCTACGGTGTTTCGGTGTTCAGCGATTCAAAATACGGCTGGGATAAGCCCGATAACAATACGCTCAGACTCACCGCTATCCATACGCCTAAGGGCAACTATAAGCCTGAAAGTATGCAGAGCCTTATGGATATGGGTCTCAACCGTTACGGCTACGCTGTCTATTCACATCACGGCGGCTTCAATAACGGCACTCAGTTCTATGCAAGATGCTTCAACCAGCCGATGGGCGTTTTCGTTACGGATAATCACCCCGGTGTTCTCGGCAGTGAATACTGCTTCGGTAATGTCTCCGATGACAATGTCATTATCAGAGCTGTCAAGAAAGCTGAAAATTCAGATGAGATTATCGTCCGTGTCAATGAAGGCTCGGGCAGATATGTCAACAATGTTAAGGTTTCTCTCGGCGCCGGCGTTGAAAGCGCAAGAGAAGTCTATGCCTCGGAAGAATATCTCGGTGAAGCCGAAGTCTTTGAAAACAGACTTATATTTGACCTTAAGCCCTTTGAAGTCAAGACCTTCGCTTTAAGACTTGTCGGCGGTGTCGTTTCGTCAAAGGCTCAGCAGAAGAGCGTCGAACTGCCTTATAACGTTGACGTTATCACATATAACAATTCAAGAGAAACAACGATAATCCCGACAATGGGCATTTCGCTCCCCGGTGAGATTGTTCCCGATGAAATCACCTGCGGCGGCGTCAGCTTCAAGACGGCAAAATCAATGGGTACAATCAATAACGCCCTTATTTGTGACGGTCAGGTTATTGAGACAGACGCTGATTATCTTTCAATAATGGCGGCTTCACTCATAGGCGACAATGAATTTGTTTTCACTGTTGATGATAATGAATTCATAATTCCCATTCAGGCTATCGAAGAAAGAATAGGCTGCTGGGATCTTTACGGTCTTGAACAGACAGCATACATAAAGAAAGACAAGGCAGCCTGGGAGTGTACACACACTCACTCAAAGGATGGCGACAATGTCGCTAACCAGCTCTTCTTCTTCAGATATGATATTCCCGTCAAGGGCGCAAAGAGAGTAGTTCTTCCCAAGGGCAACGAGGTTATTATTCTTGCCGCTACCGAAATAACAGACACAGCCGACACGGTTCTTATCTCAGACCTTTATGACTCTGTCGAACCCAGAGAATTCTCTCTTGAGCTTTCGGAATTCCAGAAGAGCCAGCAGGAAAAGATGATAAAGAAAGTCATGACAAGATCTGACTATAAGGTCAGAAAGGCTGAGCTGAAGGAAGAAGAAAAGGCAAAGAAGCTTGCCGATAAAGAGCAGAAGATTATCGAAGAGCATCAGAGACGTGAAGAGGCGGCGGCTGAAAAGGCGGCAAGACCCACACGCAAACAGAAGAAGCAGGCTAAAAAGCAGGCTAAGAAAGATGCAAAGGCTCAAAAGAAGCAGGCTAAACTTGATAAAAAGACGCAGAAGAAGAACAAGACTGTTGAAGAAGATGTTCGTGTCGAAGAAACAGCTAACGAATAATTATATTCACTTCTTTTGATAAATCAAAAAAATCAGGGAGACACTTCACAAGAAGTTGTCTCCCTAAGATTTTTACAGACGGATTATGCTTTGTTTTGAGCGGATAAATGCTTTTCAAATAAAAAGAGTATAGATTTGCGACAAAGAGGTTTTTATTCGGCGAATTTCTGCCACTCGCTGACAGCCATTTTATCGCAGATTTCATTTTCGGGGTGACCGTTGTGCCCCTTGACCCATATGAATTCGACCTCGTGTTTTTCATTCAGAGTGAGAAGCTCGTCCCAGAGCTCGGGGTTCAGAGCGGGTTTTTTATCGCTTTTGCGCCAACCGTTTTTTTTCCAAGAAGCCGCCCAGCCCTTGTTTATTCCGTCACAGACGTATTTTGAGTCAGTCGTCAGAACAACGTGACATTTTTCTTTAAGCGCACCGAGAGCCCTGATAACGGCGGTGAGCTCCATTCGGTTATTCGTTGTCATTTTTTCGCCGCCGCTCAAATGCTTTTCAATCTGACCGTATCTCAGAATTGCGCCCCAGCCGCCGGGACCGGGGTTGCCCGAGCAAGCGCCGTCGGTGAAGATATATACAGTTTTCATAGTTTACCTCGTGAAAAAGTTTTGTTTATTTTATCACAAAGAGGCTATTTTGGCAATACACGAGGTTTATTTATATCGCCCGCAGTTCATAATATCGTATGCGGCGGGGGAATATTTAACCTCAGAGATATTGACAGATTTATCCAAATTGAATATAATATCATGTAACATTAAAATGCAATTATTATGCAGTTTTGCGTCTTTATATCATACATATTATTATAAAAAGGGGCGAAACTGTTGCAAAATATATGCGTGATAACCGCAGAACAGGAGAAAAGGAGGTTAATCTGACTGATGACAAATAAAGTTGAAACTGAGATTAAAGATGTTTCAGAAAAAAAGACTAAGAACTATCAGAAGAAAAAGACACAGAATAAAAGCGGTAAAAAACAGACTGTAAAGAATAATAAGACACAGAAAGACAGAATAACATCAGGCAAGAAAAAGAAAATTCAGGAGATGTCATTCCCCGAAATAATTGAAGAGACGCCTACCAAAACAAAAACTCAGAAAAAGACAAAAAATACACAGAATAAAGAAGCAGGTAAAAGCAAAAAGCAAAGCAGCGCTCAGAATAAGAAAACAAAGAAAAAAGAACAGAGCGCTAAAAAGACCGTGAACACCGAAAAGGTGAAGATATATTTTCTCGGCGGCATCAATGAGGTCGGCAAGAACATGACCCTTTATGAATACGGCGACGATATGTTTATTGTTGACTGCGGTCTTGCTTTCCCCGATCAGGATATGCCGGGCGTTGATCTTGTTATACCGGATTTTTCATTTGTTGAGAAAAACAGCGATAAAATCAGAGGCGTTGTCATAACGCACGGGCATGAGGACCATATCGGCGCTCTTGCCTATCTTCTCAAGACGGTCAATGTTCCCGTCTATTCGACAAGACTGACTATAGGTCTTATTGAGGGAAAACTCAAAGAGCATGAAATTCTCAGAAAATGTACGCTTAAAACCGTAAATCCGGGCGACAAAATAAATCTCGGCAAGTTTAACATTGAATTTATACATGTCAATCATTCTATACCCGACGCCGTTGCGCTTGCGATAAAGTCGCCGGCAGGGACTATAATTCAGACGGGCGACTTTAAAATCGACTGCACGCCGATTGACGGTTCCATGATAGATATCGCCCGTTTTTCAGAGCTTGGCAAAGAGGGCGTGCTGTGCTATCTTGCCGACTCGACAAACGCCGAAAGACCGGGCTTTACAGAGAGCGAAAAGAAGGTCGGCGAAAGTTTTGAACTTCTTTTCAGAAAAGCAGGCAAAAAGAGAATTATCGTTGCAACCTTTGCGTCGAATATTCACCGTGTTCAACAGATTATAGATGTTGCGCAGAGCCTTGGCAGAAAGGTTGCGCTTTCGGGCAGAAGCCTTGAAAATGTTGTTGCTATAGGCGCACAGCTCGGTTATCTTAAAGTGCCTGAGAATATTCTCATAAGCATTGATATGATTAATAAATATTCACCCGAAGAGCTTGTTCTTATAACAACGGGCAGTCAGGGTGAACCTATGAGTGCACTGACCCGTATGGCTTTTTCCGATCACAGAAAAGTCTCGATAACGCCTAACGACTATATCATCATTTCGGCTAATCCCATTCCCGGTAACGAAAAGATGGTTTCAAATGTCGTCAATGAGCTTATGCGTCTGGGTGCAGAGGTCATATATGAAAAGATGTATGATGTTCATGTTTCGGGTCACGCCTGTCAGGAGGAGCTGAAAATAATGCTCGGTATAATTAAGCCAAAATATTTTATTCCGGTTCACGGCGAGCAGAAGCATCTTCAGAAACACGCAAAGCTCGGCGAAAATATGGGCATTGACAGAAATAATATCATGATTGTTGAAAACGGATACTGCGTTTCGGTGTCGGAAGAAAAGATTTGCAAAGCAGAAACAGTTACTGCGGGCAAGGTCTTTGTTGACGGCTCGGGCGTGGGCGATGTCGGCTCGGTTGTTCTTCGTGACAGAAAGCACCTTTCAAGCGACGGTCTTATTATAATAGTCGCTTCGATAGACTCCGTGACGGGAGAAATCCTCAGCGGTCCCGATCTTGTGTCAAGAGGCTTCGTTTATGTCAAAGAAGCAGAAGACCTTATGGAGGACGCAAAGTCGGTTGCATACAACACATTATATATGTGTCAGAAGAAAAATGTCCGTGAGTGGAACGCTATAAAAAACAGGCTCAGAGATGACGTTTCAAAACTCATGTATGAAAGAACAAAGAGAAGTCCGATGGTTCTTCCGATTATTATGGAGGTGTAAAAAGTGAAAAGGCTTTGGCAGAGATATATGGTTGCTTTTATTGCGGTGCCCTGCGGTATCGCCTGTATTGTCGCAACCGTGTTCGTCAGCGGAATGCTCGCTTTTCTTGAAGCTGTTCTGCTTGCTTTGCTGTGCTTTTTTTACATCTATCAGATTAAATCGGGTGTTACCCATATCGTTGACAGGTTCAAAACCCTTTCAAAAGAGCTTGATATCAAAGAAAATTCAAATCTTGAAAGAACGCCGTTTCTTGTTGCGGCGTTCGATAAATCGGGGAGCGTTTTCTGGTTCAACGACTCCTTTGCCGCCGATTTCTTCCCTGACGGAAAAACCGAAAGCGAGAATATAACGGATATTCTTTCGCTCGAAAACTTGAGCGATGTCACCTCAATTACACGGGCATACAACCCGGAAATGGAAAAGCAGTATTCCGCTTTCTGCAGTGAATACACCGACGGCGAAAACAAGGAATATATTCTTTATCTATTTGACGACACAGAGCTTAAAAACACCGAAAAGAAGTTCAATGACACCCGTCTGTCGGTCGTGCTTGTCAGGGTCGATAATGCCGACGAGGTTTATCAGAATTTCAAAGAGAGCGAATGTGGTGCGATTTTCGGCAGAATTGAAGAGATTATCAGCACGTGGGCGGTTAAAAATTCGTCTCTCTGCCGAAAACTTTCGGCGAGCCGTTTTCTGATTTTTGCCGAAGAGCAGAACCTTGTCAAAATGGTTGAAGATAAATTCAAAATTCTTGAATATGTCAGAAATTTATCATATGCGGATAAAAAGATAAACACCACTCTATCTATCGGAATAGGCAAAGCACCCGAACTGCCCAAAGCCGATGAAGCGGCGAAGCTGGCGCTTGATATGGCTCAGAGCAGGGGAGGCGATCAGGTCGCTATCAAAGAGGGCAACGAATACACCTTCTTCGGCGGCGTTTCGGGCGGATTTGACAGATCAAATAAAATCAAAGCCAGACAGATAGCTTCTTCGCTCTCTCAGCTTATTTCATCGTGTGAAAACGTCATGGTTATGGGTCACAGGTTCGCCGACCTTGATTCATTCGGCTCTGCTATGGGTATAGCGGCTATTGCGAAAATATTCTCAAAACCCGTGAATATTGCCGTGAATAAAGAAACAGCCCTTGCAAAGCCGCTTATTAAAAAGGTTGAGGAAAGCGATAAGGAAAGTCTTATTGTTTCGCCTGAAAAAGCGAAATATATGGTTTCGGAAAACACTGTTTTAGTTGTTGTTGACACTCACAGACCCGATTTCACCGAGTGCCCCGAGCTTCTTGAAAAGACAAAGAATATCGTTGTTATCGACCACCACAGAAAATGTGTTGACTCCATATCAGGCTGCGTCATTTTCTTTCTTTCACCCGTTGCTTCGTCTGCGGCTGAAATGATAACCGAGCTTTGTCAGTATATCGACCTGCATCCTGTCATTGATTCGCTGACGGCTCAGGCTCTTCTTTCGGGCATTACGCTTGACACGAGAAATTTTGTTCTTCGAACAGGCGTCAGAACCTTTGAAGCGGCGGCATATCTTCGCTCAAGGGGAGCGGACACCGTCGAGGTCAAAAAGCTGTTCAGCAATGACGCCGAGATAAATAAATTCAGAAATCAGATTGTTGATGAAGCCTTCAGCTACAAAAACTGCGCCGTATCGGTGGCAACTATGAAAAACCCGAATATACGGCTGATTACATCTCAGGCGGCTGACGAGCTTCTTAATCTTGACGGAGTGAAAGCGTCGTTTGTCATATTCACCGTCAGTGACACGGTTTGCATTTCGGCGCGTTCTTTCGGTGAAGTGAATGTTCAGGTCATTATGGAAAAATTCGGCGGCGGCGGTCACGCAACAATGGCGGCTTCTCAGATAGCCGACGCAAACACCGACGACATTCAGAAACAGTTAAAAGAAGAAATTGACTCATATTTTGAAAGTATATAAATGAAAGGATTTGAGTAATATGAAAGTAGTATTAAAAGCCGATGTCAAAGGGTTGGGCAAAAAGGGAGAGCTTGTCAATGTTTCCGACGGGTATGCAAGAAACTTTCTTTTCCCCCGGAAGCTCGCCGCCGAAGCGAACGCACAGGCGATGAGCGAGCTTAAAAACAAAGAAGATGCTGAAAGATACAGAATAGCCACAGAAACAGCCGCCGCAAAGGCTAACGCTGAAAAAATCAACGGCAAGACGCTGAAAATCAGCGCAAAAGCCGGTCAGGGCGGAAAACTTTTCGGCTCTGTCACAAGCAAAGAAATTTCCGAAAAGCTCAAAGCGGAGTATGGAATTTCGGTTGATAAGAGAAAGATTTCTATGGAAGACATAAAGACCTTCGGCACATATCAGGCTGAAGTCAAACTTTACACCGGCATTTCGGCTACGGTTTTCGTAATGGTAGGCGAATAATCACTTCCTTACCTGAAATCTTTTTCGGAGGTATTTTTTATGCCTAATGAACAGATATTTTCGTCTTTTGACAGTGTGTCGCTGCCTTATTCGCTTGAAGCGGAGCAGGCTGTTCTCGGCTCTATATTAATGGAGCCTTCATGTATAAATCAGGCTGTCATTCATGTTAAAAGCGACTATTTCTATCTCCCCCAGCACAAGGCAATTTTCTCTATTATGCAGACGATTGAAGCCTCGGGCGGAAAGATAGACCCTCTTATAGTGCTTGAAGCGTTAAAAAAAGAAAAAATATATGATGACGCAGGCGGAAAGAATTATCTATTTCAGCTTGCTCAGGTTGTTCCGTCAACGGATAATATAGAAAGCTATGCCAAGATTGTCAGAGAAAAGTATTATGTCCGTGCGCTTATAACTGCCGCAAGAGAGATAGCGGACAGTGCCTCGTCGGCTGATGAAAGCGCAGATGTTCTTCTTGACTCGGCTGAGCAGAAGATATATAACATAAGACAGGGCAAGGTCACCTCGGGTCCCTCTCTTCTCGGCGATATTCTTGTGGGCGACGTTTATGAAACGCTCAAAAACCTCTGCTCCGAGGATGCGGATAAATACAGAGGCTTCACAACGGGCTTTTATGACCTTGACAAGGTTATGACGGGGCTTAATAAGGCTGACCTTATAATTGTCGGTGCCCGCCCTGCTATGGGTAAGACAAGTTTTGCGCTCAACATAGCGAGAAATGCGGCTGTCTCGGCAAGCAAAAAGGTTCTCTTTTTCTCACTCGAAATGCCCAAGGAGCAGGTTGCGCAAAGAATACTTTCAATGGAAGCCAGAGTCGAAGGCTCAAAAATGAGAACGGGCGAAATTCACGATGAAGAATGGAAGAGAATTGCCAAGGCGACTTCTGTTCTTTCAAAGTGTCAGATATATATTGACGACTCTTCAGAGACAACCGTGCCTGAAATCAAGGCGAAAATCAGACGGCTTAAAGATGTCGATCTTGTAGTAATCGACTACTTACAGCTTATGAAAGGCACAGGCAGAACCGAAAACCGTGTTCAGGAGGTTTCCGAGATAACGAGAAGTCTGAAGCTGCTTGCAAAGGATTTAGGCGTTCCCGTTATCACTCTTGCTCAGCTTTCCCGTTCGACAGAAGCCAGAGGCAAGTCGCACAGACCTCAGCTTGCCGACCTTCGTGAATCGGGCTCAATAGAGCAGGACGCCGATATTGTTCTTATGCTCTACCGTGATGAATATTATGAAAACGACAAAGAAAATAAAGAAAATGACGGCGACTATGAAACGGCGAAAAGCCCGTCGGAGTGGACAAAGGTCGAGGTCATTGTCGCAAAGAACAGACACGGCTCTGTCGGCACGGTTGAGCTGACATGGAACCCGTTCTACACCGTGTTCGGCAATCCTGACAAGTTTGAAAGATAAATATGCTTAATAAAGTCAGAAAAACAATAGAGAAATACGGACTGCTTGAAAAGGGCGACAAAGTCACTGTCGGCTTTTCGGGCGGAGCCGATTCAACAGCACTTATAAGTGTTTTGTATGCGCTCAGAGATGTCTTTGACCTGACTGTTTCTGCGGTTCATGTAAATCACGCAATAAGAGGGGAAGAAGCAAAGCGGGACGAAGATTTTGTTATTGATTTTTGTAAAAAGAAAAATATTCCGCTCACTGTTTTTCATAAGGATATTCCCACCGAAGCAAAAAGGTGCGGCGAGAGTGAAGAGGAATGTGGCAGAAGAATACGCTATGAGTGTTTCGCCGAAGTTTCCTACGGCGGAAAAATTGCAACTGCGCACACACTCTCTGACAGCATTGAGACTATGGTTTTCAATATGCTGAGAGGGTCTTCTGTCTCGGGGCTGTGTTCAATCCCCGTTAAAAGAGATAATATTATAAGACCGCTCATTGAGTGCAGCCGTGAAGAAATTGAAAAATACTGTGAAGAAAACGGTCTTTCGTTTGTCACCGACAGCACGAATTTAAACAGCGACTACACAAGAAATTATATCAGACGAGAGCTTCTGCCGATGTTTGAGAGAATAAATCCGTCCTATACCGAGGCGCTTTCACGGCTCAAAAATTTCGCCTGTGAAGATAACTCATATCTCGAAAAAGAAGCCGGAAAACTTCTCTCTTCTTCAAAAACGCAGGGCGGGCTTTCGACAAAGTTTCTTTCCGAAAGCGATTCGTCGCTTATAAAAAGAGCAATTCATCAATATATAAAAAAAGAGACCGGTTTTTCAGCCGAGAACAGACATATTGAGCTGATTTATGAAAATCTTCTCAGCGATTTTACCGTTCAGCTTAACAGCAATTATTTTGTCTGCATCAGGCGGGGAGTCTTATCTGTCAGAAAAAAGCAGACTTATGATGATAAAAAACCGAGGTGCATACCTCTTAAAGAGGGCGAAAACGAATTTAGCGGTGTTCTTATTACTGCGATGAGAATAAGCCGTGAAGATTTTCTTAATAATTATTATAATCTGTTGGAAAATGCGGTCGATTGTGATAAAATCAAGGGCAATATTTTTATCAGAACAAGACAAGAGGGCGACAGGATTTTTCTTCATAAAAGAAAGGTTTCAAAGACCCTCAAAAAGCTGTTCTGTGAAATGAAGCTGCCGAAAGAAAAACGTGACAGCATACCCGTTATCAGCGACAGCGAAAAGGTCCTCTGGGTTGAGGGCGTCGGAGTGAACGGCGTGTGCCGAGCTACAGATGAAAGCGAAAATATACTGATTATAAAATCAAAGAGATAAAAACGGAGGTATTTTGTTATGCTAAACGACATAAAAGAAGTGCTTTACAGCGAAGAAGAGCTTCACGAGATTTGTGAAAGGCTCGGCAGGCAGATAAGCGAAGACTATAAAGATAAAAATCTTCTCCTTGTCAGCGTTCTGAAAGGCTCGGTTGTTTTCATGGCTGACCTTATGAGAAGCATCACTATTCCGTGCCGTGTTGATTTTATGTCTGTTTCAAGCTACGACGGCACAAAAACCACAGGCAATGTCAAAATCAAGCTTGACCTTGATATAAACCTTGAGGGCTACGACCTTCTTCTTGTTGAGGACATTCTCGACAGCGGTATTACTCTTCATTCTCTCAGAGGTATGCTTTCTCTGAGAAACCCAAACAGTATAAAAATATGCACTCTTCTCGATAAACCCGAGAGAAGAAGCGCTAATATAAAGGCCGATTACATAGGCACCCGTGTGCCGGATGAATTTGTTGTCGGATACGGTCTCGACTACGATGAAAAATACCGTAATCTGCCATTTATCGGTGTTCTCAAGCCGGAGGTTTATGAGAACAACTGATATGTTAAAAATAAAAAACGGAGGACAATGATTTGGACAAAAACAATACGAAAAAGAAAATTTTCGCCGTGCTGCCTTATATTATCATTTCTATTGTAATTCTTGTTGTAATTTCAATGATTTCAGGCAACCAGACGAAAAGCAAGAACCTCAAGTATTATGAGGTTGTCGAGCTTTTTGAAAAAGGCGAGGTTACGTCATATGAGCTGAATTTAAGCTCAGGCGCTCTTAAATATAAGCTGAAAGGCGAAGATACAACATATAAGTATTCCGTTCCGAGCGTCAACATTTTTATCTCAGATATTCATGAAGGTGTCGTTGAGTTTAACAAGGAAAACCCGAATAATAAAATTGAGTTTAACTATGTTGCCGGATCCTCATATTCGGTCTGGTCGAGTATTCTGCCAATGGCAATAATGTCTATTCTTCTCTTTGCGGGTCTTTACTTTATGATGAGGCGTTCAACGCAAAGTGTGAATAACGACCTTAATCAGACAATGATGTTCGGCAAGGCGCGCGTCAAGATGAGCAAGGATCAGAAGAAAAAGAAAACCTTTGCCGATGTTGCGGGCGCAGACGAAGAAAAAGAAGAGCTTGAAGAAATTGTAGATTTTCTGAAAAATCCTTTAAAATATAACGATATCGGCGCAAGAATACCAAAGGGCGTTCTTCTTGTCGGCCCTCCGGGTACGGGTAAAACTCTTCTTGCAAGAGCTGTTGCGGGCGAAGCTGATGTTCCGTTCTTCTCAATCTCAGGTTCAGACTTTGTTGAGATGTATGTCGGCGTCGGTGCTTCAAGAGTCCGTGACCTTTTCCAGCAGGCGAAGAAAAATTCCCCGTCAATTATCTTCATTGATGAAATTGACGCTGTCGGTCGTCACCGAGGCGCAGGTATGGGCGGCGGACACGACGAAAGAGAACAGACCCTCAACCAGCTTCTTGTTGAAATGGACGGTTTCGGCGAAAATGAAGGCGTCATCGTTATGGCGGCGACTAACCGAAGAGATATTCTTGACCCCGCTCTTTTAAGACCGGGCAGATTTGACAGACAGATAACCGTCAACTACCCCGACGTTAAGGGCAGAAGAGAAATACTCAATGTTCACGCAAAGTGCAAGCCTTTCGGACCTGATGTTGACTTTGATGTTATTGCCAAGCAGACAGCGGGCTTCACAGGCGCAGACCTTGAAAATCTTCTCAATGAAGCCGCTCTTCTCACGGCGAGAAGACATAAGAAGGCTATCACAATGAATGAGATTGAAGAAGCCGCAAGAAAAGTTGTTGTCGGCACAGAGAAGAAGTCAAGAGTCATTACAGACAAAGAAAAGAGAGAAACGGCTTATCACGAGGCAGGTCATGCGGTCGCTACATTTTGTCTTGAGTCTCAGGACCCCGTTCATGAGATTTCGATTATTCCAAGAGGTATGGCAGGCGGCTATACAATGTCTCTGCCCTCAGAGGATAAGATGTATAAATTCAAGAAAGAAATGCTTGACGACATCGTTGTTCTTCTCGGCGGTATGGGAGCTGAAACTATTATCTTCAACGACACTTCTACAGGTGTTTCAAACGACCTTGAAAGAGCCGCTGAGCTTGCCAGAAGAATGGTCACAAAGTTCGGCATGAGCGCAAAGCTCGGTCCTGTTTCATTCGGTTCATCAAACGACGAGGTATTCCTCGGAAAGGATTTCAGCCACACAAACAACTACTCTGACAGAACGGCCTTTGAGATTGACGAAGAAGTCAATAAGATTATTTCAGAGTCATTTGAGCGTTGCAAAGCCCTTCTTGAGGATAATATTGATAAACTCCATGAGGTTGCCGCATATCTTATCGAGAACGAAAAGATGAGCGGTGAAAAGTTCAGCGAGATTATGGCAGGCTCGGAAAACTCGGTCCCGGAAAGCGAAGAAACGGATAGCGTTTTTGGTGAAGAGACCGAAGAAAATTCTGAAAACTAAAAAATAAACGCAAGTGCTCAAAGGCAGAGCGCTTGCGTTATTTTTCAGTTTATGTTATCATAATTTAAAAGGGGTGTTTTGAATGAATGAAAGAAGTCTGAAGCCGATAGTAAAAAATAAAGCGGTCGGTGTGTTTTTGATGGTTATTGCCGTTTTCGATTTTCTTTTAATCGCTCACAGGCTGTCATATTATGTCTATGAATATGACCCGAAGTTCAGCCCCGTTGATTACGGGAAATATAACATTCTATCCTTTTTCACGGTGCAGTCAAACTTTTTCGTCTATGTATATCTGCTCATATCGGCACTCGGGATTTTCGGCGTCGAAAGGGCACGGAAAATTGCGTTTTCACCGACAGTCGGGCTTCTGCTTACAACATACATAATTGTCACAGGTCTTGTCTATTGCTGCGGAATACCTTTAGGCTTCACGCCGCCTTTCAAGTGGGACAGTCCCGGTCATTCAATGTCGAGCTTTATTCAGGTGTATTATCACATGATAGTTCCTCCGCTTATGATTATCCTTTGGTTTTTTCCGTTTACAAATGAAAAAATCGAAAAGAAAAATCTTCTTTATGTCGGCATTTATCCGCTTGTGTATTCACTTTTTTCGATTGTCAGAGGAGCGTTCTCCGACCCGACATTTTATCCCTATCCCTTTTATAACCCTCAGTTTATATGGGAGATGTTTTTTAAAGATAAACCGATTAACACTCCTCTTGCGTATATAATGATTATACCTCTCCTTTTTGTCGGAATAGGACTTTTTGTTCTGATTGCGAGATTTCTGATTTTTATTAACGATAAAAGACGAGCGTGAAAAAAAGGGCGGTCTCACTCAGTCTAAGAAAGCTAAAAAGAAAAATGCCTTATGCTTTTGTTACAGCGTAGGCATTTTACTTTTTGTTCTGAGCTGAATGAAACAGCCTTTTATTATTTTATTCTTCTTCCGTGTTGAGCTGATAGCACAGCGTGACGAGACTGTCGCTCAGATGAACATTTTCAACGAAGATATCGGGGTGCTTTGCTTTGATATCAATATGAGTGAAATTCCAGAAAGCCCTGATACCCGAGCCTATAAGTTTTTCTATCATTTCTTCAACCTCTTGAGTGTTCGGGACACAGAGAATAGCAAGAGCGGGGGAGTATTCCTTACAGAAAACTTCAAGGCTGTCGGTTGACTGAACCTTAAGGTTTCTTATTTCTTTGTCGTGAAGTTCATTTTTTTCGTCAAAAACCCCGATAAGCTCAAAGCCCCACTTTTCAAAACTCATGTGCCTTGCGATAGCAAGACCGAGATTGCCGGCTCCTATAAGAATAGCTTTCTTTTTCTTGTTTACGCCGAGAATAGAGCCTATTTCATCATAGAGCACAGATACATTATACCCGTAGCCCTGCTGACCGAAGCCGCCGAAGCAGTTAAGGTCCTGTCTTATCTGTGAAGCTGTGAGCCCCATCTGTTTTGAAAGCTCGGACGAAGAAATTCTTTCTATTCCTTTATCTTTCAGCATACCTAAAAATCTGTGGTAGCGCGGCAACCTTTTAATAACGGGTACCGATATATATTTACTGCCTGCCATATAATAACCTCAAGTTGTGCAATTTTTTAACAAAGATATAATAGTCCAAAAGTTTAATTTTGTCAATATTTATTCTTCTAACGGTTGATGAAATAATCTTTTTATGATATAATACAACAAATTGATATAAGAGGAGTACTGACATGATTGAAACTTTAAAAATCTTGCTTTTATCTGTTATTTATGGTGTAACGGCAGTTTTGCCCGCTTCATCGCTCGGTCATTTTTCACTTTTGAAAGAGGTGCTTGGCTATACCGATGAAAACTTCAATGCGAGCTTTTATTATGCGATTTTTTCTATCGGCGCAGGTCTTGCCATGTATGTCTATTATTTCAGCGTTCACAAAAAGATAGTTAAAAACCTTTTCAAAAAGAAGGACAGGCTTGTTTCCGAAGCCGATATCGCATACCGCACGGCGGGCAGAAACATATTGCTTTCACTTCTACCGATACTTCTGCTGTTCATTCCGATAGGCAAAAACCGCTTTGTCGGCTCGCTCGGTACATATTTTCTTTCTAACGACAGTCTCATTTTCGTCGGTATTGCCGGCATTTTCTGCGCAGTGCTGATGTTCATTTCTCTTTGGTATATCAAAACGGAATATGCCGAAAAAACGAACCTCTTATCGGTGAAGAATGCGGTTTTATTCGGGCTTTATCAGCTTCCGGCTTATATCTTCCCCGGCGTTTCGCATGTATCGCTCGGCGCTTCAAGGACTGCCGTTTCCGATATAGATATAAAGAACATACTTAAAGAGACCTATCTCTATCTTGCGCCCGCGTTTCTGATTACGGGTGTTTCACGGGTTATTTTTTATTATAACGGCGGCGAAGGTCTAAGCTTTGTAGCGGCTTTTATCGGACTTGTCGTGAGCTTTGTTCTTTCACTGCTGATGCTAATACTTATTAACAGATCTTTCAGCCGAAAGGCGTATAAAGCGTTTGCAATTTATACGCTTGTTTTCGGTCTTATCATCACTGCAATATCACTTATCAGAATTTTCGCATAGGGTGGAAAAATGGCTGACACAAAGAATAAGAAGAAAACTGCTTCTCAGAAAAAAACAACAAAATCAACTTCAAAGAAAAACACATCGAAAAAGAATGAAGATTTAAAATATGTCGGCAGTTCAAAGACGAAGAAGAGCTACGCCGAAAAACAGCAGACGTATGCGATATGCTTTATCGCAGTTGGCGTTCTTTTTTGCTGTTTTGCGTTTATTCCCGGCATTAAGGTCTGGGCGTCGATAAGGGGCGCTCTCTTTGCCGTATGCGGCGTGGGATTTTTTCTCCTGACGGCTCTGATGTTTATTTTAGGGATTATTGCCGCTACGAATAAGTTCAGCAAAAGCCCCTCGACCTTTGTCTATCTGTCGCTTGCCGAAACCGTCATTTTTTCAAGCCTCGTTCATGTTATAACCAATGACGTCGGCGCAGGCGGCTTCGCCGAATGGAAACTTCAGGTAACAGAGAGCATACGCATGGGCTGGGAGATAAGCAGTTCAATGCGTGCAACAGGCGGAGCTTTCGGTTCGGCTATAGGCGGTCTGTTTCTTCAGGCTTTCGGCAAAACAGCCGCTCTGGCGACTTTAATCATTCTCTTTATCGTCTTTACAATGCTTCTGACGGGTCTGACCTTTAATATTATAGGAAAGTCTATCCGTGAGGTTTCTTCACATGTCTATGAAAAAGGCAGTGAGAAACACGCTGTGAGAAAAATTGAAAGAGCAGAAGCTAAAGAACGCGAAAAAGCGGAAAAAAAGCGTCTTGAAGAAGAGAGCCTAAGAATAAAAGCTTTAGAGGAAGAAGAAAAAAGACAGCGCAGAGAAGCTGAAGAAATGCGCAGACAGGAGCTTCTTCGAAAGGCTGAGGAAAATAAGGCTAATAAGCCCGATGAAAAGGAAGCTCAGGGCTATAACGTCGATATTGATAAGCTGTTTGCGTCGGACAAAACGGTCATTGACGCCTCAAAAGACGATGACCCGATAGCAAACTCAAATAATCCGAACTTCCGTTTCACAAATCCGTTTATACACACTAAGAAAGAGCCTGAGGAGGAAAAACCGAATCCCTACACTCACCCCGAAAAGAAAATACAGGAGCTTGAAGCGGAAAAATCCGATGACAGCGAAAGTGCGGATAAACAGCCGTTTGATGAAATTATAACAAAAGGCGAACAGCTTTCGTTTGAAGACGGCGAAAGAGACGAGCTTTTAGCTAAGGCAAACGCCGAAGCCAAAGAAAATCAGAAGCGTAACAGAGAATCCGTTGAGGGCTTCAAAGATACCTCTTCAATGAGAAGAAGCGTATATAAACTGCCTCCGATAACCTGTCTCAATCAGCCGAAATTCGGCAGTGATGCAGATTTCACAGCCGAAATGAAAAATATTTCACAAAAACTGCTTGAAACTCTCAGAAACTTCGGTGTTGAAACAACCCTTGTCGGCGTCAGCCGGGGTCCGTCTGTCACACGCTATGAATTACAGCCTGCCCCCGGCGTCAAAATCAGCAAGATAACAAATCTTGCCGATGATATCGCTCTTTCTCTCGCCGCTTCGGGCGTCAGAATTGAAGCGCCGATCCCTAATAAATCCGCTGTCGGTATAGAGGTGCCCAACAAGGCGCGTGCAATGGTCACTCTCAGAGAGATTATAGCAACACCCGATTATCAGAACGCCAAGAGTAAGTTGAATGTCGCTCTGGGTAAGGATATCACGGGCAATATCAGATGCGCCGACCTTGCAAAGATGCCGCACCTTCTTATTGCGGGCACAACGGGCTCGGGCAAGTCGGTTCTTCTCAACTGTATGATAGTGAGTATTCTTTATAACGCCACGCCCGATGAAGTAAAGCTCCTTATGATTGACCCGAAACAGGTTGAGTTTTCCGTCTATAACGGAATACCTCATCTTCTTGTTCCCGTTATTTCAAATGTCAGAAAAGCGGCGGGCTCGCTTGCGTGGGCGGTCACCGAGATGGAAAACAGATATAAAGCGTTTTCAGAGTGCTCGGTCAGAGACATCAGCGGCTTTAACAGATATGTCGAAAGCCACCCCGAGCTTAACAAGATGCCGCAGATAGTCATTTTCATTGATGAGCTTAACGATCTTATGATGATTTCGCCCAAAGAGGTTGAAGATTCCATTTGCCGTCTTGCTCAGAAAGCAAGAGCCGCAGGTATGCACCTTGTCGTTGCCACTCAGCGACCGTCGGTTGATGTTATCACGGGTATTATCAAGGCGAATATTCCGTCGAGAATTTCACTTTCGGTTTCGTCTCAGGTTGACTCACGGACAATACTTGACTCCATAGGCGCCGAGAAGCTGCTCGGCAACGGCGATATGCTCTATAACCCTGTCGGTCGCTCAAAGCCCGAAAGAATACAGGGAGCTTTCCTTTCAGACGGTGAAATAGAAAAAATCGTTGACTTTCTGAAAAAGCAGGGCGTAACTCAGTATGATGATAATATCATGGAAGAAATAGAGAAACAGGCGGCTCAGGAAAAGAAAAAGGGTACAGGCTCTTCTGCTGACGGCGACTCCGATGACGGAGAGCGTGACGCAATGTTTGAAAGTGCGATTGAGGTCGTTGTTGAACTCGGTCAGGCGAGCACCACGCTTCTTCAAAGAAAGCTCCGACTGGGCTATGCAAGAGCCGCAAGGGTTATGGAACAGCTTGAAGAAAGCGGTATTGTCGGTCCTCAGGAGGGCAGTAAGCCCAGAAAGGTTCTTATAACAAAGCAACAGCTTCTTGAAATGAAAGCAATGGCTGAAAATTCAGAAGAATAAAGGTATAATAATATGAATCCGTTTTTACCTATATCAGTTGAGGATATGAAAGAAAGACAGTGGGACTGTGTCGATTTCGTCTATGTCTGCGGCGACGCATATGTTGACCACCCGTCTTTCGGAATGTCCATTATCTCCCGTGTCCTTGAGGGCAGGGGCTACAGGGTTGCGATTATATCTCAGCCCGACTGGCATTCTTCGGAGGATTTTAAAAGATTCGGCAAGCCTCGTCTTGCCTTTCTTGTTTCTTCGGGGAATATTGATTCAATGGTCGCTCACTATACTGCGGCGAAAAAGAGAAGAAGTAAGGACGCCTATACTGCGGGTGGAGTTATGGGCAAACGCCCCGACAGAGCCGTCATAGTCTATTGCAACCGTATTCGTGAAGCCTACGGCGACGTGCCTATTGTAATAGGAGGTCTTGAAGCTTCGCTGAGACGCTTTGCCCACTACGATTATTGGGATGATAAAATCCGCCGCTCGATACTTTTTGATTCACAGGCAGACCTGCTTATTTACGGAATGGGTGAAAATCAGATTATCGAAATAGCCGACAGACTTAACAGCGGCGAGGATATAAAAGAGCTTCGTGACATTAAAGGCACTTGCTATAGCTGTGACGTGAAAGAAACGCCTCTTGAGGGAAAAGAAGCTCCTTCCTTTGAAAATGTAGTCAAAAGCAAGCGTGAATACGCTGTTTCATGCAGAATTGAGCAGGATGAACAGGATCATATAAGGGGCAAGCTTATTAAACAGCGTCACGGCAATAAAATGCTTGTTCAGAATCCGCCTATGCCGCCGCTCACAACAGAAGAGCTTGACTGGGTCTATTCTCTTCCGTATGCGAGAAACTGGCACCCGTCATATGACAAGGACGGCGGTGTTCCGGGTATCGAAGAGGTTCGTTTTTCTATAACGCATAACCGAGGCTGCTTCGGCGCATGCAATTTCTGCTCTATTCAGTTTCATCAGGGCAGATTTATCACTACACGAAGCAAGGAGTCAATATTAAAAGAAGCAAAACTCCTGACAACTCTCCCCGAGTTTAAAGGCTATATTCACGATGTCGGCGGACCGACGGCGAATTTCAGAAGAACAAGCTGTGATGCTCAGCTTAAAAACGGTCTTTGCAAGGGTAAGAAATGCCTTGCTCCGACGCCGTGTAAGGCTCTTATAGCCGACCACAGCGAATATCTTGATATTTTAAGAGAGCTGAGAAAACTGCCCAAAGTTAAAAAGGTCTTTATCCGTTCGGGAATTCGCTATGACTATATGCTAAGGGATAAAGACGACGCATTTTTCAGAGAGCTTGTTAAATATCATGTCAGCGGTCAGCTCAAGGTCGCTCCCGAGCATTGCTCGGCGGCTGTTCTTGACAAAATGGGGAAGCCGCATATCGAAGCGTATATCGAGTTTTCGAAAAAATATTTTTCTCTTTCAAATGAGGCGGATAAGGAGCAGTATCTTGTGCCTTATCTCATGTCGTCACACCCCGGCTCTACGCTTGACGACGCAATCGAGCTTGCGTGTTTCTTGAAGAAAAGAAAAATAAGACCCGAACAGGTTCAGGACTTTTACCCGACCCCCGGCACTATTTCAACCTGTATGTTCTACACGGGTCTTGACCCCTATACAATGAAAGAGGTTTATGTGGCAAGAGAGCCGAAAGAAAAGGCTATGCAGAGAGCGCTTCTTCAGTATTATGACAAGTCAAACAGCGAAATAATACTTTCAGCCCTTAAAAGAGCGGGCAGATGGGACCTTATAGGCAGCGGTGAAAAATGTCTTGTCAATATACCGAAACAGCAGATGCATACTAATCGTAATAACGGCTCAAAAAATCAAAGCGGAAGGAAGAACGGCGGTTATGGCAAAAAGCAGAACAGGCGCAAGTAAAAAAATAGTTTCATTTATTCTGACGGCGATACTTGTTATTCTTGCCGCAGTTTTCAAGGATGAAATAAAGATTGATAAGACGATTACTCTCGAAGACGGGAATTTGGGCGTTTATTTTGTCGATGTCGGTCAGGGCAACTGCACGGTTATACAGTCGGGCAACGAGGGAGTAATCATTGACACGGGCGAAAAAGAATATTCAAGGACGGTGCTTGATTTTCTTTCCTCTCACGGCATCGAAAAAGTGAAATATTTTGTCGCCACTCACCCTCACAGCGACCATATCGGCTCGGCGGCGACAGTTATAGCAAAGACAAAGCCCGAAGACGTTTATACGCCTTATATTAAGGACGAATATGTGCCGACAACTAAAACTTATCTCAACTTTCTCACCGCTGTGGATGAAAATAATGTCAGTGCGCATTTTGTCAAAAAGCTGACTGAGCTTAGCTTCGGCGGCGCAGTTATTTCAATCGTTCCGCCCGTTTCACAGGTTGACGATATGAACAATATGAGCCTGATAGTTAAAATTAAGTTCGACGGCGTGTCGTTTCTTGTCTGCGGCGACGCTGAAAAGAGCGAGATGAAAGAGGTTCTTTCAAAAAACAGGAGCTTTGATTTTACGGCTGATTTTTATCTTATGGCTCATCATGGCAGTTCGACCTCGGTTTATGAGCCGTTTCTTGACGCCGTGAATTTCACCGCCGCAATTATCTCATGCGGCAAAGACAACGAATACGGTCACCCGCACGAAGAGGCTATGGACTATCTTGAAAAGTATTCGGTCAAGTGTTACCGCACCGACGAGCAGGGCACGGTTTCTGTTATCACTGACGGTGAAAGCTGTAACATAACGACGCAGAAAGGGTGATTATATGAAAAAATTCACTGTTGACAGAATTGAAGAGGGCTTTGCGGTATGTGAATGTGAAGACCTTTCACATATATCCGTACCCGTAGAGAATTTTCCCTTTGAAATTAAAGAGGGAATGATGATAAGACTTTTGAGCGACGGCACTTATGAAAGGGCTGAAGATGAAGAAGCTCAGATGCGGGAAAAAATAATCGCTCTTCAGAACAGACTGAAAAATAAAGACGAAGATTAAGTAATCATTATGAGTTTTCCCCATAAAATAATAATGGGGTGATATCAAATGACTCAGCATTCATTCAGAAATTTAAAAATTACAAGAGGTCTCACGGCGGTATGCACCTGTGTACTGCTTTTAGTGAGTGTATATTCTTTTTCTCTCGGTATTCAAAGAAGTGTTTTTTCTTCTAAAAAAGCCATGAGTAACAACGCTTCTTCGGGCAGGGTTATAATAATTGACCCGGGTCACGGCGGAGAAGACGGCGGCGCACAGTCAGAGTCGGGCATACTTGAAAAGCATATCAATATGTCGATAAGTAATTATCTTAACGAGCTTTTTTCTTTCTTCGGCTATGACACCGTTATGACGAGAACAGACGACAGACTTATTTATGACTCGGGCTGTAATACTATCAGAGAGAAAAAAGTGTCGGATATACATAACAGAATGACTATTCTTGAAAATAATCCCGATGCGGTTTTCCTGAGCATACATCAGAATCACTATGACGGTTCTTCGTGCCGAGGCACTCAGGTGTTTTATTCGGGTAATAACGACAAAAGCGAAAGAATAGCTCAGTCAATACAAGAAACCGTTGTTTCCGACATTCAGCAGGACAATAAACGGAAAATCAAAAAGAGCGGCAGTGAAATATATCTTCTCTGCCACGCAGAAAGCCCTGCCGTTATGGTCGAGTGCGGCTTTCTGTCAAATCCCGAAGAGGCTCAGAAGCTGAACACCGACGAATATCAGAAAATAATGGCGTTTGAAATTTTCAAAGGAACAGTAAATTCAGGAGGATAATATGTCTGCGAAAGCAAAAACAGTATATGTCTGCTCCGAGTGCGGCTATGAAACGCCCAAGTGGCTCGGTCAATGCCCCGACTGCAAGGCGTGGAATACTCTCTGCGAAGAGGTCAGAGTGCCCGAAGCTAAAAGCTCTGCGCCGAGAGTCAGCACTGCTTACGGCAATAATAGCTTTTCAATGCTCAGACTTCAGGAGATACGCTCCGACAAAGAGATAAGATATAAGACCGGTCTGAGTGAGCTTGACAGAGTTCTCGGCGGAGGTATTGTCAACGGCTCGCTCGTTCTTCTGTGCGGCGACCCGGGTATCGGCAAATCGACTATTCTGCTTCAGATATGTCAGCATCTGGGTCAGGATAAAAATATTCTTTATGTCTCGGGCGAAGAGTCATACACACAGATTAAACTTCGTGCCGACAGGCTCGGAGTAACAACGGAAAATCTATACATTCTCTGCGAAACCGATGTTCAGCAGGTAGGGGAGTTTATCACTCAGAAAAAGCCCGACATCGTTATCGTTGACTCAATTCAGACAATGAATTTTACGCTTTTGCAGTCTTCACCGGGCAGTGTCGCTCAGGTCAGGGAGTCAACAAATGTCCTTCTCAGAGTAGCTAAAAATGAGAATATTCCCGTTATCGTGGTCGGTCATGTCAATAAAGACGGCAATATAGCGGGTCCAAAGGTTCTTGAGCATATAGTTGACGCAGTTTTATATTTTGAGGGCGACAGAAATCTCTCGTTCAGAATACTCAGAGCCGTTAAAAACCGTTTCGGCTCAACAAATGAAATAGGCGTTTTCGAAATGCTTGACAGCGGTCTTTCTCAGGTCAAAAATCCCTCCGAAATGCTCATTACGGGGCGACCAAAGGACGTTTCGGGCTCGTGCGTCACCTGTGTTATGGAGGGCTCACGCCCTATTTTAGCCGAGGTTCAGGCTCTCGTGACTGCGACTTCGTTCGGCAATCCCAGACGAATGTCAACAGGATTCGACTATAACAGACTTGCCATGATAATAGCTGTTCTCGAAAAAAGAGCGGGCTACTTTTTCGGCAATACGGACACATATATCAATATTGTCGGCGGTCTGAGAATAGATGAGCCTGCGACGGATCTGACAATCGCTATGGCTCTCATTTCTTCGCTCAAGGATATTCCACTCAGCGACAGCACAATAGCTTTCGGTGAAATAGGTCTTGCCGGTGAAATCAGAGGCGTATCCTGCTGTGAGCAGAGAATTATCGAAGCGGCAAGACTCGGCTTTACAAGGTGCATTATACCCAGACATAATCTGAAAAATATTTCAAGAAAAACACTTGATATGATAGATATTATGGGCGTCACTAATGTCAGACGTGCATTTGAGGCAATGAATGAAAAATAAAATAAGCGAAAATCCTGCTCCTTGGGTGCTTATCGGAAAGCATGAGAAAGTAATCGCAGAGCTCCAAAAAAGGGGAATAAGGTGCGTTATTTTAAAAGATAACGGGGATATCGACTTTTCCGTCAGAAATCATGCCGACATGGCGGCTTATAAGCTGTGTGAGAATACCTTTATCATTGAAAAAAGACAAAGAGAAGCTATCAGGGAGCTTTCGGAAAGCGGCTTTTCTGTTCATGTAACCGATAAAGAAATCTCAGGGGCATACCCCGATGATATTCTTCTCAATGCGGCAAAAATCGGCAATACGGTTATCTGTAATGAAAAATATATTTCCCGGGAAATCTTAGAAAATGCCGGAAGGGTCATAAGCGTCAGACAGGGCTATTCAAAATGCTCGGTCTGCCCGATAAATGAAAACGCCCTTATCACCGACGACAAGGGCATTTATGAAAAGTGTAAAGACTTATTCGATGTTCTTTTAATTGAAAAAGGCGATATTCTTCTTGAAAATCAAAGCTATGGCTTTATAGGCGGCGCAAGCGGAAAATTTGACGGCAAAATATACTTTTTCGGCTCTCTTGACAACCACCGTGACGGAAAAAGAATAGAAGCGTTCCTCAGAAAGCATAACGCAGAATACGAGTGTCTTTTTGACGGAAAGCTTATAGACATAGGCGGAATAATTGAAATATAAATGGACTGTCACATTTAGCGCTCTGTGCGTCTGAATGTGACAGTCTTTTATCTTATCCGCTGATAAGCTATTCTCTTTTCTCCGTTTTGAAGATATATAGTTCCGCATCGCAAAAAGCCGTTCTTTTCAAGAACATGCTGCATGATTTTGTTATCTTCGTGCGTGTCAAATCTAAGATTCTTTATCGTTTTTTCGGCAAAGTCAGAAGCAATTTTAACCACACCGCTCAGTGTTCCGTCAGAAGCTATTCTGTGAATAGTACCGTATGGTTCATCTGAGAGCCATTTTCCGTTCTCAATGTATCCGTATGTGGGGTCTTCACCTAAAAGAAAGGCGAACACACCGCAGATTTTTCCGTCCTTTTCGATAACATATCCCGTGCCGTTTTCAAAATCGCTTAAAATAACCTCAGCGGCGGGGCTTGTGTCTTTCCATTGGTTCGGGTTTCCCGTGTCTTTCATAAACTGCCTTGCATAGGCATAAATTCTCTGAATTTCCGAAAGGTCGTCTATTGTTGATTTTCTGACAGTAATACTCATAGCTTAGGGTGAGAAGAATAATCCGAACTCAGTGATGATGACTTATGCCGATAAAATGACGGCCGACATCGGTTTTGATATAATCGCTTGTTTTCCCGAAGAATAACGGCTCATGTCTTAAATGAAGAATATGTGTTGAATTGTCAACGGCGCATTTAATGTCATGTGAAACCATGATTATAGTTATTCCGTCAACATTTATCTTCTTAATAAGAGAATAAAATTCGTTTGTCACAATGGGGTCAAGCCCTGTCATAGGCTCGTCAAGAAGCAGGAGAGATTTTGTTGCGCAAAGCGCACGGGCGAGAAGAACACGCTGCTGCTGACCGCCCGAAAGCTCACGAAAGCTTTTGTTTTTAAGGTCATGAATACCGAGCTTTTCCATATTTTCCCGAGCTTTATTCTTCTGCTCTTTTGTGTAGAAGATAGAAAGGGGAGACGAAGAATTGAGACAGCCCGAGAGAACGACCTCATAAACCGTCGCAGGGAAATCCTTCTGAATGGTGCTTCTTTGAGGCAGATAGCCGATTTCATTTTGTTTAAGACCGTCGCCGAAATTTATAGAGCCGCTCTCAAGAGGAATAAGCCCTAAAAGAGCCTTGATTATTGTGCTTTTGCCCGAGCCGTTTTCACCGACAATGCAGAGATAATCGGTGCTTCCGACTTCAAATGAAAGATTTTTGACTACCGTGTTGCCGTCATAAGCCAGCGACACGTTTTCGCATTTTATAAGGCTCATCAGTTCAGCGCCTCCTTTAAGTTTTCTAAATTCTGCCGCATAAGCGACACATAGCTGACGCCTGAAGCGAATTGCTCCTTTGTGACGTTGTGGCATGAGTGAAATTCCAGAATTTCTGCCCCTGTTTCGTCTTTTATTGCGTACGCTATAGCTTTATTTGAAAATTCTATTGTGAACACTACGGGGATACTGTCTTCTCTGACCTTGTCAATAAGGAATTTCACGGTTTTTGCGCTCGGCTCGGCTTCACTTGAACAGCCGGGGAAAGCGGCGTAATATTTTAGCGAATATTCATCTGTGAAATATCTCATCGGGAATCTGTCGGCGAAAATTATCTCATCTCTGACGGCGTTTTTTCTGGCCGCTTTAAACTCCCTGTCAAGCTCTTCAATTTCATCTCTGTATTCCTGAGCGTTTTTTCTGTATGCGTCAGCATTTTTTTCATCTTTTTCGCAGAAAACTCTTTCTATTTCATTAAGGATAAGAACAGCGTTTTTCGGCGAAGTCCAGACATGCTCGTCATATTCTTCTTCATCGCTTTCTTCGCCCTTTTCCTCCTGCATACCCTCAACGGTTTCTTCTTCTTTAAGCTCACAAACCTCAGTCATTTTGATAACGGTGCAGTTATCGCTGTCAACAGAACTGAGAACCGAGTCAATCCATGAATCCGATTCACCGCCGCCGCATATAAAAACATCACAGTTTTTGATTGAAATAATATCCTGCGGAGTGGGGTCGTAAGAGTGGCTCTCGCTCCCGGGGGGCAGAAGCATTGTCACATCGGCAGTGCCGCCCGAAACGTGAGAAGCTAAATCGTATTCGGCGAAGAGAACAGCAATAACGCTCAGCTTATCATTATTTTCTTTTTCAGTGCTTTTACAGGCGCAGAGTGATAAAATCATAATAAGCGCAAGAAAAAGCGAAACAGTTTTTTTCATTTTGCTCACCTCATCGGGTGATATTATACATTAAAAGCGCATAAAAGTAAAGAATTAAAGTGAAGACGACACAATAACATAGACGCTGCTTGTTCTGTCACGGAGCATATCAATATAGCTCGGTATGCGCCGACTTTGTTCGTCGCCTGAATTATTACCGTGTATTGAAAGATAAAGGGTTATTCCGGCTGATGTTTCTTTTGTGACAAAAGAGCCCGAGTGAATGTATGCGATTTTGCGAAGCAAGTCAAAGGTTTTTTCGTCTTTTGTGAAGTGACGGTGATTATCCTTTGAAATTTCTGCCGATAATACTGACCGTGAAGCGTACTGCACTGCGGAAAAGGTAACAGTCCCCGATTTATAGTTTTTATAGAAATAGAGAGCTTCCTCGCATACCGCACGGGTTATCAGCCTTTCTGAGCATAAAGCGTAAAAAGGGGAATACTCTGTTTTGAAGGTCAGTCTGCTCGGACTGAGCAAAAGCTCACATGCGCATACCGCATTTTTCACAAGCAAAGAAAGGTCATATTTATAAAAAGGCTTGAATTTTTCCTCGGAAAAGTTCATAATACTGTTTCTTTCAAGCTCGTTCAGAACGTGATAGCATCTTTTTTCAATGTTATTTATCTCGCGTCTTGTCTTGCCGCCGCTTCTTAAAAGGATAGATTTTGAGAGTATATTCTGACACAGACATCTTATCTTGGCTTCATTTTCGTTATCGGGCGTCAGCTTTTCAGCCTCAAGAAGGTCTGAATACAGTTCGTTTATCATCTGAATCACTCTGAATTAAAAATTATTTTCGTCGTTATAATGCCCTTTTCTGCCGTGATTTCATAGATTTTGTTCACTTTACCGAAAGTTTCCGTTTGTCTGTTAATTTTTTCTCAAACTACTTGCATATTTTTTAAAAATGTAATAATATATCCACGGTAAAAAATTACAAAATTACTTTTTGGAGGTAATCAATATGTCAGTTAAAGTTGCAATCAACGGTTTCGGTCGTATCGGCCGTCTCGCATTCCGCCAGATGTTCGGCGCAGAAGGCTATGATGTTGTCGCTATCAACGACCTCACAAAGCCCTCAATGCTCGCTCATCTTCTCAAGTATGACACCGCTCAGGGCGGCTACTGCGGAAGAATAGGCGAAGACCTTCACACTGTTTTAGCCGATGACGAAGCAGGCACAATCACAGTTGACGGCAAGACTCTCAAGATTTATGCTATGGCTAATGCAGCTGAACTCCCCTGGGGCGAACTCGGTGTTGACGTTGTTCTCGAGTGCACAGGCTTCTACTGCTCAAAGGACAAGTCAATGGCTCACATCAACGCCGGCGCAAAGAAGGTTGTTATTTCAGCTCCCGCAGGCAACGACCTCAAGACAATCGTTTACTCAGTTAATAACGACACACTCACAGCTGACGATCAGATCATTTCAGCTGCTTCATGCACAACTAACTGCCTTGCTCCCATGGCTAAGGCTCTCAACGACTACGCTGCTATCCAGAGCGGTATCATGTCAACAATCCACGCTTACACAGGCGATCAGATGATTCTTGACGGTCCTCACAGAAAGGGCGACCTCAGA
>JBJEOI010000065.1:0-31352 GCA_051880635.1 Acutalibacteraceae bacterium | reverse complement strand
CTCTTCAATCGAACGCCTTAAGCGCCCTGCTTCACGCAGAATTATCTTGTTATCCTGCCCGCTTTCGTCGTCAAAGAACCAGCCTCTTGAGCCGCATACCGCATAATCGCCTATTTTCACGGCGCTGTTATGAAGAATTTTTATCGTGTCAAATCCGTTTTCCGAAAGAAACTCCTCCATCTTTTTCATCGTGCACCACCAGTAGTCGTGGTTGCCTTTGAAGATGAGCTTTTTGCCCGGAAGAGAATTGAGAAAACGAAAATCCTCCTTTGCGCCCTCAAGGCTCATTGCCCATGAAATATCGCCGGCGATTACCACCGTGTCATCATCGGTTATCAGCCTTCGCCAGTTAGTTTCAAGGCGAAAAACATAATCCTGCCAGCCGCCGAAAATATCCATAGGCTTATCGTCACTGAGCGAAAGATGAGTGTCAGCTATTGCGTAAACAGACAAGCAATCACCCGCCTCTTAGTCAATGCCGAGCATTTTATAGACCATGTCAATCATTTTTTCCTTGTCACAGCAATCGATAAATCTCGGCTTTTTGCCGCGAAGGTTTGCAAGCTGAGGAGGACACGGCTCTTTCGTCTCATCAATCAGTTTTTCAACCTGCTCAAACTCGTCAAGTGATGAAATATCCTCGCCCAAAACAGCGCCGAGAACTGCGGCTGAGAATTTATAGGGATTTGCCGTTGAAGCGATAACAGTGGGAGTGCTGTCCCCTGTTCTTTCGGTGTATGCGTTATAAACATTGACGGCGACCGCAGTGTGTGTGTCAAGAAGATAACCGTTCTTATAGGTGTCGGCAATCGTTTTCTTCGTCTGAGCGTCGTCACAGAAGCCGGCGTCAAAAAGAGCCGTAATCTTTTCCATTGTTTCGCTGTCAACGTCATACTTTCCGTCAGATGAAAGTTTATTCATAAGTGAAGAGACCGTTTTATCACTCTCAGTCAGATGATAAAGAAGTCTTTCAAGGTTACTCGAAATAAGAATATCCATTGACGGTGAAGTTGTTGTGAAAAACTTTCTGTTTTTATCATATGTGCCTGTCTTAAGAAAATCTGTAAGAACATTATTGGCGTTTGAAGCGCAGATAAGTTTCTTAACGGGAACACCCATCATTTTTGCATAGTATGCGGCGAGGATATTGCCGAAATTGCCTGTCGGAACAACAATGTTGATTTCATCGCCGTTATTTATATTGCCTTTAGCTATCATATCGCAATAAGCAGAAACATAATAAACAATCTGAGGAACAAGTCTGCCCCAGTTAATGGAGTTAGCCGAAGAAAACATCATTGAGTTTTCAGAGAGCTTCTCAGCGACAGCCTTATCTGTGAAAATTGCCTTAACACCGTTCTGTGCGTCGTCGAAGTTACCTTTTATGGCGCAGACATTGACGTTGTCGCCCTCCTGAGTCGCCATCTGAAGCTTCTGCATGGGGCTTACGCCGTCGCTCGGGTAAAAGACCATTATCTTTGTGCCCGAAACATTCTTGAAGCCCTCAAGGGCGGCCTTGCCCGTGTCGCCGCTTGTTGCTACAAGGATAACGATAGTTTTATCCGAACCGGTTTTTTTGACCGAAACGGTGAGAAGATAAGGGAGAAGCTGAAGCGCCATGTCTTTGAAAGCGCATGTCGGACCTCTCCAAAGCTCAAGGATCTCTGCATTTTCATTATATTTGTGAAGAGGAGCAATCTTTTCGCTTGAGAATTTCCCCTCTTTATAGGCGCCCTCAACGCACATAGCTATCTCTTCATCGGTAAAATCCGTAAGATAGAGCTTTAACACTTTTTTCGCTCTCGAAATATAGTCAAGCGGAACAAGCTCGGAAATGAATGAAGCGTCAATTTTGGGAATTTCAGTGGGAACAAAAAGCCCGCCGTCTGATGAAATGCCATGAACAATAGCATCAGCCGAATTAACTTTTACACTGTTATCACGGGTACTTGTATATAACATAACTATCCCTCCGTTTAGTATAATGGGGTTATTGTATCACATTTTCGCCTTAAATCAAACACTTTTTTACATTAAAGCGAAAAATTATCATACTTAATAAAATATGCTCTGTGTATCAAACGCATTTTCGATATGTTCAACAGAAAATTCACCGTCACGGTATGAGGTTATCGAAATAACATCGTATCTCGGCTGTAAATCGGAAGAAATCTCCTGAAGATAAAGAGCAGAGGTCTGAATGATTTTCCTCTGCTTTGAAAGCGAGACAGATTCAAAACCGCTGACACGGGAATTATTTTTTCTGAGTTTAACCTCGGCGAAAACTATAAAACCGTCCTTTTGCGCAATAATATCAATCTCGCCAAAGGCGCTGATGTAGTTTCGCTCTTTGATATGATAGCCGTTTTTTTCAAGGTATGCACAGGCTATTTTTTCGCCCAAATTCCCCTTTTCGTTACCTATCATACATTATCACCGAGCAGTTTTTTCAGAAAGGTTCTTCTGTGAACAGGCGAAACACCGTATTTTTCAAGACATTCATAGTGGAGCTTTGTACCGTAGCCTTTATGCTTTGCAAACTGATACTCGGGGTATTCCTCGTCAAGTTTTATCATAAGTCTGTCTCTTGTCACTTTCGCTAAGATTGAAGCGGCGGCGACAGACATGCTTTTTGCGTCGCCCTTGACAATGGTTCTCTGTTCTATTGAAAGTCCCGGCTTCTGATTGCCGTCAATAAGAGCTATATCGGGCTTTACTATCAGACCTTCGACAGCGTTTCGCATTGCTTTAAAGGTTGCCTGAAGTATATTTATTTCGTCAATCGTCTTTTCGTCAACTAAAGCTATACTATAGGCGACAGCTTTTTCGGTTATAATATCATAAAGAGCTTCCCGCTTTTTTTCGCTTAGCTTCTTTGAGTCATTAAGCCCCTCAATTTCAAGCCCGTTAGGTAATATAACAGCGGCGGCGCACACAGGACCTGCAAGAGGACCCCTGCCCGCTTCATCAATGCCGCACACTGTTTTAAATCCCTCATTGAGAGCGGCATTTTCAAATTCGTAATCCATAGACTTTCCTTTCTTTTACAAAAAATACCATGAATTTGTTATTTTTATCTGAGCAAAATATTCGTAGCGGAAAAAGCTCGGTTTGCGTTTGTCTGACTTTTTCTGCGACCGTTTATCGCAGAAAAAGTCTGGGATAAGCGGTTTTTTATATCTTCATTTCAAGCTGCTGACCTGCGCCGGCGTCTTCTGCGCTAAGAAGTGCGCCCGTTGAAGGCAGATTTTTTGTCTTATAACGGTAAGGCTTAGAAAATTCGCCATCTTTATAATCTCTGACTTCAATAAGTCTGTGACCTTTCTTAATCGTCATAACGGCAACGCCCTGTGTGTCTTTTGTTGTCTTAGACATTATAGCTCCTGTGTTAAAGAGAAGATATCTGCCCGCAGACGACTTCAGAACAATTTCTTTATCCTCTGAAATATATAAAGCGGCGACAAGAGGAGCTTTATCCGAATAAGCCTTAATGAGCTTCTTTCGGTTTGTCTTTGTGGCGTAGGATTTGAGGTCAACCTTAGCGACCTTTCCGTTTTCAAAGAAGAACAGCATATTACCCTCATAATCTGAGGTGACAACCATATAAACTGCGCTTTCGCCGTCGTCAAAGCCTAACTTACTTGCGACGAACTCACCAAGAACGCTCGCTTTTGTGTCGGCAAACTCCGAAACCTTAGCTTTATAGACCTGACATTTATCCGTAAAGAACAAAAGCTCGTTATTATTCGTTGTTTCCACCGTCTGAGTTATTCTGTCGCCATCTTTGAGCTTATGTTCACCGCTCATTCTAAGTGAAAGCGGAGTGATTTTTTTGAAATAGCCCTCTTTTGTGAAGAAAAGAGTTACGGCATAGTCGGGAACAGTCTCAATTTCAACCTCTTCCTCTTCCTCGACGGTGTAGCAAATTTCGCTTCTTCTGTCTTTTCCGTATTTTTTAATAACCTCAAGAAGCTCTTTGATAATAACTTTCTTAATCTTGTTCTTGCTTGAAAGAACATCATTCATCTGAGCAATCTGCTCTTTGAGGTTTTCTATATCGGAAAGTCTGTTGAGAATGTATTCACGGTTGAGGTGGCGAAGCTTTATTTCGGCGACATATTCAGCCTGAATTTTATCAATGCCGAAGCCAATCATAAGATTCGGAACGACTTCGCTTTCTTCTTCGGTGTTTCTGACAATGGAAATTGCCTTGTCAATATCAAGAAGTATTTTCTGCAAGCCCTCAAGCAAGTGGAGCTTATCCTCAGCCTTTTTGAGGTCGAAGCAGTATCTTCTTCTGACGCACTCCATACGGAAAGCTATCCACTCTTCAAGAAGCTCTCTGACGCCGCAGACTTTCGGCATACCGCCGATAAGAACATTGAAGTTACACGGGAAAGAATCCTCAAGAGGAGTTAGTTTATAAAGCTTCTGCATGAGCTTGTCCGGGTCAGTGCCACGTTTGAGGTCAATAGTTATCTTCAGACCTGTTTTGTCGGTTTCGTCTCGGATATCGGAGATTTCTTTAATTGTACCCGCCTTGACACGCTCAATAATCTTGTCAATTATCGCTTCGGAGGTTGTTGTTGACGGTATTTCGGTTATATCAATACAGTTATACGATTTGTCGTATGCATATCTTGAACGGACTTTTATTGAGCCTCTGCCCGTTCTGTAAACTTCTTCAATAGCCTTTCTGTCATACATAATTATTCCGCCGCCGATAAAGTCGGGGGCAAGAAGAGTGTCTTCGATGACATGGTCGGGATTCTTTATAAGCTCAATGGTGGTTTCACAAATTTCCCTGAGATTGAACGAACAGATATTGCTTGCCATACCGACCGCAATACCCTGATTTGAGTTGACAAGAACAGACGGAAAGGTTACCGGGAATAGTGTCGGCTCTTTCATCGTGCTGTCATAGTTATCGACAAAATCAACCGTATCTCTGTCAATATCCCTGAAAAGCTCGTTGCAGATGCTTTCAAGTTTTGCTTCGGTGTATCGTGAGGCGGCGTAGCACATATCTCTTGAATACGCCTTACCGAAGTTACCCTTTGAATCAACATAGGGGTGAAGAAGAACCTCATTTCCCCGTGACAAACGAACCATTGTTTCGTATATGGCGGCGTCGCCGTGAGGGTTAAGACGCATTGTCTGACCGACAATATTAGCCGACTTTGTTCTGCCGCCGGTCAGAAGTCCCATTTTATACATTGTATAAAGGAGCTTTCTGTGCGAGGGCTTGAAGCCGTCAATTTCAGGTATCGCTCGGGAGAGGATAACACTCATTGCATACGGCATGTAATTAATTTCAAGTGTTTCTGTTATCTCCTGCTCGACAACATCGCCCGCACCGATAATATGTGTGTTTTTTAAAAGCTCGGCGTCATAGCCTGCGCTTTCTGCTTTTGTGTTTTTTCGTTTAGCCAAGTTTACGCTCTCCTTTCGCTAAAATTAACTGACATCTGTCAGGTCAATATAAAGGTGACCGTTATTTGCAATATGCTCTTTTCTGCCGGCAAGATTATCGCCAAGAAGCAGGTCAAACATCTCAGCCGTGCGCTCGGCATCGGCTGGGTCAATCTTGATAAGCCGTCTTGTTGACGGATTCATTGTCGTAAGGTTCATCATGTCTGCGTCGTTTTCGCCAAGACCTTTTGAACGCTGTATAGTATATTTTGCGTTGCCGATTTCTTCAAGAGCCGCCGCCTTTTCTTTTTCAGTGTAGGCAAACCATGTCTGACCCTTGCTGTTTATTTCATAAAGCGGAGATTCGGCTATAAACACCTTGCCCTCGGTTATAAGTGTCGGAGCTAAGCGATAAATCATTGTCAGAATGAGTGTTCTTATCTGAAAACCGTCAACATCGGCGTCGGTGCATATAATTATCTTGTTCCACCTGAGAGATTCAAGTTTGAAAGATGAAATATCCTTTTTCGCATTTTTCGTCTTGACTTCAACTCCGCAGCCGAGAACCTTGATTAAGTCCATAATAATATCCGACTTGAAAATCTTGTCATAATCGCACTTTAAACAGTTGAGAATTTTACCTCTGACAGGCATAATTCCCTGAAACTCCGAGTCTCTGGCCTGCTTACATGCGCCAAGAGCAGAGTCGCCCTCCACAATAAACAGTTCTCTCTTTTCAACATCTTTTGAACGGCAGTCAACAAATTTCTGAACTCTGTTAGCCATATCAATAGAAGCCGTGAGATTCTTTTTGATATTCAGACGGGTTGATTCCGCCTTGACCCGAGAGCGCATATTGATAAGCACCTGATCGGCAATTTTATCCGCTTCAAGTTTGTTTTCAATAAAATATATTTCAAGGCTGTGCTTTAAAAATTCAACCATAGCCTCTTTTATGAACTTATTTGTGATAGCTTTCTTTGTCTGGTTCATGTATGAAGTAACGGTCGAGAAAGACGATGAAACAAGAACAAGACAATCGGCGACATCCTGAAACTTGATTTTTGTGTCGCTTTTTGTGTATTTCCCCGCCTGTTTGATGTATGCGTCAATCTGATAGACAAGGGCAGTTTTGACTGCGTCATCGGGAGAGCCGCCGAATTCAAGCCAGCTTGAGTTATGATAATACTCTATGAGCTGAACTTTGTTTGAGAAAGCAAGGGCAAAATTCATCTTGACCTTGTATTCGGGCAAATCTTCTCTGTCCTTACCCATTCTTTCGCCTGTGAAGAACTGGGTCGAGGTCAGAGAATCATCGCCGACAATTTCCTTTACATAGTCAGTGATGCCGTTTTCATAGAAATACTCATATGTTTCAAAAGCTCCGCCCTTTATCTGATTTTTCAGAATAAAATGAACACCGCTGTTGACAATCGCCTGATGCTTGATAACATCCTGATAATGCTCAAGCGGAATATCAATCTCGGTGAAAACCTCAAGGTCGGGCTTCCATCTGATTTTTGAGCCTGTATCCCCTTTTTTACCGTAAGGCTCTTTCTGAAGTCCGCCGACATTATTACCCTTTTCAAAGTGCAGAGTGTATTTGAAGCCGTCACGCTTTATCTCGGCGTCCATATACTCAGAAGCATACTGTGTAGCGCAAAGACCCAGACCGTTAAGACCGAGCGAATACTCATATGCGCCGCCGTTGTTGGTGTTATATTTACTTCCTGCATACATCTCGCAGAAAAGAAGCTCCCAGTTATACCTGTCCTGCTTCTGGTTATAGTCAACGGGTATGCCTCTGCCGAAGTCCTGAACCTCGGTTGCGCCGTCAAGAAATCTCGTGACAATGATTTTTGAGCCGAAACCCTCTCTCGCCTCATCAATCGAGTTTGAAAGAATTTCAAACATTGAATGTTCACAGCCGTCGATACCGTCTGAGCCGAATATGACCGCAGGTCTTTTTCTGACCCTGTCAGCTCCCTCAAGTGAGATGATATCTTCATTGCCGTATGATTTTTTCTTCGCCATAGAGTTTCCTCCGTTCAGTAAAAATAGATAAGATTTATATAAAATTACAATTAATAACTAAATGAAAGCACAATCTTCCATAATATTATTTATATTACACTAAATATAAGAAAAAATCAAGCAAAAAATACCATATATTGTCACTAAGTATAGTTTTATAAAAAAAGAGCAGGTATGTCAAGCACTGAAAAAAAGATACTTCCTTTTCAGTGCTCGCATTTTCCTGCTCAAAAAATTATTTGAAAGAAACAATGACAGAACCGACACCGCCGTCTATTTCAACTAAGTTTCCGCCGTAGCCGTATTTTCCGTCGCCGACATCTTCACCACTGATTGTAACGCTGCCGACGCCCTTATCTACATCAAATGAGTATAAGTCCTCGCCGCCGAGAAGCGAAAGGTCGGTTTTACCGACGCCGCATTCAATATCAGTGTTACCTGTCATCATAGCTGTGACTGTGATATTGCCGACCCCGACACTAATATCGGTATTGTTTAGTTTTCCGTCATGTATCACTATTTTTCCTGCGCCGCCGTCAATTTTGGCTTCTGATTCAACACGCAGTTTGTTTATTTCAACATTTCCCGCACCGTAATCAAGGTCAAACGAAAGTGTTAATATTTCATCGGCACTAATGTTACCTGCTCCGGTGTTTATATCAAAATCAGAAAAGCGTTTATCCTTCGGTATTGTCAGAACAACCGTTCCGTCAGCCTTTTTAAGCGAATGTGTCTTTTCAATGACAGTCAGCTTTGACTTTTTAAGACTGTAGGTAATATAGTCGCTGTCAGAGCTTAACGAAAGTTTATCGCCTGACTTAATGATAAGATCGGCTTTGATTAAATCAACCGACAGCTTATTAACATCGCCGGCAGGAAAATCAAGCGTTTCATTCATTTCAACACTTTCATTTCCCTGACTGAAAAAACATTCTCTGATAATATAATCAGCCGCAAAAGCAATTCCGACGAAAAGACATATCGCCATAACAACGCTCAATAACTTATTGCTTTTCATTTTAAGTCAATTCCTCCGAACACGCACACGCATTTAACATAAACTGTCGGAGCGCCCGGGTATTCATTCCTCTTCTTATTTTCTGCGTCACCGAAAATTGAGTTCGATGACATTCTGACATTGACCCCCTCTGGCACATTGATGTCAATAGAGCCGAACCAGCAGCTTGCGCGTATAACGGTATCGCCGCTAATAACCGCATTACTGAGATTTAAGTTAAGTGAGCCCAGAACTGCCGAAAGAATTGCGCCGTCGAAGCTCTGACCCGAAAGGTCGACAGTGCTTGAGGTGAGAATTGCGCTGAATTTTCTCAGAGCCTTATCATTCTCTTTGATTTTACTCGAAATTTCTTTATTGCCTTTATTGAGAAAATCGTCAAACGCAATTCTGAGACCGAGAACAATAATCAGCGTCGGGACAATGAGTTTAACGAGCATTTTGAACTCAATAATTCCTCTGGCTGAAAGAAGAAGAGCGACGCCGACGATAATGCCTAAAATGCTGCCGATTTTTTCGTTTGAGGTGAAAAGGCTGACCGTGCACGGAATAATTATTAAAAGAGTCCACCAGCCCTCAAAGAAAATGTTAATATCGGCTATTTCAAGCGCATTGAGCGCATAGATAACGCCGAGACCGGCTATAAGAAGACCGACCAATACTTTTGTTAATTTTTTCATTTTATCCTCCGATTTATCTGAAAATGATATCTTCGGTTTTAGCACCGGTTACTTTAATCAGGTCAGACGGCTTAATGAATATCTGCGCCCCTATCATTCCGCCGCTGACAATAACTTCGTCAAAATCAAGAACAGAGGTATGAATGACTGTTCTGAACTGCTTTTTCATACCTATAGGCGTACAGCCGCCTCTTATATAGCCCGTGACATCTTTAATCTCTTTGACATGAATCATTTCAACGCTCTTTTCACCGACGGCTTTTGCGGCTTTTTTCATGTCAACCTCTTTGTCAATGGGAATGACAAAAACATAATGTTCACCGCTTTTGCCGACCATTACAAGAGTTTTGAATGTTATTTCATAGGGCTGCGAGAGCATATCGGCGATATGAACACCGTCGATAAACTCGTCGCACTCATAAAAATTAACCCTGTACTTAATTTTGTTTCTGTCAAGTATGCGCATGGCGTTTGTCTTGACCTGTTTTTCCTTTGCCATATTGAAACCTTACTTTACTTTTTTCTTAATCTTATTAAGGTCGGCGTTTATACCGAGTATCATTTCTTTTGTAAAGGTTTTGCCCGCCATCATAAATAGACGCTTGAGAGTGAAAGATTTAGCGGTGTCAATAAGATTTTTATTGATTTTAACGCTTGAAAGGCTCATTCCTGCGACCTCACCTTTCTTTTCGCCGTCTTTTGACGAACCGCCTTTCATCTGTCTGAGCAAAGATAAGCCTGTTTTGATAAGGAACAGCTTACCTTTGAAACTCGAGAGGATGTCGCCGACAGTGTCGTTTATTGAATAATACCCCGGAGGTGTTGAAATCTCAAACCAGTTTATAACTGAATTTGTGTCTTTCATCACATAGTCTTCGTTTGGTTTATCAACCCTGCGTATAAGGCTTTCATCGGATATATCGCCGCATTTTGCTTCTATCCTTGTTTCTCCCGAAAGTTTAACATCAAACTCAAAAAACGGAAACTCCCCTTTTTCTTTTCTTTCGACAAGCTCGCCGTTTGCGTAAAGCTCGACATAAGGCGTGTTGGCGCATACCTTGACCTTGGTTATATCTTCACAGCGATCAACATATCTCTTTGAGCAGATATGAATAACCTTTTCGTCTGAAAGCCACGCCTTATAAGCGTAGAATGAATCTTTCTTATATTTTCTGTCAAACGAAACAAGCCCCTTGTGGTTCATTCCGTTTTCGCCGCCCTCGCTTCTTGCGTCTGCGGCAAAATCGAACATATTCCAGACATGTGTTGCCCAGATATAGGGTCTTTTCGCTATCTGCTTAATAAGCTCCTCGTGATAGAAAAGCTGATACTCTTCGGTGTAGTCACCCTGCTCGGGCTTTGAAGTGTGCCAGTTAAGACCCTCTGCGCCGTATTCGCTCAGACCGACGCATCTGTCGGGGTATTTTTTATGGAAATCATCGAACCATTTGCCGTTCATTGAAGTCAGACCGCCGTACCAGCCGAAATAATGATTATATGAAAGAATATCGGGGATAAATGTATATTCCTCTTTCGGTGAGCACATTGAAAGAACAGCCAAAGTAGTTAATCTTGTTTTATCAAGCTTATGACAAAGGTCGTTGAGCTGACGGTGATTATCAATCATGTTCTTGTCGTTTGCGCCCGCCATGGTTATCTCGTTTGAAAGACCCCATACAACAATTGACGGGTGATTATAATTCTGAATAATAAGCTCTTTCATCTGTGAAAGAGTGTTTTCCGTGCCGTTTTTAAGGTGCTGTGAAATATACGGAATTTCAGCCCAGACAACAAGACCTCTTTCGTCGCATAGATCATAGAAGTCCTGAGAATGCTGATAATGGGCAAGTCTGACTGTCGTTGCGCCAACCTCACAGATAAGGTCAATATCCTCCTTATGATGCTCATAGGTCAGAGCGTTACCGATATGAGGTCTGTCCTGATGGCGTGAAACACCGTGAAGAGGATAGCTTTCTCCGTTAAGAATAAAGCCCTTGTCGGGGTCAACTCTGAATGAGCGGCAGCCAAAGCGAGCCGAAACCCGGTCGCACTCTTCGCCCTTATCGGTTAAAACTGCCTCGGCGGTGTATAAATAAGGGTCTTTTCTTCCGTTCCACAGATGAACGTTTTCAATAGTTAAAACAGCCTTTGCCTTATCGGAAGAAACCTCCTTTTCCGCAATGCATACGCCGTCGGATAAAATTCTGACTGAAACAACGCAGTCTTTATCGCATTTTGTGTAGCACTCAACGGTAACTTCGGCATTATTGCCGCTGACTTCAGGTGTTATTTTTATACCCGGCGTTCCGTAATAGTCAAGCTCAAAGTGATTTTTTGAGACTGAAATCAGCTTAACATCACGGTAAATTCCGCCGTAGAAAGTGAAATCCGCCATCTGAGGATAGACAAAATCGTTCGGTCTGTTATCGGCAAACACAACAAGAAGATTATTTTCTTTAATCTCTTTGAGCTCAACTCTGAATATCGAGTATCCACCGTGATGAACACAGAGCTTTTCACCGTTCCAATATACCTCAGCCGTAGAATTGACAGCGCCAAACTCAATATAGTTCACTTCGCCTTCAAACTCCGAAGCGGGCAGCTCCTTAATAAAGCAGCATTTTCCTCTGTAATAATCGTTGCCGCCGTCCTGACCGTCGTCACCGTTCCATGTGTAGGGCAGATTGAGTTTTTCACAGTCTGTCGGAACTGACGACGGAACTGATTTTATATTTTTAGAAAAAAACCAATTATCGTTGATTACTTTAATCTTTCTCATTTTTCTTCCTCCATTGCGTTATCATTGAGTTTATATAAGAAATACATACTGACAAAAGCTATAACCGCACCGATAAGGGGCATAAGCCCTGTCAGAAAGTAGAGCTTTTCGGGAACGCCCGCCGCCTGAGAAGCGGCGTCAAGCTCAGTGTCATAAGCCGATATTTTGAGAACAAATGTTACAATAAGAGAACATGCGCCCTGTGCAACCTTTCTGAAGAAAGAATAAGTTGCATATATCGAGCTTTCTTCTCTTCTGCCGCTTTTTTGCTCCTGAAAATCAATACAGTCAGCGACAAGAGCCCACATAAGAACAGTGAAAAAGCTCGTTCCCATCATAGTCAAGCCTATGAATATCATCCAGACAAACGGGTTTGATAATCTGACAAAAGAAGCAACGCCTGCCCCGATAAATGACAGAACAAACGGATATGTGCAGAGCTGTTTCTTTGAAAATCTCTTTATCGCCGGTTTGAGAAGCACAATGCCTATACCGACGGGAAGCCCCGCAATAACAGTAGCAACAGAAATCAGCTTTGCGTTTTTGAAATAACACATAAAAACATACTGCATTGTGTTTGTCACCGACATCATAAAAGCAAGCTGGGCAAACGAAGCTATTGTGACAGCAAGAATGTTTTTATTCTTAAAGAAAGACTTTATTGTGTTGAGATAATTAAACTTCTCGGGCTGAACAGCTTCCGGCTGTATTCTTTCTGTCGTCATTTTGCGGCAGAGATAGAAGCCGACCCAGCCGAGAACACCCATGACCGCTACACAATAAATAAATCTTGAGCCTATCGGGTTATTACTGTCGTCAAAAATAATAAGAGGAATGAGAATCATTATGGGAATCTGGGCAAGCATTGCGCCGATGCTTCTCCATGTCGAAAGCTCGGAACGCTCAGTCGGTTCTTTTGTGATAACCGACTGCATTGAGCCGTAAGGCACATTTACGCTTGTGTAGGCAACGCTCCATAAGCAATAAAGCCCGAGACACATTGCGATTTTCACCGCCATGGGAGCATTCGGGACATAGATGAACATAAGCACACTGCAGATAAGAAGAGGTATGCTCGCCCACTTTATCCATGTTTTGAATTTGCCCTCCTTGCCGGGTCTTGAAGAGTCAACAAGACCGCCGACAATCGGGTCGTTAATTGCGTCGAAAACCTTACCGATAAAGATAAGTACACCGCACACAACGGGATCAATCTTCATACAAATAACAAAAAATGTAATCATATAACTGCTGATGAACGAAAAGCTCATATTGCAGCCGAAATCGCCCATTGCATAGCCTATTTTGTCTCTCATTCCGAAAGGTCTGAGAGCGTTATTCTGTTTATCACTCATATTTTTTCTCCTTTTCAATAAACTGTCAGTTGCCGCTTCTTGCTTCTTTGATGCGCTGAACAAAAATTTTGCCTGTTTCAGTAATTTTCTTGTAGTCGCCTGTTTTTGCGCCGGCAGTCAGTGAAGAACCTGCGCCGACAGCAAATGCTCCTGCTTTTATCCAGTCCTTGACATTATTTATGTCAACGCCGCCCGAGGGCATCATTATTGCGCCGGGAATAGGTCCGTGAACGTCTTTGATAAAGTTTGCGCCGAGAATATCTCCGGGGAATACCTTGAGAACGTCTGCGCCCGCCTCCATAGCGTGAACAGCCTCCGTTACAGAGCCGATACCCGGCATTGACGGAACGCCGTAACGGTTACAGCAGCGAACGGTTGCTTCGTCAAAATACGGTGCAACAACATATTCTGCGCCCGAGAGAATAGCTATTCTCGCTGTTGCTTCATCCATAACCGTGCCTGCGCCGATAATAATTTCGCCTGAAGAATACTTTGTTCTCATGGCTTCTATCAGCTTGTCCGCTCTCGGAACGGTGAACGTCAGCTCAATAGCGGCAACTCCGCCCTCAATGCATGCGTCGGTTATTCTTTCAGCCTGCTCAATGCTTGTTGCTCTGACAACAGCAACAATGCCGGCTTCATGTATTCTGTTAAGTGTTTCTATTTTATTTGACATGGTGCTTCCCCTCTCTTATCTTTGAACTCTTGCGCCTGCTCCGCCGACCTTTGCTTCTACCTCTTTGAGAGAAGCCATTGATGTGTCGCCCGGTGTTGTCATGGCAAGCGCACCGTGAACTACACCGTAATTGACAGCCTTCTGAGCGTCTTCAAATGTCATCAGACCGTAAATCAGACCTGAAGCAAAGCTGTCGCCGCCGCCCACTCTGTCAAGAATTTCAAGACCCGGGTATTCTATTGAATTATATATCTTTCCGTCAGCCCAGCAGATAGCCTTCCAGTCGTTGACGGTTGCCGTTCTGACTGTTCTGAGAGTGGTTGCAATTACCTTGAAATTCGGGTAAGCCTTTGTTGCGGTTTCAATCATCTTGTAATAACCGCTCATATTAAGCTCCTTGAGCTCGGCGTCGTTGCCCTCGACCTCAAGACCGAGACAAGCGGTGAAGTCCTCTTCATTGCCAATCATTACGTCAACATATTTTGCGATTTCCTTATTGACCTGCTGTGCCTTTGCCTGACCGCCTATACCTTTCCACAGCGACGGGCGATAGTTGAGGTCATAGGAGACGACTGTGCCGTATTTCTTCGCTGTTTTAACGGCTTCGATAACGGTCTGAGCCGAGGTTTCGCTCAGAGCGGCATAAATTCCGCCCGTATGAAGCCATCTGACGCCGAGTGTACCGAAGATATAATCCCAGTCGATATCGCCCGGTTTAAGCTGTGAAGCGGCTGTATTGCCCCTGTCAGACGCACCGACAGCGCCACGGATACCGAAGCCTCTTTCTGTGAAGTTCAGTCCGTTTCTGACGCTTCTGCCGATACCGTCATAAGGCACCCACTTAATAAGAGAAGTGTCAACGCCGCCCTGAAGAACGAGATCTTCGAGAAGATAACCTATTTCATTTTCTGCAAAAGCAGTAACAACGGCGGTTTTCATACCGAAGCATCTGCGAAGCCCTCTGGCGACATTGTATTCTCCGCCGCCCTCCCATACCTTGAACGAACGGGCGGTCTTTATTCTCCCCTCACCCGGGTCAAGTCTGAGCATAATTTCGCCCAGTGAGATTTCGTCAAAAGTACAGTCTTTTCTGTCTTTAAGATTTAGATTCATAACATTTCACCTTATTCAGAATTTAAAATATTTCACTGCATTATTATAGCAGATTCCCTCAATTATTTCTTTTAAAATGTCCTCATCATAAGAAACCATGCCCTTATTAAGCCAGTCGCCGACAACAGAACAAAGTATGCGTCTGAAATAATCGTGGCGGGCATAGGAAGTAAAGGAGCGTGAGTCTGTTTCCATACCGATGAATTTTCCGAGAACGCCGACGCTTGCAAGAGTCTTCATCTGAGCCGTCATGCCGTCAAGCGTGTCAAGAAACCACCATGCGGGACCGAACTGTATTTTGCACTCGGCATCAGAGGACTGAAAGTTACCTGTTGTGGCGGCAAGGACAAGATTATCCTTTGAGTTTAGGTTAAACAGCACGCATTTAGGAAGAATTGCGGCAGTGTTGAGACTGTCAAGAAGCCTTGAAAGCGGCTGTGCAACCTCCTTATCGTTCATACTGTCAAAGCCTGCGTCAGGTCCGACCTTATTGAACATAACTGTATTATTGTTTCTGAGTGCGCCGATATGTATTTCACAGCACCAGTCAAGCTCCTTATACTTTTTGCAAAGAGCCGTGAAAACATAGGTCTTATACGCCTGAGCTTCTTCAAATGACGGTACTGCGCCGCTCATTGCCTTAGTGAAAATGCTGTTACATTCGTTTCGGTCAATCATAGAAAACGGAACAACACCGAACGACTGATCGCTTATCCGACAGCCGACAGAGCTGAAATAATCTGCCCTCATATAAAGTGCACTAATAAGAGAATCAATATCATTTATCTCTTCGCCGAAGACTGCCGAAAGTTTTTCGACATATTGAGGAAAATCAGCCTTGTCAATGTCAAGAGCCTTGTCGGGTCTGAAGGTTGGGTAAACCTTAAAGTCAATATCTTCTTTCTGTAGAAGAACATGATATTCAAGCGTGTCCGTCGGGTCGTCGGTTGTGCAGATATATTTTACATTGCTGTTTTTAATAAGAGTCTGAGGTCTGAAATCACCGCAGGCAATTTTTTCGTTTGCCTTTTCATAAATATCTTCGGCTGTTTTTACGCTCAGAGGAGCAGTAATGCCGAAATATTTTTTGAGCTCAAGATGCGCCCAGTGATAGAGAGGATTACCTATTGCATACGAAAGAGCACCGGCAAACTTAATGAATTTTTCTTTATCGTCGCCGCTCCCCGTGATAAGCTCCTCATCAATACCGCAGGCTCTCATAATGCGCCACTTGTAATGGTCGCCTGAAAGCCATAGCTGCGTTATGTTTTTCGGAGGCTTATTTTCATAAATTTCTTTCGGTGAAAGATGACAGTGATAATCGCAAATCGGCATATTTTTCGCAAAATCGTTATAAATTCGCCTTGCCTCTTCTGTTTCGAGAAGAAAATCTTCGCCAATAAAATCCCTCATAGCTTATACTCCCGAATATGCATTGAAGCCGCCGTCAACAGGAATATTGACGCCTGTGATAAAGCCGCTGTATTTTTCGTCGCAAAGGAAAAGAAGCGTTCCGTCAAGCTCATCAGCCTCGCCGAATCTCTTCATCGGTGTAGCGGCTAAAATCTTTTTTGTTCTTTCTGTGGGAGAACCGTCGTCGTTCCACAAAAGAGAGGCGTTCTGCTTAGTTGAAAAGAAGCCCGGAGCGATTGCGTTAACTCTTATACCCATAGGGGCAAAGTGAACAGCCATCCACTCGGTGAAGTTTTTAACAGCCGCCTTTGCCGCCGAGTATGCGGGTATTCTTGTAAGAGGACGGAAAGCGTTCATTGAAGTTATCATGACAATACAAGCATTTTCTTTTTCAACCATATCTCTTGCAAATATCTGAGTCGGGATAAGAGTGCCGAGAAAGTTAAGGTTAAAGACAAAGCTTATTCCCTCAGGGTCAAGGTCGAAGAAGGTCTTAACCCCCTCTTCTTTCTGAAGAAGGTCAATTTGTTCGAGGGTATCCTTCGTTGTTGTTCCCTTGGGGTTATTTCCTCCTGCGCCGTTAAGAAGAATATCACATGTGCCGAGCTTTTCGGCGATTTTGTCTCTGGCTTCTTTCATTGACTGAGGGTCAAGAACATTACAGCCGACAGCTATGGCTTCGCCGCCCTCGGCAATAATTTCATCGGCGGTTTTCTTTGCGGCTTCTTCGTTGAGATCGAGAACCGCAACCTTACAGCCTTGTTTTGCAAGCGTTTTTGAAAAAGCCGAGCATAAAACTCCGCCGCCGCCTGTGACAACGGCTACTCTGCCATTTAAATTTTCGTGTATCATAATCAGTTTTCCTTTCTGCTTTTTTCTATTGCTTCCCACAGACCGTTAAGATAGCTTACGCCGAGCGCTCTGTCAAAAAGTCCGTAGCCGGGTCTTGCCTTTTCGCCCCATATCATTCTGCCGTGATCGGGGCGGATATAACCGTCAAAGCCGTTCTCCTGAAGTGCCTTGACAATCGCATACATATCAAGTGAGCCTGAGTCGCTCTCATGGGCGGTCTCATTGAACCAGCGGTCGTTAATTCTGACATTGCGAAGATGCGCAAAATAAATTCTCGGGGCTATAACAGGGTCGTTTATAATGTCAACAATATCATTTGACGGGCTTGCACCGAGCGAGCCTGTGCAAAGCGTTATACCGTTATATTTATTGTCAACGCTTGTCAATAGCTTCTTTATCGCCGCCTTATCCTTGATAATTCTCGGCAGACCGAAAATGCCCCAAGGGGGATCGTCAGGGTGAATAGCCATTTTTATGTCGCACTCCTCACAGACGGGCATAATGCGGTTGAGAAAGTAAATAAGGTTTTCCCATAGCTTTTCTTCGGTAACACCCTTATACTTTTCAAACAGCTCCTTGATTTCGCCCATTCTTTCGCTTTCCCAGCCGGGCATAGCGTAGCCGTTTGAATTTGAGTCGATTTCTCTGAACATATCCTCGGGGCTCTTGCCCTCAACCTGTTTTCCGTCATAACAAAGACAGGTTGAGCCGTCGCCCATAGGCATATAAAGATCGGTTCTTGTCCAGTCAAAAACAGGCATGAAGTTATAGCATATGCATTTTACGCCGAATTTAGAGAGATTACGTATTGACTCTATATAATTATCAATATATTTATCTCTTGACGGGAGACCTATTTTTATATCCTCATGAACATTGACGCTTTCAATACATTCCATTGAAAAGCCCGCTTCTGTTATCTCATCATACATTTTCTTTATCATTTCTTCAGTCCACAGCTCACCTGCAGGCAAACCGTGAAGAGCGGCAACGATACCCGTGACACCGGGTATCTGTTTTATCCGGTCAAGCGAAACAGAGTCTCTATCAGCGCCGAACCATCGAAATGTCATTTGCATATTTATACCTCCTGAAACTTGAATTAACGAAGAGACACATACTGCCCCTATTTTCATTTATTATATAGCCTGTTTCCCAAAATTTCAATAATCATAATACAATTTAAAAATATTTTTCACAGCGGCAGATAAGCTCTATTTAAAATATAATATATGTTTTATTAATTTTGTATTGACAAAAAGATTTCTTCGGTGTAAACTTTCTAAAAAGCAACAGAATTTCTGAGCGTAAGGTTCATAGCTCAGCTTTAATTAATTAAATATGTATAAGGCAACGGCGTCTTTAAGTTCATCTTAAAGGCGTCTTTATTTTTATTTTTATGCAAAATCATCATAGGAGGGGTTATCTGTGATAAAAAATGCAGACAGAAAAATCATACTCGAAAACGGTTCCGAGTATTACGGCACAGGCTTCGGCAGTACGGAAGATAAAGTCACCGAGCTTGTTTTCAACACATCAATGGTCGGCTATCAGGAAATTCTTTCAGACCCGTCATACACCGCTCAGGGTATTGTTATGACGTATCCGCTGATAGGTAATTACGGAATGGCTGATGACGACTATGAAACCAAAACGCCGACGGCGGACGCTTTGATTGTCAGAGAATATAACGATGAGCCTTCTAATTTCAGAAGCAGAGAAACTCTCGGAGAAGTGATGCTGAGATACGGTATTTCAGGCGTCAGCGGTATTGATACCCGAAAGCTGACACGGGAAATAAGAACCTACGGAACATGTAAGGCGCTTATCAGACACTTTTATCAGATGGGCTTCAATATTGAAGCAACTGTCGGCGCAGCTAATTTTCTTAAAGCAAACGGTATTCGCACAAGAATTCTGAGAAAGCTCAGCGAAGGCTCAACTGAAATTCTCGATTCAATCAGAGCAGGATATGTCAGCTATATTGTCAACACAAGAGCTATTTTGTCAGGCGTTCATTATGAAGACGGTGTGGCTATTCGAAACTGCGCGGTTGAAAACGGAGTAACAACCTTTACCCTCTCGACACTGTCAAGGTTCTTCTTGATGTTCTTGAAGAAATAACAATCGGCATTTCACTTATTAATTCATAAATTGAGTTGGAGGCACCCGTTAATTGAGTAGCAGACCTCTAACATCACCGTACTAACTGTTCGGTATGTGGCAATTTAATCATATTTCTGTACTTTGGTGCTAACACTTGACACTGACATATGTATGTTGATATACCGACTGATAATTTCGTTATTATTGTCTTTACACATTATTTTACCTCCTGATATTCTTGTGTCGCTTTGTTAATTAAGTTTCATTATATCAGGAGGTATTATTTTGCTTAACTTTCTATCTGCCCCGGTTAAACCGGGGTTAATCTTCAAACTTAATATCAAAAGTTTAAAACCTCCCGCAAAAAGCGGGAGGCTATAAAAATCAGTTATTTCTGAATCTCGCAAGGAAATCCTGCGTTTCCTTATTCTTCGGGTTGCCGAAAATCTCTTCGGGTGAGCCTTCTTCAAGAATAACACCCTTATTCATAAAGACTACCTTTGAGCTGACATCTCTGGCAAAAGCCATTTCATGTGTGACAACAAGCATTGTCATACCCTCATTGGCGAGCGAACGCATAACCGAGAGCACTTCGCCGACAAGCTCAGGGTCAAGAGCCGATGTAGGCTCGTCAAACAGAAGAACCTCGGGGTGCATTGCAAGCGCTCTGGCTATTGCAACTCTCTGCTTCTGACCGCCAGAAAGCTGTGAGGGCTTAGCGTTGACATAAGGCGCCATGCCGACCTTTTCAAGATATTTCATCGCTTCGGTCTTGGCTTCCGCCTTTGAAACACCGAGAACCTTTGTCAGGCCTATTGTGCAGTTCTTTAAAACCGTCATATTCTCGAAAAGATTGAACGACTGGAACACCATACCGACATGAGTGCGGTATTTTGGCGCTCCCCCTTTAAAGTTTTTGATGCTCTCGCCGTGATAAAGAATATCGCCCGAAGAAGGAGTTTCCAAAAGGTTAATACAGCGAAGAAGAGTTGACTTGCCCGAGCCTGACGCACCGATAATGCTCGTTACATCGCCGGGGCATACCGAAAAGTCAATATCTTTTAGGACCTCATTGTTGCCGAAGGACTTTGAAAGGTGGCTGACCTGTAAGATAACATCACTCATATTATTTGCCCTCCCTTCCGGACTTTTTCGGCGTAAAGCGAACCATTCCGCTTGTGTGAGCAAGGGAATCAGTCGTGGCGACATCGAAATTCGCAGGACCCGCCATTTTTCTCTCCCACAGTCTGAGAAGAATTGAGCTTATGACAGTCATAGCAAGATACATAGCCATTTCAACAACAGCCGAGGGGAAGTAGAGATAAGTTGCGCCGACAACGCCCTTATGAACGGCAAACAGCTCAGTGAAGCCGATGATAAACATAACCGAAGTGTCTTTGATATTGATAATAAGGTTATTGCCTATCTGAGGGATAATGTTTCTTATCGTCTGAGGCAAAATGACATAAAGCATGGTTTTAAAGTGATTCATACCTATAGCCATAGCACCCTCGGTCTGACCCTTGTCAATCGAGAGAATACCGCCTCTGACGGTTTCCGCCATGTATGCGCCTGTGTTTATTGAAACAACAAGGTATGCGGCGGGAATAACGTTAAGACGAATAGCGTTGTTTGAGAAATAAGGAATAGCGAAATAGATGAAAACTGCCTGGAGAATCATCGGAGTACCTCTGAAAACCTCGACATAGATGCGAACGACAGCCTTGACTATTCTGAGCACTATTCTTTTGACAATATTGTCATCTTTTGATGAAGGTATGGTCTGGAGAATACCGCAGAAAAGACCTATCAGCAAGCCGATTGCGGTGGCGGCGACGGCAAGCTCTATTGTGCTCAGTGCGCCGCCGAGATACTGCGAGCCGCTCTTAGCCCAGAGCTTTGCAATATCCTGAAAAAGAAGCGTTAATTTATCCATGATGATTCTTCCTTAATATTTTTATTTGAGTCGGTCTTGAATAATTCAAAAATCAGATTATGCGCCGACAGGCTGAACCTTGATAGCCTCATTCATAATAGCATTGAAATCGTCGGCTGTCATAGTGCCCAGAACGCTGTCAATGGCGTCTTTAAGAGCTGTGTTGCCTTTCTTGAGAGAAACGCCGATGTTGATATCACCGTCGTCAACCTTGAAGCCGTCGTCAAGTTCAACAATAACCATATCGTCATAAGCCTGAAGAGCAGCCTGAGCTGTCGGCATATCTGTGCAGATGAAGTCAACGTCGCCTGTCTCAAGAGCCATGAGCATTGCAGGTGCGCTCTCCTTACCCGGCTTGATGTCAGCGTTTTCAATCTGAGGAAGGCATGTGTCATACCAAATTGTGCTGAGCTGTGATGTGCATGAGAGACCTGAAAGGTCAGCGAGTGTCTTAGCTGAAGCTGCCTTTGAATCTTTAAGAGCAACGCAAACTATAGAAGCGTAGAGATAGGGACCGGCAAAATCAACCTGCTCGGCACGCTCGGCTGTCATTGACTGACCGGCGATAACAGCGTCAATCTGACCTGTCTGAACTGCGGGAATAAGTGAATCCCAGTCAAGACGGACAACCTCGAGCTCCCAGCCGTTAGCTTCGCAAATCTTCTTAGCCATCATAACATCATAGCCGTTTGCGTATTCGTTAGAGTCTTTTATGGGGACTGCGCCGTTTGAATCATCGGTCTGAGACCAGTTATACGGAGCGTAAGCACATTCCATAGCAACTGTGAGAACACCGTCTTCAACGCCTTCGGGAGCAGTTTTTTCACCGTCTGTCTTGTTGCCTGAACAAGCGGCGAAGCAGAAAACAAAAGTGAGTGCGAGTAAAATTGCGATAATCTTTTTCATTCTTAATCAACCTTTCTTTTATTATATCGCAGAAAAAAGAACCGCCTGAAAAAGCGGTTCTCAATTACAATTAAGATTGTAAAGATAGCGCTCCACAAGTAAATCAAGTGACAGTCCGCAAGGTATTCCCCATACGGTCCAGATACACGGTTCAAGGCAAGCCGTATAACTTCGGCGAACACCCCTTTCGCAGACACCATCAGCCTTATAAAATGCCTGTTACTCTTGATTATTCGCACCTCTATCTCAAGCTGTTCAATTTTATAGCAAAATAATATCACCCGAATTTATATTTGTCAATATAAATTATGACATAACATTGAGAAATAATACTGCGAAAAATGTACAGATTATATAATTTCGGGCGCAGGAATACAGGCTTTAGGCAAAAAGTCGAGCCTGATACATTATATTAATCCTTTCCCCTGCTTTTTTACGTAAACACTTCTTATATATCCGGTCGCTGATTTCGAATTTTTTATCGGTAATCCTTTTTTGAATTTATCTCATGCAAGCTTTCACAAACTTAACAGGTACATCCATACGCACGGCAACCTCCTGTTCGGTCATTCCGCTTTCAATAAAACGCTTACACACGGTCTTTATATTCTCTCCAATTTCAATAATATGCTTATCCGGGTCATATATCCGAAGAGCCCGCTGTCCCCACGAGTGCTCCTTAACAGGGTGCACGTATTCAATATCACAGTCGTTAAGCCTTTTTATAAAACCGTCAAAGTCGTCTTCTTCAAAATAAATTTCAAAATCGTTACCGCCGAAGGATATTTCATCGGTACCGATAAAATCTTTAAATGTTTCCTCCGTCTGCAAAACTAAACCGCCGGTCAGTGTCTTATTAGCTCCGAAGTCCGTAATCACACGAAGTCCGAACACTTTTTTGTAAAATTCAACTGTTTTATCTATATCTCTGACCACTAATAAAGTGTTTTTCAGTTTCATTTGTTCCTCCGATTTAAGTTTATAGTTTAAAAGCGCCACCCGTAAAAAGTGGCGCTTTATATTGTCTATCTTATATTAAGTATTTGACTTTAATACATCTTTGCACCTGCCGGAATATGATTATCCAGCATGAGAAGATGAAGTCTTTCTTCGCCCTCTTCCTTATGAACGGCAGAAATCAGCATACCGCAGGAGTCAATGCCCATCATCGGTCGGGGAGGAAGATTTGTTATAGCAAGAAGAGTTTTACCGACAAGCTCTTCGGGCTCATAATATGCGTGAATACCGCTTAAAATCGTGCGGTTTTCGCCTGTTCCGTCATCCAGAGTGAACTTCAGCAGCTTCTTTGACTTAGGCACTGCTTCACAAGAGAGCACCTTAACGGCACGAAAATCCGATTTTGAGAATGTTTCAAAGTCAACATAGTCCTTAAAGAGCGGTTCTATCTCAACCTTTGAAAAGTCAATCTTTTCTTCTATAGCGGGTGCGCTCTTTTCCTCTTCGGATTTTTCGGACTTTGAAGCGTCAAGCGACTTCATTGTCGGGAAGAGCAGAACGTCACGAATAGCGGGGCTGTCCGTCAGGAGCATTACAAGTCTGTCAATGCCGTAGCCTATACCGCCTGTGGGAGGCATACCGATTTCGAGAGCGTTGAGGAAGTCTTCGTCGGTGTGATTGGCTTCTTCATCGCCTGCGTCTGCCGCCGCATCCTGAAGAGCAAAACGCTCACGCTGGTCAATCGGGTCATTAAGCTCTGAGTATGCGTTGCACATCTCCCAGCCGTTCATGAACAGCTCAAAACGCTCAACATAGTCGGGGTTTGAGGGCTTTCTCTTTGTCAGTGGCGAAATATCAACGGGGTGATCCATAATGAAGGTCGGCTGAATAAGATTAGCTTCACAAAATTCTTCAAAGAAGAGATTGAGAATATCACCCTTTTTGTGTCTGTCTTCAAATTCAATGTTCTTTTCTTTTGCTATAGCCTTAGCTTCATCGTCTGTCTTTATCTCGTTAAAGTCAACGCCCGAATACTTCTTGACAGCGTCAATCATTGTGAGTCTCTCAAAGGGCTTGCTCAAGTCAAGAACCTTGTCGCCGTATTTTATTTCGGTTGTGCCGCATACCTCCTTGGCGAGATAGCGGAACATATCCTCGGTAAGGTCCATCATTCCGTAATAATCGGTGTAAGCCTGATAAAGCTCCATTAATGTGAACTCGGGGTTATGCCTTGTGTCAACGCCCTCGTTTCGGAACACACGCCCTATTTCATAGACCTTTTCAAGACCGCCGACAATGAGTCTCTTCAGATAAAGCTCAAGTGAAATTCTAAGCTTAACATCTTCATTAAGAGCGTTATAATGAGTCTCAAACGGTCTTGCCGCCGCACCGCCTGCGTTTGAAACAAGCATCGGCGTTTCGACCTCCATAAACCCACGGTCGTCAAGATAGCGTCTTATTGAGCTGATAATCTTTGAACGCTTGATAAATGTGTCTTTGACTTCGGGGTTCATTATAAGGTCAGTGTATCTCTGACGGTATCTTGTGTCTGTATTTGTCAGACCGTGATATTTTTCGGGGAGAATCTGAAGGCTCTTTGAAAGAAGTGTTATTTCACTTGCGTGAATTGAAATCTCACCTGTCTTTGTCTTGAAAACCTCGCCCTTTATACCGATAATATCGCCTATATCAAACTTTTTAAACGCCGCATACGCTTCTTCGCCGACGCTGTCTCTGGCGACATATGACTGAATATTACCCTTTAAATCCTGAAGATTACAGAAAGACGCCTTGCCCATGACACGCTTTGACATCATTCTGCCGGCAAGAGAAACGCTCTTGCCCTCAAGAGCGTCAAAATTTTCTCTGACATCTGAGGAATGGTGAGTGCGGTCATATTTTGTTATTGTGAAAGGGTCCTTCCCCTCAGCCTGCAACGCCGAGAGCTTCTCCCGTCTGACCTTTCGCAGCATATTTAAGTCCTGCGCAGGCGCGGCATTGCTCACAGCCTTATTTTCATCTGCCATTTAAAATCACCTTTATCTTAAAATTTCCATTATTTCATAATTAATAACACCGCAGGGTGCTTCGACCTCGACAACATCGCCGACCGTATGACCGATAAGAGCCTTTGCAACGGGCGATTCGTCGCTTGCTATATCAATATCTTCCGAATCCTTTGACGAGCTTGTTGAGTTGATAATACGGTATTTGTATTCGTCGCCGTATTCGAGGTCTTTTATTACGACCTTTGAGCCGAACTGAACAACATCTGTGCTCAGGCTGTCTTCGTCAACAACCCTGCAATTCTGAAGAATAGACTCTATTTCGCTGATTCTCGCTTCAAGCTTGCCCTGGTCGTTTCTCGCTTCTTCGTATTCGCTGTTTTCAGATAAGTCACCGAATGAAAGAGCTACCTGTATTTTTTCTTTAATTTGCTGACGACCCTCAACTTTTAAGTGTTCGAGTTCTTCCTCTAATTCTTTTTTGCCCGCAGCGGTAAGTAATACTTCCTGTGCCATAGTGTTCAATCCTTTCGATAATTGTTTTTTGAAAACTGACAATTTATTATTATATTGATTTTTAGCCTTAATGTCAAGGTTTTTCCTTGCTGTAAAGCCTGACAAGGTGAAACGACTCAAATATGAAATAAATAAGTCCCATTGCTGTCAGAAGAATCGAGACGGTAAGGTACTTTTCATCGTTCCAGCAGAGAACCGAGGACGCCGCCGAGACAATGCCGACAAACATTATTGCCTTGCCGAAGAAATCGCTGAAAGTATCTTTATCTTTAACTTTCTTCTTTCCGACGCATACAATGAGATTGTATTTTTTCTTTTTAAAAATGAAAAAGCCCCACGCCGCAATAATTACGCCGACGATAAGCCATGCAATATTAACGTAAATGTTCATTTTTTCTCTTTACCTTTCATAAACGGGAATCCTTTGAGCATAAAGAACACCGAAATTATAAAGCTTATAATGAAAACAATAAGCCATATTATATGTGTTTTGAAATATTCATAAAGTGCGACAAACGCTTCTTTCTGAAAAAGTACGGCAAGTCCGACGCATACCGCAAATATTGCGCCGACAAGGACTGCTCCTGCGGCGGCATCCTTGGCGGCTTTCGCTAAAGGCTTTTGCTCCTGCGTCACAAGGTCAACAACATTTTCTATCGCCGTATTGATAAGCTCAAGCGCAAGCACCAAAGCGTTAGCTAAAAATATCAGCGCCCAGTCCGTTCTCGTCAAAACGAACCAGTCCGTCAGCCCCAAAAATGAATACATATAGATCATACAGACAATATGTACACGCATATTTCTTTCGCCGATAACGGTGTTTATTATCCCCTCGCCGGCATATTTAAAGCCTTTTATGAATTTTTTGAGCTCCTGCATATCACTCGCCGTCCATATAATAGCTTTCGTTTCTTTTCAGACCGAGCTGCGTCAGCGTAGTCTCTTCTCTTTCACGCATACGCACTGCCTCAAGACCGCCGTTTTCATGGTCGTAGCCCAGAAGATGAAGCATTGAGTGAACCGTCAGAAAGCCTATCTCTCTCTCGAGAGAATGACCGTACTGCTCAGCCTGCATAACAGCGTGGTCAATCGAGATAACAATGTCACCGAGCATTTTTGCGCCGGTGTCATTATTTATATCATAAACGCCGTTTTCGCCGAGCGGGAACGAAAGAACGTCTGTCGCGCGGTCAACGTTTCTGTATTCACGGTTAAGCTCGTGAATTTCATCGTCATTGACAAATTTTACGCTTATTTCAGCCGAGCCCTCAAAGCCCTCATTGATAAGGACAGCGTGACAGCAGCGTCTGACAAGAAGCCTCACGCCGGTCGGAACCTTAACATCTTTACTGCTTTTCGAAATTATTACCTTGACTTTATCTGTCATTTGCGTTTGCCCTCCTCATATTTTTCATACGCCTTTATAATATCCTGAACAAGTCTGTGTCTGACAACATCCTTTTCGGTGAAGCGCACTGTCTTTATGTCTTCCACATTCTTTAAAATTTTTATAACCTCAACAAGCCCCGATTTTTTACCGTCGGGCAGGTCAATCTGTGTGACGTCGCCGGTAATGACCATTTTTGAATTGAAACCGAGTCTCGTTAAAAACATCTTCATCTGCTCGGCGGTGGTGTTCTGCGCTTCGTCAAGAATAATGAAGCTGTCGTCGAGCGTTCTGCCTCTCATATAGGCAAGCGGAGCAACCTCAATGCTCCCCCTCTCCTGATAACGCTGAAAGTTTTCAGGCCCGAGCATATCAAAGAGAGCGTCATAAAGAGGTCTTAAATAAGGGTCAACCTTCTGCTGAAGGTCACCCGGCAGAAAGCCGAGCTTTTCGCCCGCTTCAACGGCGGGTCTTGTTAAAATTATGCGGTTAATCTCTTTAGCTCTGAAAGCCCTGACCGCAAGAGCTACGGCGAGGTAGGTCTTGCCCGTACCGGCGGGACCTATGCCGAAAGTTATGGTGTTATTGTCAATGGCGTCGATATATTTTCTCTGACCGAGCGTCTTAGCCTTTACGGGCTTCCCCTTAGCGGAAATGCAGACGCAGTCGGTTGCGATTTCGCCGAGCTTTTCATCGTTGCCATCTTTGACGAGCGAGACGACATATCTGACATTCTGTTCGTTGAGCTGTTCGCCCTTATTGATTAAAAGGAGCAGACCGTCTATTGCTCTTGAAGCGAGTGAAACGTTTTCGGCTTCACCTCTTATTTTCAGCTCTGAGCCGCGTGAAATTACTTCGACTGAAAATTCGTTTTCGATAAACTTCACGTTCTCGTCAAAGCTGCCGAACAGACTGACCGCCTGTTCCATTCTGTCAACATTTACCACTTTTTCAAACAAAGAGATGCCTACTTTCCTTTATAGTCTCGTAGATTATATAATAAAAATTTTCATAATTCAATATTTATGACAAAAAATATGTGAAATATATATAAAATTTTTTATTCATTTTCAAGCAAAATGACGGATTTTTCGCCGATATAGTCTATCACATCAAAACTGCCGTTATAACCGCCCTTTTGATTTTCGATATGCGTCACAACTCTTGAATTTCTGAATGTTTCACTGACAAGAGAAAGATAGTCGCAAAGCGAAACAAGGCTGAGTGTTTTTTCGTCTGAAAGCGTTTCTTCTTCATAAAATGTAGCCGTATATTTCCCTATATAAAACGGCAGGATAACTCCGTTTATTTCAAGGCTTCTTATTTCTTTTGTAATTTCACAGTTTTCTTTTTTTATCGCAAACGGATTTATTTCAAAGCCGAAAAGTGACAGCGAATAATAATTTTTAGTCCCTGTGTATCTTCGCACCGTCATTTTATCCTTTATTCTTTCGTTTATTTTCACGATATGCTCGGCGGTTATTTTGCCCCTTGCTTCGGTAAAAGAGGTCTGACCTGTTTCATAGTCGATAACTCCGCTTATCAGCAGATCGCCCTTATGAACGCCGTCGCCCAGTTTTATCCCGGGCGTTCCCGAATAAACTCTGCATATTTTTATCACGCCGTCAAAATCGGCGATAATATTACACGGCTTTCCGATAACGTCATACTCAACCGTTTTTGTTTCTCTGACCTCAATTTCGGCGCACATTCCCTCGATGTTGAGCGACGCCCAGATAAGTCTTCCTCCCGTTTTTTCAAGAAGCGCTTTCTGAAATTCTTCTACATCTATACTGCTTTTCTTCACTCCCGTTTTCAGCCCAAGCTCTTCACAGACAGAAAGAATCTCCGACGAAAAAACCTTGTCGTTTCCGCTGACCGATACAGACCATATACGCATACCCATAAGCGAAACGAAAATTATTGTAAAAGCTATTCCTAAAAAAAGAAACGCTCTGTCTCTGTTCTTTTTTAAAAAAGGTAAGACGCCGAACGAACCTGTGATTTTCACACTCACACCCGAGAGCAAGGCGTTCTCTAAAACTGCATTATAAAACTTACACGGCACGCAGAAATACATTTTTCCGTTTGCCGTACAGTTCATATTCCATATGTGAATACCGTCTTTTCGGCATTTATTCAAAAAGCCGTCACGGAAACCTCCCTCGGCGCATACACCGAAAAAGCCCATAATAAGGCTTATGTAATAATATCTTTTCATATCAGCCTCACGAAGAAAACGACACAGAAATAATACTGCCCGTGAGCGTTATTCTCTCAGAGCCTAAAGAACAAATCGAAAGACAGTCACCGCAAAAGCATATTGTGAGCCTCCCCAGCGACAGGCGTACCTTTTCCGATGTGTATTCGAGTATCTCTTTAACACAGTCAACCGTTACTGCGCTGTTGCCCGAGAATATTATTTCAGGCAGTCTACCCCTTATACTTTCACTCTCGTCATAAATGAATATGTTTTTCATATTATCCCCCCGATACAACTATTATTATGCGGAAAAGAAAAGGAAAATACACCTTTGCCCGAAGCAGACGGAAAACTATAGTCATAGAGAAAACCGATTTTAAGTTTTTCATTACTCTGAGACTATATTATTTTTCCCACTTTCGGCATATACTTTACGGGTGATTGATATGAAGAAAGCATTTGTTTTATCAGATAAAAATGAACTTATTTTAAAAGCAACACACTTTATTTTGCTTGCGCTCTGCTTTTTTCTGGGGGTCTGTCTTATCTCTTACCCCGAGGACGCAAAAAGCAGTGTAGAAAGTGCGCTGAAGCTATGCAGTGATACGGTTATTCCGTCACTTTTTCCGTTTCTGTTTCTGTCTCAGTTTATCACCGCAAGCGGAGTTCTCAACAAGGGAGGAAAGATGCTCTCGTTTATTTCACGCAAACTTTTTTCAATGCCGTATGAGGGACTGTGCGTTTTTATCATGAGCGCTGTCGGCGGTTTTCCTGTCGGGGCAAAAATGACAAAATCACTTCTCGAAAGCGGAAAAATCGGAACCGTGAGCGCAAGAAAGCTCATTTTCTCCTGCGTATGCCCTGCCCCTGCTTTTACGGTGACGGCAGTCGGGCTTTCGCTTTTCTCAAGTGTAAAAATCGGGCTGATATTATATTCAAGTGTTGTCATTTCAAACCTTATATTATTCCTTTTGTCACGCTTTATTTTTGACAGTGAAGATATTATTCCGATAAATACAAAATCCGAAAAAATCACGATTTCCTCGGCGTTCACTCAGGCAGGCAAAAGTGCTTCGGAAAGCACGATTTCAATATGCTGTTATGTGCTGCTATTTTCGTGCCTGTGTGACATAATGAAAAACTTTATCGACGACAGGCTTATCTTGTCTGCGCTGTGCGGTCTTTGTGAGGTAACAACGGGCTGTCAGAGGCTCTCTTATCTCAATAATATTCCGCTTATTGCGGGCATTATCGGTTGGGGCGGGCTGTCGGTGCATTTTCAGATAATGGACTGTATCGAAAAGGCGAAGCTCGACCTTAAACTCTTCTTTGCCGCCCGTGCGGTATGCGCTTTCCTCTGCGTTCTCATATGCGATATACTTTTACAGATTTTCCCTACTGCAACAGAAGCGGTATCTCTTCGAAGTGATGTAATAATCAGTCAGACCGAAAAGAACCTGCCCGTCAGCATAATGATGCTTATGACCTGCTTTATATTTCTGATAGGTGATTATACCGTCAGGCTTAAAAAGACAAAAAGCAGTGAAAAGTAAACTGTCCTTTATTTTACAGTAACGCTGTATTGATAAAGCAAAAGAAATGTTGAAAATAATCGAATTGTGTGATAGAATATCCCCATATTGATAATGGAGTTGTTTGACTTGAAGCAAAAGCTTTTCAACAAGAAAAAATATTCACAGAGGTGTGACAGTTGTTATTACGGCAGGCTCACCGCTGACAGTCAGTCTGTTCTGTGCGTCAAGTCAGGCATAATGAAACCTGACCACAAATGCAAAAGCTACCGGTACGACCCTCTCAAAAGGAGACCTGATAAACCTGTTAATCTTCAGAAATTTTCAGCAGAAGACTTTCAGCTTTAAAGTTATACTTTTTAAAGTTATACCTTTCACCCTAGGGTGAAAAGTATAATCCGAACCAGCCTTAAAGCAAAAATTTTTCGTGCTTTTCGGCGTTTCGGTCTCGCAAGGCGTTAGCCTTGCTTCACC
>JBJEOI010000064.1:0-31454 GCA_051880635.1 Acutalibacteraceae bacterium | reverse complement strand
AAGACAACCGACGCACTCGGTCACAGCTTCACAAATTATGTTTCTAACAATGACGCTACCTGCACGGCTGACGGCACTAAGACTGCTAAGTGCGATCGCTGTGATGTAACTGATACTATCACAGATGTTGGTTCAAAACTTGACCACACACCGGCAGAAGCAGTTAAAGAAAACGAAGTTGCCGCTACATGTACAGCCGGCGGTTCATACGACGAAGTTGTTTACTGCTCAGTTTGTGACACAGAACTCAGCAGAGAAGCGAAGACAACCGACGCACTCGGTCACAGCTTCACAAATTATGTTTCCGACAACAACGCTACTTGTACAGCTGACGGAACAAAGACAGCTAAGTGCGATCGTTGTGATGTAACTGATACAATCGCTGATGTAGGTTCAAAACTTGACCATACACCGGCAGAAGCAGTTAAAGAAAACGAAGTTGCCGCTACATGTACAACCGGCGGTTCATACGATGAAGTTGTTTACTGCTCAGTTTGTGACACAGAACTCAGCAGAGAAGCTAAAACAACCGAAGCACTCGGTCACGACTATAAGACAGTTGAAGGCTCTGCAGTTGCTCCTACCTGCACAACCGACGGTAAAGAAGCCGATCAGAAGTGCTCTCGCTGTGACGATATAATCACAGGCGCAACTATTGACAAACTCGGTCACACCGAAGAAACTATCCCGGGTAAGGCTGCTACCTGCACCGAGACAGGTCTTACAGAAGGCGTTAAGTGCTCAGTTTGCGGCGAAATCCTTGTTGCTCAGGAAGTTGTTCCGATGAAGGCTCACACACCTTCGGCTGCTGTTGAAGAAAACAGAGTTGACGCTACCTGCTTAGCAGAAGGCTCATATGACGAAGTTGTTTACTGCTCTGTCTGCGGCGAAGAGCTCAGCAGAAATACAGTGACTATCCCCGTCACCGACCACAATATTGTTTCAAGAGTTGATATAGCTCCGACATGTACAACTGACGGTAAGTCTTCAGAAACATACTGCTCAGTTTGCGGAATCATAATCTCCTCCGGCACAATTATTCCGGCACTCGGTCACGATGTCACAGACGAGGTATTCAAGTCAGGCGCATCAGATGACGGTTCGTATGCATGGAAGACATATAAGTGCTCACGCTGTGATTATAAGCTCGTCACTCTCACGCTTTCAATCTATGACGAAAACGGCAACCCGCTCAGCGGCGCCAATGTAATCATCAGAGACGCTGACGGAAATATTGTTTCACAGGGCACATCAAACGAATACGGCAAATATGTCGTTGCCGGACTTCCCGAAGGCGCATACACCGTAGAAGTCAGCCACGAAGCGTCAAGCAACGTCGGTAAGGGCACACTCGTTGTTTCAAACGGTTCAGTCAACGGCACATACACCGAGGGCGGACGTCTTTGGAACCCGAGCGGCACAGGCGGATGCAAGGGCTGCGCTTGCCACCACAACAATATTGTCAGCTATCTCATCAGAATTTTCTTCTCAATTATTTCACTTATCTTTAATAAGGACATCAAGTGCTGTCCCGATATGGTCTGGTACCCCGGTATCAAATAATAAAGAATAGCAAAAAAAAGAGCTGTTCTGAAAATACGGAAGCAGGCATAACAAAACACAAGCCATAAAAATGGCTTGAAAAAGAAAAAAATAACACTAAAAAAGCGAAACATAGAATCCTGATTTTTCAAAGGATTTGATGTTTCGCTTTTTAGTAAATTTCTATCAAGCAAAAACCCCGGTTGTCCGGGGTTTTGTTGTAGGGGGACCTCTCAAAACCAACAATTCGGCAATCTTTGTCCCTTCTGTCACGTGTCTCATACGATAATATATTATGCTTAACTGTCACTGAACTAAATGTTGCTTATTGCTTTTCCATCATTCTTCTTTTCTTTAAAATTTTTCTTCTTTTGATTGTCTCAATTCAAACACATGTTTCTTAATAATCTTTTCTTTCTTTAAAACCCGAAAAAGCCTTGAAAAATAAGAGAAAAGAACAGTTTCTGAAAGGGAGAAAAAATTTGAGAAGAATCTTAAAATGCAGGAAAAAATGATGATGAAGCGACGACGAAACATCGTTGAGTAGGAGCGGGATAAAAGAAAAAACTCCCAACGCTTACAGCATCGGGAGTGATATAAAATTTTTGCTTATATTTGATAAATAAGGGCTGAAAAATCAACACTTAATCGTCCTGAGCTTCTTCGACAGCTTTATCAAGCCATGAGGAGTCCTCGTCCTTTGATATTTCACCGTGCTTAACACCGAACATCGCAACAAGACCGACGGCGAACATAATTGCACAGTAGAAGAACATATAGTTATAATCTCCCTTGAAGGCGTCAATAACAAGACCGCAAAGCAGGGGACCGGTAATTGAAGCCGCCTGAGTAGCGGTGTAATAATAACCGGTGAAGGTACCGACTCTGTCACGACCGCCCATTGCAAGAACAAGAGGCAAAGTGTTAATATTGACGCAGCCTATAGCCGCACCACCGACAACAAGAGCAATCCAGAGACAAATCCATGTGAATGTGTTTGCTGTTCCGTCAGCGTTCTGAGGAAGAATCTGTGAAACCATAAGATAAATAGCGAACATTACCACAATGCCGATAAGTCCGATTGTAATTGTCTTCTTTCTGCCGAGCTTTCGACCCATTATTCCGGCGGGAATACCGAAAGCGGCGAGTGAAACGGCGAACACAGCCATCATCAGCGTTGAATAAATCGGCTGAACTTTAAGAGTGTCGTTAGCGAAGTTTGTGAAGTTAGGCACAATAGCCTCTGTTGCGTTGTTAATAAGGAAAAGAGCCACAAGCATAATAATGAGACTTCTCTTTTCAGCCTTGCTCATTTTTAGGTTTTTGATAGAAATCTTCTCTTTAACGGTCTTTTCTTCTTTTTCCGCTTCATCAGCAGCGGCAGTCAGGTCATACTGACGGTTTCTCTTATAGAAAACAGCGAGAACAACAATACAGAGAACAGCAATAACTGCGGTGACAACAAAAACAGGGACATAGTTGACATACTGCGGTTCGCCGTTTTTCAGAATGAGCTCCCCTGCTTCATTGACAACCTGACCCAGCTCGTTGACCTTTGCTTTCAGGTTCTCCGCAAGAGTTGTAAAACCGAGAATACCTACAACGGAGGCAGCGATTGTTCCGACAACAAAGCCGACCATCTGACCGATGCCGCCCATAATGTTGATGACGGCGTTAGCGTCTGACTGAAGGTGTGACGGTGTGAAGTCAGGCATAAGCGAAACGACCGGTGAACGCCAGATACTCATTGTGAAGTTGAAGAATATAATGACGCTCATCATCAGAAGAATTGAAAGTCCGGCTGCCTTCACGGTTGCCGCAAGCGGAATGAGTGAGAAGAATACCGCACAGATAGGCATACATATAAGAATGAACGGCATTCTCTTGCCCCACTTCTTTGCTTTGACGGCGTCCGACTTCTTGCCGAAGAACGGAAGGAAGATAACACCGAAGATGTTATCAATGGTCATAATTGCGTTGACAATTGTCGCTACACCGATAAGACCGAGAAACTTGAAATCATCACCGACAGCGGCGGTGAGCTTCGCCCGGAGCATTACGGGTACAAATGAATTGTAAACCGACCACAGGAGCATACAACCCATGAAACCTGCGCCGATAAGGAAGGTTCTGCCGTAATTCAGCTTGTCGCCCGAATCAACGGCGGTTTTTTCTTTCTTTGACATTTTGAATTAACTCCTTTTAAAAGACATTGTAACAAAGATATTACCCTGTCATTATACATAATTCTGACTTAACTTTCAACAAGAAAATTATAATTTTTTGTGCAAAAATACATTAAAAATTCTATGAAAAATTTAAGTTGACAAAACAGGAAGAGATATGATATATTACTTGTGTTGAACAACGGCGTTTAGCTTTGGCTTGCCGTTGTTTTTTGCTTTAAAAAGCGGAGGGTTATTAATTATGGGTTACACAAGAGAAGACATTATCAGAATTGTCAGAGAAGAGGATATTAATTTTATCCGTCTTCAGTTCACCGACATTCTCGGCACAATCAAGAATGTCGCAATCACATCGAGACAGCTTGAAAAGGCGCTTGACGGCAAGTGTATGTTTGACGGTTCTTCAATCGACGGCTTTGTGCGTATTGAGGAAAGCGACATGAAACTTTTGCCGGATTTCGACTCGTTCTGTGTTCTTCCGTGGCGTTCGCATAACGGCAAGATAGCCAGACTTATCTGTGACGTATGCACTGCGGACGGGAAGAATTTTGAGGGCGACCCGAGATATGTTTTAAAGAGAGCCGTCAAAAAGGCAAAGGATATGGGCTTTGACTTCAAGGTCGGTCCTGAATGTGAATTCTTCCTTTTTCTTCTTGATGAAAACGGAAGAGCAACGACAACAAGCTATGATGAGGACGGCTATTTCGATATGGGTCCGGTTGACAGAGGCGAAAGCTGCCGCAGAGATATCTGCCTGAACCTTGAAGAAATGGGCTTCGAAATAGAAGCGTCTCACCATGAATGTGCGCCCGCACAGCATGAAATTGATTTCAAATATGACGATGTTGTCAAGACCGCCGACAATGTTATGACCTTCAAGATGTGCGTTAAGGGAATAGCCGCTCAGCACGGCTTCCACGCTACATTCATGCCGAAGCCTGTCTATGGCATTGCAGGCTCGGGTATGCACATTAACATGTCGCTTTTCAAAGACGGCAAGAATGTATTCTGCGATGAAAGCGATAAGAATGGTCTGAGCGAAACGGCTTATCAGTTTATAGCGGGTATCATGGCGCACATAAAGGAAATGACAGCCGTGACAAATCCGATTGTCAATTCATACAAGAGGCTTGTTCCCGGCTATGAAGCGCCGGTATATATTGCGTGGTCGGCAAGAAACAGAAGTCCGCTTATCCGTGTTCCCTCGGCAAGAGGAGCAGGCACAAGAATCGAGCTTCGCAATCCCGACCCGTCAGCTAATCCCTATCTTGTCATGGCGGCATGCCTTTTCGCAGGTCTTGACGGTATTGAAAAGAAGATGACGCCGTCAAAAGCGGTTGACGCCAACATCTATGACATGACTGAGGAGGAGAGAAAGGAAGCCGGCATTGAGTCGCTCGCTTCAAACCTCAGCGTTGCGATTAAAGAGTTCAAACACAGCGAATTTATGAAAGAGGCAATGGGCGCTCATGTTCATTCAAAGTTCGTTGAAGCAAAGACCTCCGAGTGGGAGGAATACCGCAACAAGGTCACGCCCTGGGAGCTTGAAAATTATCTTATCAAATATTGATTTTTAATTTAGAAAGCGGATTATATAAGTGAAACAACTGTATAGCGGCGAAAAATAAAATATATCAAATATCAAATTCACCCTGTAAGAAATTATAGGGTGAATTTTTTCAACAATTCGTAACATTTCCCATCATTTTTTAATTTTATGTTTACAAATTCAGTTCTTTATTGTAAAATAACAGTGTTAGATTTTAACAGGGAAAATTTATATGAAAGGAAATTATAAGTCATGAAAAAGAATTATAAAAAATCTCTTTCGCTGATGCTTTCGGTTATCCTTGTTCTGACACTTGTTCCGTTCTCTGTTTTTGCCTATGATAACAAATGTGACTGCGAATATGTCCCCATGATATATATCTATGGCAGACAGACAACCTATGATGACCCCTCATCACCCGACAGACGTGACCTGCAGGAAATTACCGACGAGCAGTTAAGCGAGTTTGTCAAGGGCGCTATTCCTTCGCTTTCAAAGGCTCTTGTCACAAATAACTATGATGAATACTGTGATTATTTAATTAACGGTTTTATCGGTCTTTTAGGCGAATTTTCCTGCGATAAGGAAGGCAATGTTAAAGACGGCAGCGGTATTGACTACGGCTGGTCGGCGGAAAACCCCGACACCCTCGGCGATTGGCACAAGGGCGACAATGTTTATCAGTATGTTTTCTGCTATGACGCAAGACTTGATCCGTTTGAGGTTGCCGATGATCTCAAAGTTTTCATTGACACCGTTAAAAAGGTTACAGGTCACGACACAATTAATGTTCTTTCACGCTGTATGGGCAGTGAGTATGCGCTGGCATATTTCGTAAAATACGGTTGGGATGATGTTGAAACCTTTGTTCAGAACTGCTCAAGCGCAAACGGTACAACAATTATGAGCGAAATTTTCGCCGGAAAAATCGAGCTTGACGACGACGCAATCGACCGTTTTATTGCTGAAGACAATGTAGAATATGATGAAACAACAAGAGTCACTGTTGCGCTTCTCAATCAGATGAAAGCGTTGGGTCTTGCAACGGAAACAGTAAACAAAATTATTGATAAGATAAAAGCAAAGGTTGTCCCCGGTGCGCTTCTCGGTACATATGGCACCTGCCCCGGGTATTGGTCAATGGTTTCAAAAGAGGACTACCGTGACGCTATGAACCTCATTTTCAGCGGAAGAGAAGAGGAATACAGTGTTCTTATTGAAAAGCTTGAAAATTATGACAAGCTCGTCAGAAGCCGCACATCAGAGATTCTCACTCAAATGCACAACGACGGTGTAAAGCTCTGCAATATTGTCAAATACGGTTATCAGCTTCAGCCGTTCACAGCTTCACATGACACACAGAGCGACGATAAAATTTCAGTCTATCATCAGTCATACGGCGCAACGGGCAGTGACTACAGCAAGACATTTTCAAAGCTCTATCTCTATAAAGCAAAAAGAAACGGCACGGCAAAATACATCTCACCCGACAACACCATTGACGCTTCGACTTGTCTCTTCCCTGAGACAACATGGTTTATGAAGGATATACGCCACAATAATTTCCCGGGCTGTGTCAATCAGCTTTATATAGCCGCCTGCCGCAGTGAAAAAGAGCTGACAATCAATGATGACGCCCGCTTCCCGCAGTATCTACGCCACTACTACTGGGAGGATAGTCTTGTTCCGCTCACAGAAGAGAACGCACAGCTTCACAGCTATACAAAGAACTTCTTCACAGCGCTCAAGAACTTCCTCAAAGTAATCATTCCGCTTATAAAGGAAAAACTTAATTCTATTATTCAGAAATAACAGTATTAACGAAAGAAGTTTTATACGAAACAAAAATCCCGCTGAGAATAGCGGGATTTTTCTGCGCATAAATTGCTATATCAAACAGGATATGATACAATTAAGCAAACAAGCCAAAGGAGTTTTTTATGAAAATATTAGTCACAGGCTTTGAGCCGTTCGGGGCTTTGCCCGTCAATTCATCGTGGGAGGCGGTCAGAAATCTGCCGGATAAAATCGACGGGAAGGATATCATCAAAATGCAGTTGCCTGTTGTGTTCGGTGAAGCGGCTCAGAGGGCAAACGCATACGCAAAAGAAATAAACGCCGAAGCAATAATTCTCACGGGTATGGCTGAAAGCTATAAGGCGGTCACGATAGAAAGAGTCGCTATTAACCTCAGAGACGCAAGACTCCCCGATAACAGCGGCAGACAGCCCTGTGACGAGAGAATAAGCTCCGGCGGCGAAAACGCATACTTTTCCACATTGCCCGTGAAAAAAATATGTGAGAGGATAAAGGGCGAAAATATAGCCTGCGATATATCTTGTTCAGCGGGCACATATGTGTGTAACGACCTGTTTTACAGCGTTCTTCACGAGAACAGAAACACCTCTGTAAAGGTTGGGTTTTTTCATCTGCCAAGAATTGACAATGATTTCGGCGTTTCACAAAAGGACATGACGAAAGCTCTTGAAGTTGCTGTTCGTGAGCTGTGAAAACAGAATAACAGTTTCTTTTTTCTTGTCGGGAAGGCTGTAGATTATAAGCGCGGAAAGCTTTGGCGCTTTCATACCGCCCCTCGGAAAGAAAAAACAGAAAAGGGTTATTTGTATAAACAGATTTTTTTATCAAAAAGACAGTATTGAATAAAAAGCAGTATGTCGCTGCATACCAGTACAAAAGCCGAAAAAACCGCACTCTGCCGAATGCGGTTTTTTAACTGAACTCTTTATTTTCACCCGGCCTTTATTTTGAAAAATAAAGGTTCAAAAAAACCATTAATACTTTTTAGTGTCTTCGACGGGATGAACTGTAACCATAATAGTATTAAGTAGCGCCTTAATCCAATCAACAAATGACTGTAAAATAGCCTGGAACTGTGCTACCATTTCTTCCATGATATTTCGGTCTTCTCAATAATTTCATTGGGGTTCCCCTTAATGTGTTTTTATTTTTTTACAGAGAATAAATTTCTCTGTATTCTTTGAGATAATTATTATAAGTTATACTTGTTGAAAGCGTATTTTCAAATTCATGCGCTTGTGCGTCAATATCTCTGCTGTGCATAACGCAAAAGGCAATATTTGAACAATGATCCGATATTCTTTCAATATTGATAAGAATGTCATTGAAAACAAAACCCATTTCCATTGTGCAGTTGTCTTTCTGAACACGTTCAATGTGAGAAGCGCGCATATTCTTTGTCATTTCGTCAATTATCTCCTCAAGAGCGTCAATCTTCTTGATGTTTTCTTTTTTATGCCCTGTGAAGGTTTCATATGTCAGGGTTATTATCTCAACCCCCGCTTTCAGAATAAGATCAATTTCTTTCTGAGCCGACGGTGAAAAGATAATCTTTTTCTCAAATATTTCAAGCGCTGTTTCCGAAAGATTGACCGCATGGTCACTCAGCCTTTCAAAATCGACGATTGAGCTTAGCAGTTCAGAAACTTTTGCTTGTTGAGTATTTGTGAGAGAATGCTTTCCTATCTTAACAACAAAATTTCCGACTTTATCCTCATATTTGTCTATAATATTTTCTTTATCTTGAATTTTTGAAAATGCTGTGCTATCAAATTTTTTGAGAATTCTTATTGCCCGGTTTACATTACGATAGGCTATAAAACACATTTTGTTTGCGGCAATGCTTGCTTTTTCAATAGCTATCGGTGTGTAGTCGAGAAGACTGTCGCTGAGAGAATCAATCTCTTCAAGGTCTTCGTTTTCTTCGGGTGAGACTTTCACTATCATCAAAACAAATTTTTCCAAAAGCTTATGCAGAGGAAGAATCACAAGGGCAACAATAATTTTTATCGCCGAGTTCATTATAGCTATGCCCATCGTTGTTGAAGCGGAGCTGAAAAATTCATTGCCGACAATCATCTTGAACGGGAAATAGAGAATATATATGATGAACAGACCGAATACATTTGAGAAAAGATATGTCAGTGCGGCGCGCTTGCCGTTTTTTGAACTGCCCATAATTGAAAGCAGAACGGGCACTGAGCCGCCGATATTTATACCGAGGATAAGGGGCAGACAAACCGAATAAGGTATCGCTCCCGTGACGCATAATGCCTGAATAATACCGACAGATGCGCTCGACGACTGAATAACGCCTGCGACAAACATACCGGCGAGAATACCGAGTATCGGGTTTGAGAACATAAGAAGTATATTCTTGAAGCTGTCGCTCTCTTTAAGCGGCGCAACGGCATTGCTGATAATTGTCATTGACATCAGAAGCAAAGCAAGACCGAGAAAAATTAATCCCAAATTTTTCAGTGAGTTTTTCTTTGTGAACATATTCATTATTATGCCGACAAGAGAAAGAACTGCAACTATAGTCGCTGTTGAGATAATCTGTGACACAAATCCGCTCCCGCCCATGTTTGAAAGAGTGAGAATCCAGCCTGTCATTGTTGTGCCGACATTTGAGCCGAGAATAACACATATAGCTTGTGTCAGCTTCATCATTCCTGCGTTGACAAAACTGACGACCATGACAGAGGTTGCGCCCGATGACTGAGTGATTGCCGCAACGAGCGTGCCCAAAAGAAAGCCCTTCAGCGGTGTTGAAGACAGTCTCCACAGATAAGATTCAAGCTTAGGCCCGGCAACCTTGCTCAGCCCGTTACCCATTGAGGACATTCCGAACAGAAAAAAGGCAATGCCAGAAAAAGCGATAAGATATGTGCAAAATCCATTTTGTTTACCTCAAAAAATTGTATATTTATATTATAGGCAAAAACAATGAAAAAAACAAGTAGGAAGTAACGCATGCTTATATATTTCTTATTATTGACATCAATTTGCCGGTTTGATAATATTTTAAAAAAGGTATCTTGCTTTTTAAAGCACAGCTTGAAATCCGCATCCGTAAGGAGGCGGATTTCAAGTTTTCAGGCACCTGTAATTTAATCGGAAAGCTGAAAAACATTCATTCTATGAAATCATATAAAATCAAATATTAACAAAAATATAACGATATAATTAAAGAAAATTAAGATATTATCAAACTGTTGAAAATGTGAATAAACTGTGATAACATATAGACACATTAAGGGGAAACCCAATAAAATTATAGAAAGGACAGAAATATCATGGAAGAAATGGTAGCACAGTTCAAGGCTATTTTAGAGTCATTTGTTAAGTGGATTGAGGAGCTCCTCGATACAATTACAGCTACAGTTCACCCCGGCGAAAAACCCGAAAAGTATTAATGGTTTTTGAACCTTTATTATTCAGAATAAAGGTTGGGTGAAAACAAAAAGTTCAGTTAAAAAGCCGCATCCGTCAGGGTGCGGCTTTTCTCGGCTGTGTGCAGGTATAGGCGGTGTTTTTTCGCTTTATGCGTTTATAAAGGGGTGTCACAAGGCGGCGAAAAAAAACAAGAGGGTAGATATTTTTATAATTATGATTTATAATTAAATGAGAGAAACAAAGCCATGATTTATGCAGGAGGGTGTCGGATGAGAAAATTAGTCATATATGTTCATGGTAAAGGAGGTAGTGCGGAGGAAGCGAAGCATTATGAGCCGCTCTTTGCCGAAAGCGATGTTATCGGCTTTGACTATAAATCGCAGAATCCTTGGGAAGCGAAAAGCGAGTTTTCACATTTTTTTGATTTACACAGCAAGGGATATGAGTCTGTTATTCTGATTGCAAACAGCATAGGGGCTTTTTTATCAATGAGTGCGCTTAATGAAAAAAAGATTTCTAAGGCTTTATTTATTTCTCCCATTGTAAATATGGAAAAACTGATTACGGACATGATGATGTGGTCAAATGTGACCGAAGAAGAATTGCAAAGCAAAAAAGAGATACCTACTGAGCTTGGAGAGACCTTATCATGGGAGTATCTGTGTTATGTGCGAAAGCATCCGATTGAGTGGAGTATCCCCACCTGTATTTTATACGGCGGAAAGGATAACTTGACTTCCAAAGAAACTATATCCGGATTTACAGCTAAAATCGGCGCAACTCTCACTGTAATGGAAAACGCAGAACACTGGTTCCATACGGATGAGCAGATGAAGTTTCTTGATAACTGGATTAGCAATTCAATAGCTTCCGTTTTGCCGAACTAAAGCTATATAAACGCACAGACCGCCCGCATACGCAGGCGGTTCTTTTCGTGTTCGGCTGAAAAGCGGCGGGTTGAAATTATCATAATTATGATGTATAGTAAGAATTAAGAGAAATCAATCGGAATTTGATGAGATTGTGAATGAGACTTTTTGTGGGGGAATGAGATATGTATATTATACATTGCTTAAAAGAGAAGACGTGGGACGAATATAAAAATCAAAGGTATTACGGAGAAGACTCATTGAATAGATTTGGTTTTATCCATTGTTCTGAAATAACAACATATCAATGGGTAGCCCCCAACTTTAAAAACGAAACCGACAACTTAGTGTTACTGGTTATTGATACCGATAAAGTAGAAAGTAAGGTAGTCTGGGAAGATTTTAGTAACTGCGGAGTATCATATCCGCATATTTACGGACTTCTGAACACAGATGCGGTTGCAGAAGCAGTCCCTCATCTTTGGAGTGATAAAAAAGAATGGATTATTAATGAAGAATTGTTAAAATACGAAACTCAAAAACGGTGATATGGCGGTTAATACAATGGAAATAAAGTTGGCAGAAGCAAAAGAAACAGAAAGCTGGATGCAGCTTGTAGAAAAGATTAAAGACAGCTTTCCCGGACTTGAAACAAGCGAAGCGCTAAACGAACACAGAAATACGGTGCTTCGCTTTATCGGAAAAAAATCAGCTATATGCGCCGTGAATGAAGATAAGATTGTCGGCTCACTGCTATTTTCAAAGCATAATAACATGCTTTGCTTTTTGGCTGTTGACCCCGATTATCGCAGACAGCATATTGCCGAGGATATGGTAAACTATATGCTCAAATTCCTGAACCCTAAAAATGATGTTGTGGTAACAACATACCGTGAGGGCATACCGGAGGGAATTGCCGCAAGAGCGTTCTACAAGCACTTGGGGTTTACAGAAGGAAAACTGACAGAAGAATTCGGAAGTCCCGTTCAGGAATTTGTCCTGAAACGATAGACCTCTTGCATACTTATTAGGTATATTTTCGTTTCAGTAAAAAGCGGCGGGGAAATTTCATCACTATAATTTATAACAGAAAATCAAACGAAAGATAAATCGCATTTTTCTTTCAATTATATAAGATGTTACCTGAAAAAGGTTGACAAACAATAATGAATTTGCTAATATATAGCGGTTGAATAAGGGAGTAGTCGGCGTATAGACGTTGTAAAGTCAACATGCTGAAAGTTTTTCTTTCTGGTTTTACATTAAATGACGAGACTTATCTGCAAAAGCAGATAGTCTCATGATTTCCTCTGTTTTTGCAAACGCAAAAAACGGAGGTTTTTTTATGGGTATTTTTATTTCGGTAGTTTTATTTATAATCGGAATAGTGCTGGTTGTAAAGGGCGGCGACTGGTTTGTTGACGCCGCCGGCAGCATTGCGAGAGCGGCAAACATTCCGCCGTTTATCATCGGCGCAACAATTGTGAGCATTGCCACAACCCTGCCCGAAATGATTGTGTCGGTAATAGCAAGCATAGACGGCAAAAACGATATGGCGGTCGGCAACGCTGTCGGTTCCGTAACGGCAAACACAGGTCTTATTATGGCTATTGCCTTTATCTTTTTAAATGTTGTTTCTCCGCGCAAAAGATACTTAAAGCAATGCCTTATTCTTATCGCCACGGCAGGTATCCTTTGGGTCGGCAGTCTCAGCGGTAAAGTCAGCCTGTGGGCGACTGTTGCGCTCATCGTTTTATTTGCGGTTTTTACCGCAATAAATATTATCGACGCAAAGCAGGAACCCGAAAACGAAGACAAGCCCGATTTCACCCGAAAAGATATTGCTAAGCAAATCTTACTTTTTATCGTCGGTGCGGCGGGTATTGTTCTGGGCTCAAATCTTCTGATAAAAGGCGGCTCTGATATTGCGACGGCTCTCGGTGTGCCCGAGCGTGTTATTGCCGTTACAATGGTTGCCGTCGGAACCTCACTGCCGGAGCTTGTTACAACGCTTACGGCTATAAGAAAGAAGCAGGCAAATCTTTCTGTCGGTAACATTATAGGCGCCAACATTATTGACCTTGCGCTTATTCTTCCGATTTGCTCTCTTGTGTCGGGCGGGACATTCTCAGTTTCTGCCGTATGCCTTCAGATTGACTTCCCTGCCTGCCTGATAATAACGCTTATAGCTATTATCCCCATGCTGATTAAAGAAAAAGCATATAAAACACAAGGCGTTGTTATGCTTATTGCTTACGCGGTCTATCTTGCCTTGACGATTTAACGGCTTTGATATTTTAAGTAAGAGGATTAAGGAAAATATGATTATATAAAGCGTTGAATTTTCCTATCTCCATTTTCTCCTCCCGGCAAAGCCTGATGTGTATTTTAAAGATAGTATCATTTTATTCCGGCTTTGTCAAAAGGGCGTTTTGGCGCTCGGATTTTTCTGATTTTCTTGATGAAAAACCGTTTTCGCAACCTATTGCAACCGCCGGTTGCGAAAGTGACAGGCACAATATATTGCTTTTCAGACATGCCGTTGCTATAATTCTATCGTAAGTTTTCACAAGGAGGAGACAGCATGAAAATCAACGAAAAGATTTATACACTCCGAAAAAAGTTCGGTTGGTCACAGGATGAGCTTGCGGAAAGGCTTTCGATTTCCCGTCAGTCGATTTCAAAGTGGGAAACGGGCGACAGCGTTCCCGAGCCGGCAAAGCTTCTGGCGATTGCGAAAATATTTTCGGTTTCAACCGATTATCTTTTGGATGACAGTAAGGAAGAGTATATTCCGCCTCAGGCGGCAAAAAGCATTGACACCGCAGACAAGATTATGAGTAAGGTCGAATTTTTGTTCCGAAATTACGGCTGGATTCTTGGGGTTGTGCTTCTTTTGCTCGGTCTGTCGCGCGTTATCAGCGTGGGTTCGAGTGTTGAGATGTTTATAAATGCAGGAGCCTTCGGTGTGCTCGGAATATCCGCCTTTCTGCCGATGGTTTTTTCGGTGCTGACGGGGCTTGCTTTGGCGGTCGGCGGAATCATCATGATAAAGCATCTCAGAAAAAAGAAAGAAAAAATCAAGGATAAAACAAATAACGAATAACAATCACGGACATATAAAAGGGGCAGTACTAAAGGGCGGGTTTCTTAAGGACAGTTATCTAAAACCGAATAGGAATTTGGCACACATATTTCCTGCTTGTAAAAGTATAAGACAAAACTACCCGAAGAAGAGAGAAACAAAACTCTTTTTCGGGTAGTGATTTTTTTGCAGTGATATTCTTTGCTGCGCAAAGAGGGATATGCTTGCCTTCGGCAACCGTGATATTGAAACCTTCGGTTTCAGTGATATTTTATTCGCTCTTAATCTGCCGTAGGCAATAAAACTATGCGTAGCATAATAAAACTGCTTTAGCAATATCACTCGCCAAAAGGCGAATAAAACTGAAGAGTGTCCCTTGGGGCACTCTTCTAAGACCTGCCCCTTTTTCTCTTGCAAACGTTAAGTCTTATGGTGTAATCCGTGCTTATCTATATATATCTCTTCTTATTTTAAAAACTTTTCTATCTGTCCATACGATGTTATTTATCTGAACTATCCTCGGTTCTCCGGCTAATTTCATATTCACCGACAAAATCAGTCGCCGTAAGGCGAACCTTATATTCACCGGGCTCCTCCGCAATCACATCAAACGACGCTGAGTCAAGATCTCTGCCGGTATAATTCGGCTTATCCTTCAATTATCTTTTGATTTGAAGTTTATATCTGCCGCCTTCGCTTGACGGCATAAATCCTTTGTCTGCAATTTATATTCTTTGCCGTCTTTAATGAAATGTGTCCCACACTGCCTGAATTCAAAACTGACATTCTTTCTTATGCACTGCTCACGGATGTCGAGCACCCATGAATAATCAAGCGGTCTGGCAAACTTGTCGGACTCGCCGCCGACCACCACAAGTTCAATATCATCAAGATACGGTTCGATGTATATTTTTTCAAGCAAAGGCTGAGCAGTGATACACTTATGCTTTATGGGTAATTTTTTGAACAGCGACAGCTTTTTATCGGCATTTTTCTGATTTTCCACCGTACAGCACACAACAACATTTTCATATCCGTCACCCCAATCAGCAGGAATACAGCTCATAAATCTTTCTATTCGTTTTGTGAGAAAAAGAAAGGTGCAATCCTGCCGCTCTTTAATCATCTCCCAACATTCATTACGCCATTCGTCGGCTTCCTCGATAAGAAAATCCGTCGAAAAACACAGATAAACCATTCCGCTTTTCATTTTGTAATTTCCGTTTTTCAATTTCTCTGTGGGTTTATAAAAATCTTTGGTTTTCACTATGTCGTTTGTGTTCACATTGCGTTTGGCGTCACCTTTATGAATATAGCAATGCAGACACCCGTCACTGCATTTTTTACAGCCTCTCCATGGATTCCACATCGCCATAATAACACCTCCGTATATCCCGATTTATCATCCGTTCTTTCAATGACTGTCTGTTTCTGTTACCACTAAGAAATCCCGCCGGTACTGAGATGGGGTAATGCCCTCCGATTTCTTGAGCACCTTTGTAAATACCCGATAATCCCCATAGCCTGACTTGTCAGCCACGTCGGCAATGGAAAGAGATGTGGAAAGCAGCAGCTTTTTAGCGTTCTCAATGCGGATATTGGTCAGATAAACAAGGAAATTTACGCCGATCTCGCTCTTGAAAAGCTGGCTGATATACTGTGGGTTCAAATGAAACTCATCAGCCAGAACGGAGAGACTGATTTCCTCTGCAAGATGCTCCTGAAGATACCGTGTAATTCCGGTGATGGTTCGTTCCTCCTGCTTTTCCGGTTCCGACACAGCCGACATACGCCTCTCAAACAGAGAAATTTTCAGATTATCAATACAGGTTCCGAACTCCTCGTAGTTTACAGGCTTCAGGATATAGTCAGTTATCTGAAGACGCAAGGCTTCACGGCAGCAGGAAAAATCATCGTAGCCGGATACAATAACAAACGCCGTGTCCGGGTGCTTGATTCGGCTCACGCTTATTACTTTCAGCCCGTTCATAATGGGAATTCGGTTATTATCATTAACCGATAGGCTGAGAATTCAGAAAGTTGTGTCAATTTTAGAGGTTGCCGTTAAAAAATGTATCTCATATATAATAATACATATCTGAGGGGAATTAACTGTTTTTGGCGTGATTCGGTCAACTTTATCAACAGTTTGAATGTTTAAACAAAACCGGCATCCACAATCCGCCTTGCACCGTTCTGTGATTGAAGCCTTCATGCTTTGGCTTATCGGTGTTTATCCAATCGCTAAAGCAAGCAACATCATCTGTATCTGAAAGATATTTATTAATTGCCCCAGAAAAAGCAGAAACACTTTCACCGCTTTCATCAAGCATTGCCGCCCAAAGCATCCAATCGGTTTTAGTGAACGCTTTTCTGTAATCAAGGGGAACACCATAGGTGTCGAGCTTTGAGAGATATTTTTTACTTTCAGCCATATACAAGTCTTTGCTGAATAAATTGAACGAAAACAATCTGTCCCAGACAAGGTTATATTTCAGACTCCATGTGTCTTTTTGGTTAAGAGCAAAAGGCAATGTGCCGTCTGCAAGAGCATATTCCATAAGGTTATCTGCGTATTTTTGCGCAGTTGAAAAATAGTCGTTCTCTATGCCGAGAGCGTCACAGATTTTTGAAAATGCCCCGATACCCATAATCTCTTTTATCGCAAGGTTAATGTTTTTTTCACTGTGACCTGCGAAATCATCTGTACAAAGCTGATTTTCAAGCTCAATTCCGGCATTAACAAGGTAATCAGCCCATTTTTTCAGCATAGCATAATTATCTTTAATAACGCTGTCATCACCCGAGAATACGAAATATGAATACGCCATTATTATCATGTTTCCGCACTCTTCAACTGGCATCTGTGATTTATAGTTGTATGCATTGCGCTTGTGCAAATACATTCTGCGTTTTTCAAACTGATTTTCAAATCTTTTATATTGACCGTAAACCTGACCGTTTGCAATAGGGTATGTTCCGATATCATGCGGTGCAAAATCATACTTCCATGCGTCCGTTGAAGCAAACTCAAAAATTCCGGTCAACATTCCTTTGACAAGCACGGGGTTATATATCAGAAAGAACGGAATGGCAGGGTAAGAAACATCAACCGTATTTATACAGCCGTTTGAATGACACTCCTTTGAAAAATAAAGCAAGTCGCCGTTATCGTTTTCAAAAAGCTTATGACCGGCTAAAACCTGACGATAAGCACAGGAAATCATGTCGGCATAATCATTTGAAAACCCTATCGCATCGTTATAAATTCTATCGTTCCATTCCAGAGCCTTTTCATAAAGAGAGTCATAATTTTTAGAGCAATATTCAATCGCACTGCCAATATCTGAAAACCTCGTTTTGTAATACCCGTCATATTTTTTGCCCATGTATTCAATGCTTTTGACATCATCATAAGCAATAACAAAAACAGCTTTATCACTGATAAAAGCACCGGCGCTAATGCCGTTTTGAATTGCGCTGTCTGATGAAACCTCGTCGCCCTGAATACAGATATAACCCCAATCGGCAGAAACCCCGTCACCGCTTTTATATAGCGGTTTTTGCTTTTTTCTCCCCATCTGAGCGTACTTCATTGCGTTATGAAGCCTTATTTCCTTTTTAATTGGTTTTGCAGTTCTGTCATAGCAAAACTCACGGCCTAACGAAATATCAATGCGCACCCTATGAGTGTCTTTATCAATGTTTTTATATGTGCACTCAACGAATGAGCAAGGCGTCGAAAGCATAACAAGGTCATCAACAAAAAGCGGAGTCCAGAACTTAACGGTTAATGAAATAACTTTATTTTCAAATGTGTACTCTGTGAAAAACGCAGAAGTGCATACGCTTTTCTGTTCAATAACGGGCTCGTTGCCGAGCCCCATAAATCTATAGCTTTTTCCGTCAACAGTAACAAGACCTTTCATGGGTTTTTTTATATCACACCAAAGAATCGTATCACTGTCATAGAGCTGTTCTGTTTTCGACCAGATACTCATAAACGGGTCAATGGTAACAAGCGGATAGCAAGGTAATTTCATGTCATTCTCCTTTTTAGTGCATAGCGCACATCAAACCAAAATTGCACGCTGTATTTTACTGTAAATTGCGGTAGGAGTAAGCTCCCGATCCAACAATTCGTCGGCTCATTATAGCATAAAGAGACGGCAGATAGCAACCGATTACGGTTTATTTTTATTCGTGTAAGAGCAGAGCCGAAATGACGCCCGAAAAACGATATTATTAACTATTCATAAGCTCAGCGGCTTCGTTATTCATAAAAAAACGTGAAGCCTTATGGCATAAGGCTTCACGGCACTTTTGATTTTTCCAAAAGCAGAGACAATCAAATATCAGATTAAATTACTCAATTCAAGCATACAGCTCGTCTTTCTAAGCTGAAAGCACCTTGCAGAGAAGATCGTCAACGTCGTCGTTATATCTGCCTTGTGAAATGAAGTTGTTCTTCAGGAGAGATTGGACAAAGCGCTCATTACTCTGCCGCTCTCTGCTTGTCAAGAGCCTCGTGCATTTCGGCAAGTTTTGATTTGGAGAGCTTATAACCGAAGGCGAGAAGAACGAACATCAGTGAAAGAACGATTGCCGGGATAAGAGTTGAAATGTCATAAAGCTTTGCAACAACCTCCTCACTCTGACCGATATCGGTTACATTAACGTCATAGCCTATAAGCGCCAGAAGAGCTGAAGAGCCTGCGCCTGCGACCGTCTGACCGAGCTTTCTTGTGAATGAGAAGAACGCATAGCTTGTGCCCTCTTCTCTTCTTTTTGAAAGCAGCTCATGATAGTCTATAACATCGGTGACGAGAGCCCATACCTCAAGCACAAGGAAGGTCTGACCCGCTCCGCTGAAGAATACGAGAACAAGGAATATATAGGGGTTAGAAACCAGCGGCGTGAACTTCAGAAGATACATCAGAATATTTATCACAGCCGCAAAACCGAGTCCGACTGAGCAGATTTCTTTTTTGCCGAATTTTCTGACGAGCTTTGACATAAACGGAATAAACATCGCCATAGGCAGATATGTGCAGACAGTAATAAGAGAATAAAGCTCCGGCTTTCCATAGTAGTTTTTCAAAAGATAATTGTAGGTCGTCTGCGTGTACATCTGGAAGCAGATAAGAAGCATTGACACAATGCAAAGAGCAACAAACGGCTTGTTTTTGAGAAGCATTTTTATTGTTGAAAGAACATTGAAATCCTCTCTTTTCTGTTTTGCGGGCAGAACGACTCTTTCTTTTGTCATTTTGAAATGGGCAAAATAAATAACTAATGAGATTGCGGCGAGAATAGCGACGCAGACGGTGAATTTGTTCGGGTCGAGTATTTTTTCTTTTTTGCCTGCCACTTCAACAGTTGTATAAACAAACATCGGGAGAAGAATCTGAGCGGGGAGTCCGCCGAAGCCTGCGCCGATTGAACGCCACATTGAAAGAGAGGAACGCTCTATTCCGTCATCTGTGATAACCGAGGCGAGTGAGCCGTAGGGAATATTTACGCCGGTGTAGAGCATACCGTAAAGGATATATGTGACATAGGCGAATATAAGATATTGGGTCGGCGAAAGCCCGGGAATCTTTGTGAACATCAGAACAGCCGCAAAAGCCATAGGTATAGATGCGCCGAGAATATACGGTCTGAATCTTCCGTGGCGGGTGGGCTTTCTTGAGTCGATAAAGGCGCCCCACATCGGGTCGTTTATTGCGTCCCATATTCTTGCCACGAGCATAAGCACCGTGATTTGCGCAAGAGGAATATGAAGAACGTCGGTGTAGAACATTTGAAGAAATGACGAAATCAGCGCAAAGGTCAGAAGACCACCCGCGTCGCCCAAGGCATAGCCGAGCTTGTCCTGAAAGCCGATTCCGTGTGTTGAATTTTTGTTTTCCATATTGTTTTCTCCTTTTACATGTTTTTTTCGAAAAAGAACCGCTTTGCGCAGATTGCAGCCGCGCCGATATAGCTGTTCTTTTTATTAAGCTCCGATTCTTTCAGCATATCGTCTCTCAGATTCGGATTATAGCGGACACACTGCTTTTTAAGCTTTTCCTTCACTTTATCGCAATAAAACAACGACCCGAACAGAACGATTTTTTGTGCGTTTATGATTGTTGCCGTGTTGGCGAGAGCCAGAGCAACCGTATTGATTTTGCAGTCCATTATATTTGTGATTTCTTTATCGTCGCTTTCAGCAATTTCTTCGAGCGTGAGGCTTTTCCCGACGCTTTTGAAAATGGCATTTCTTGAAGCGACCGTTTCAAGACACCCGTATCTTCCGCAACGGCATTTTTCTCCGCCGGGGTCAACGATATAGTGCCCGATTTCGGCAATTCCGTTGTCGCTCCCCGAAAGAACGTTTCCGCCCGAGGAAAAAGCCGAACCGATTCCGGGTCCCCATTTAAAATACAGAACGGTATTTTTTTCTGATGAGTTGCCGTAAATCAGTTGAGCGAGCGCAAAGGCTTTCACGTTGTTTTCGGTCACACAGCTTAAAGAAAAGCTTTTTTCAAAGACCTCGTTCAGATTTTTGTGCTTCCATACGCTGAAACGGGAGTCTTCAGCGTTTCCGATGATGCAAACCCCCATACCAACCAGCTTTTCCGTATGCGCTTTCGGGACAGCGGACAGAAAGGTTTTTCCGTTTTCTATCACTCGCCCGATATCATCGGTAAATTCGGTTACATCTTTCTCATAAAGCTTCCCCGAAAGGTCGCAGATGCTGTAAGTGATTGCATCTCTTTCGGCGTTGATGCCGAAAATAAGCTTGTCGGAAAGCCTGAGCGAAATCAGGATTTCTTTTCTGCCGCTTCTGCCTGTGTTTTCGATTTCACCGTGCTCTGTGATAAAACCTTCGTCAATCAGCTCAGCACATATTTTTGTCACTGCCGCAGGCGTAAGTGAGAGCTTCTTTGAAAGCTCTTTACGGCTCATTTTTCCGCTTGCGTTCAGCTCGTAAAGAATCAGACTTCTGTTTTTATTTTTTAACGACTGTAGGTTTAAACCGTTTTCTGCCATCAACCAACCTCCTATTTTAAGATTAATGAGACACCGCTGATCAGCATCAATACATAAGTAATGATCAGAAATGTGCTTCTGTTCAGTTTTTTACAAATCATGTTTCCGAGGACTATTGCCGAAAAGAGAACCGCAATACTGACAAAAAGCAGTATCAGCGTATCTTTGTGAAAACTACCCGCCCGTATATCGGAAAACATTATCACCGAATTTAACACAATCCACACTGCGGATAATGTTGAACGAAATTCGTCCTTGTCCGTCAGCTTCGCCGAAGCATAAGTGACAAGCAAAGGTCCGCCGCATACAAACACACCGTGAATAAGCCCCGAGAGAATGAGAAGCAGCAAAGAAACGGCTTCGGGCAGTGTTTTGCTTTCTTTCTTTGCGAAAAAACTTACGGCATTTATTACGGCAATCAGAATCACGGTGAGCCCTAAGACAATATAAAGCGCCTTTGCGTACTGTTCGAAATACCCCGAAATGAAAATTCCGCCGATAATTCCCAGAAGCATAACGCACGTGATTTTCAAAAACTCTTTTTTGTTGATGCTTTTATAGGTTGTTGCGATCACGCCCGTTGAGGCGGCCATTCCCAAAACATTCAGTATCGGTTTTGCCGTTTCATAGCCGACAAGCATCATTGAGGGGGGCATCGCAAGCACCGTTCCGGCAAAGCCTGTCACACACTGAATGATATTCGAAAAGAAAACAACTATCAGAAACAGAACTGTTTTAGTCATCGAAGTCCTCCGCCTCGATTGAAAGCATATCGGCAAGAACCTTGATTTCTTCTTTGATGTCGCCCATTGCAACAACAAAATGCGGTTCCCAGCCTTCTTTGACAGCCCTTTCAACAATTTCAAAGGACGGCTTTTCGGTCTTTACGACAATACTTGTGCCGTCGAACTGCTTCGGTTCATCAAGCGCTTGCCCGCCGGCAAGAAAAATCCTGAATTTACCCGAAGCATTTTTGCCGATTCGGAGAATTGTAATCTTGCTTTCCGCCTGACAGCCAAAATCGAGCGTCGGTCCGATTTTCCGGTTGCAGTGAACACCGCAAACAGCACCCGTATCCTTTCTTGCCAGAGAGCACGGCGCCATGCCGCAGTGCCAGAAAGTTATTGTATTTTCCTTTTCGTCAAGCGAAACGGGGTCGCCGAAAAACACCGCTTTGCCTGTCAGCTTCATAGCCATGAACATCGAAAGCGCTCCGTAAGTGTCCGCTTCGCAGGCGGCGGCAACGCCCGAGTCGTTGAGAAGAGACAAAACGGCGCATACGGGAGTGCCGAATGAGGTGAAGAAATCGGGCCAGCATCGGCTTGACAGTGCGCCGATGTTGTTTTCTTTTATGTATTCGTCATAAGCCTTAAAAAGTCTTGCGAAGTCAAAGATATTTTTTTGAGGTATACTGTCAAGGCAGACAATGCTTTTTTCTGCCCGTTCGATATAGGGGATAACCTCATCGTCGGAGAAGCCTTTGGCTTTGTCAATGAGTTCTCTTGATTCAATTGAAACAAGGCGAGCGCCGAAAACGGTCATAATCTCACTGTCAAGCGCTCTGCCGAAGCCAAAGCCCGCAGGGGTATGACCGACCTGAAGCAAATTGAGATTTTTCAGTTCTTCGCGTGTTTTTACTGCCTTTATGGCCGCAGAGATTTTTTCTTTCACCGACTGTTCATCGGGTGAGCCGAAAACATAGGTGAAGCTCCTGCCGAAGCTTTGTAGCATATTCGCCGCCGAAAATGCGCCGGTGAGAGAGTTGAGCCGAAGCCGTCCGCCGTCAATGACCGGCTCACGAAGCGTCCACAGAAGAACATGACAGTCAAACTTCCGAAGCACCTGCGCAATGTATTCGCCGTTGGCAAAGGTAACATTCTGAACAATGACAAGCGCCGGGTTTTTGTCCCTGATAAAAGCCTCAAGTTTATCAATACTCAGAAGCATTTCATCGGGCACAAGAATGTTCTCGTCCGTTTCTTTTAAAAGTTTTACGGATTTTTCAAACTCAGCCTGTGCGCTTTCAAGATGAAAGGTTGGCACACCGACGGGCAAATAAATAATATCTTTTTTCATCAGTATTTCAGCTCCTTGTTTTCGCCGATAAGACCGGGATATGCTCCCTGTTTCATCAGCGGTTCTCTTTCCGGGTGACACAAAATCCATTTATTTCTCATCAGAAGAAGCCTGTTTTCTCCCTGCTGATTTTCTTTTTTTGACTGTAAAGGCGTATTGGTGCCTTTAGGTAAGATAACGATATCTTTATAGCCATCGTCGCTTGTTTTGCACGGTGAAAGGTGCAAGGTAGTCTGATACATTTCAATTGTTGTGTTTTTAGGCACAAAGAACACCTTCTCGTTCCCGACCGTAAAGCAGTTGTTTTCAATCTGCCAGACATGACCTAAAACGAGCATGAAGTCCGTCACGGCGATATTGATTTCAGAGCCCTTGTGATATTCAAAGCCGTTATAGGTGGAATTTCTGCCGTTGCAGTAGCCTATCTGTATCGGCATTTCGCCGTAAAAGCTGTTTTGGATTTTCATAAAACAGCTTTCCTTTTCAAACAAATCAAAAGACGGCGTATAAAAATTGCCGCTTTCGGGAACATCGGTTTTTTCTTCGGCGATTTTTATGAGAGAAGAAAAGTCGAAATCTTCAATCACTCTGCCATAGGGTCTGAATACGTCGTCAAAAACGGAATACACCCTGACATCGTTCACATTATTTAACCGTTCAAGCATCGAAATCGCCTCTGACAATTTTATATGTAGCTCTGAAATCCTCTTTGCCGATTCCGTTTTCCATGCCCTTATCATAAACGGCTTTCACATTTTCCATGCCGGGCATCGGGAAGCCGATTTCTTCGCTCAATCTTTCACAGATGCCAATATCCTTGTGCATGTTTTCAAGCGAAAACGCAGTCGTCCAGTTCTCGTTTTTCAGATTTTCGTGCTGTCCGTCAAGATAAAAGCACTGACCGCCTCCCGCGGCGATTGCGGCGGTGTAGTCATCTATATCAATGCCCATTTTCACGGCAAGGTTCATCGTCTCGTTGACGCCGTTCTGAATCTGACCGACAAGAGTATTGTGACAGATTTTCATCACAAGCCCCTTGCCGTTTGAGCCCATTCGGATAACATTTGAGCCCATATAGCGAAGCACCGGCTCAATAACGGGGAAAAGCGTCTCGTCACAGCCGACGAGAATACCCAGCGTGCCGGCAATGGCGGCGGGCTTTGACTTGACAACGGGTGCGTCGGCAAATTGCCCACCTTTTGCCTTTATCTGATTGGCAATTTCAACCGAAACCGACGGGTCAATCGTGCTCATATCAATACATATCTTACCCTTTTCGATAAATGGCATAAGTTCGTTGTAAACCGCTCTGACGTGCTCGGATTTCGGCACCATTGAAATCACGAGATCGCAGTTTTGAATTACCTGCGCCGAGCTTTTACAGGCGACTGCACCCAGAGAGACAAGCTTTTCAACCTGATTTTTGTTGATGTCGAAGCAATACACCTTGTCGTCATGCTTTTTTATGATGTTTTCACACATGGACTCGCCCATAATGCCGAGTCCGATAAAACCTATTTTCATATGTATCCCTACCTTATTCGGTTATTGTCTTATCCCATGCGCTTTGGAATTTGTCAAGACCGTAATCAGTGAACGGGTGATAGAAGCTGTCCTTGAACACCTGTAAGCCGGCAGTCACAATATCCGCACCGGCAACAGCACATTCAACAATCTGCTTTCCGTTTCTGACGGCGGCGCAGATGATCTGCGTTTCACCGAGATAGCCGTAGTTTTCGTAAATCGTGACGATGTCCTGAATGTACTGCTTGCAGTCTTCTCCGCTGTTCTCTTTCCAGCCGATGAACGGGGAAACAAAAAGAGAACCGTTTTTGGCGGCGATAAGCGCCTGAGAGGGGGAAAAGACAAGGGTAAGATTCGTTCTGACGCCCTCTTGCTCAAGCCGTCTTGCGGCGGTAATGCCCGCCTCGGTGCAAGGAATCTTAATAACAAAATTCGGGCACATCGAAGCAATTTTCTTGCCCATTTTCACCATTTCGTCGGCATCGTCAAGATGCGGATTGATTTCAACGGAAATCGGGAAAGTGTCCCAGCCCTCAATATCTTTTTCCTTCACAAAATCGGCAAGCTCACCGATAACGGTGAAAAAGGGCTTGCCCGAGTTCATTATGTGATTAGGGTTCGTGGTGATACCGTCGATGCCGAAGGTGTCGTATGCCTCACGGATTTCATCGATTTTTGCACTGTCGAGAAAATATTTCATGATTAGTCCTCCTTAATACAGGTTCAGTAATATACTAAGCACATCTTCCGATGCGTTTTTTCTGACAAAAACGGGGATTTCACCCAAGGGTGCGGCGATATTATACCGTCCGCCCCTGTACTCTTTTTTGCTTTCAATGTGAATCCATTCGTCGTCCGGCAAGAAAACCTCTCTCGAGTAAGTGTTCTTTTTCAGTACGGGAGCGACAAGCACATCTCTGCCTAAAAGATATTCATATTCCTCGCAGTAGGCGTCAGGTTCGTCGTAATAGAAGAAGAGCGGTCTGATGACGCCGACGCCGCTTTCTGCGTTGTATGCGACTGCATTTTTCAGGTAAGGCGAAAGAGCCTTGTGAATTTTGCTCATTTTTGCGCCGTGAGACAGAACTTTTTCACTTGCATCAAACTGTGCGTTCAGATCGGGATTCAAGCCCTCGTGACCTCTCATCAGAACTGAAAATGTGTTCATTTCGCACCAGCGCATATATAACTCTTCGCTTCTTTTCAGCTTCATAAAGGTTGTGTAGCCGCCGATGTCCGAATGTGATAAGCCGAAGCCGCTGCAGGTCAGAGATAACATCGCTGGAATAACAGACGGCAAGCCGAAATCAACGGAATAGTCAACATGGTTGTCACCGTTCCACATCATAGTCGAATACTTCGGCGTGCCCGTAAAGCCGGCTCTTGTGAAGAACATTATTTTTCCGAGATTGCCTGTTTCTTCGACAGCCTCACGGTTCAGCTTTGCCCATAAAGCGGGCCATGTGTTGTGAACCAGCTTTGCGTCTTCGCCGCTGTGCAAAACGCAGTCGGTGGGCAGGTATTCGCCGAAGTCAGCCATCCAGCCCGAAAAACCGAATTCAATCATGTTTTTCTTTATAATACCTTTCAGCCATTCATAGGCCTGCGGGTTCGTCAGGTCAACCATAGCGGCGGGGAAAGTCGTGATTTTTACATAATAGTCATTGCCGTCCTTATCCTTTACGCAGTAGCCCTTTTTACTTGCGTACTCATAAAGCGGCTTTTCAACGGCAAGAAACGGATTGCAGTAGCCGAGAACTTTAATACCCTTTTCGTTAAGCTCTCTGATTTTTTCGTCAAGTTCGGGGTAAAGCTCTTTATCCCATTCCCAGTTCCAGAAAAGCTGTTTGCCGACGGCGGTGACCCGTCTGCCCTCCCAGTCCTGAATCCATACTCCGGCAACATTAATGCCGTGTGAAAGAGCTGTCCCGACCTTTTTCATCATTACATCAGTGCCGCCCTGAACACCGAGAATATCGCCGTTATAGACCCATTCGGGAAGTTCCGGTTGTCTGCCGGTTATCGCTGTCAAAGCGGTGAGCACCTCTTCGAAGCTGTCGCCGAAGCCGAGATAAAACGGTGATACGCTGTCCGTCTGAACGACATGGACATTGTCAGCACGAAAGTCAAACTGCGTTCTTGACGTTGTTTCACTGTGAAAAAAGTATTTCTCCGAGCTTAAAAAGGTCGGCTGAGCGTAATATGTCTCATATTTCGAAAATTTCTGCTTTCTCGTTGTGTTTTCCTGACCGAAAGCCATTTTCACAAGTTTTTTCGCAATCTGCAAAGCATTGACATGCTCGGCGACCCAGGCGTTCACCTTTTGTCCTTTCAGGTTGAACTGAGGGAAAATTTCGCCGCAGCCGTAAACGCCCTCATATTTTTCTGAAGGAAGAGAAAACCACATACGGTTAAACCCGTCAAGACCGCTAAATGAAAACCGATATGTATCGCAGGCTGCTTTTTCAATTATCGCTGTGCCCTTGCTGAGCCTGATGACGACTTTTCCGTCTGAAAAGTCAATATCGGTGACAATCAGCTTTTCACGGCTCATTATTTTTTCCTTAATACGAAAGCTGCCATGACTCATCGAATAAGTGCTTTCGCCTTTGCCGACGCATACAAACCCGTCGCCGGCAGAAAAACTCAGAAGAGGCTTTCCGTGAGCTGACAGTGTGAGCTTACCGTTTTCAAAAATCAAATCAGTCATAATGGCTCCTTTCAGGTTGATTAACAGCGTTAATCAATTATTGATTATATTATACAGCGGCAAATAACCCTTTGTCAACAGAATTTTTACAAGCGAAAGAGTTTGATTTCACTCTTTTAAAAAAATGCAAATGTAAAAATAATTCTTGCTTTATTGTATGCAGATATTTATAATGATATATGAACGATAAAGATGCAGAGGTTATGTGAATGAGAATTGCGATATGTGATGACGAACCGAAAGAGAATCAGAACTTAACTCATTTGATTTATGATTATGCGGATGAAAATAAACTGGAAGTGGAAGTATATTCATTTACTTCCGGTACAGAACTGTTAAAAGAAGATAAGTTCAACCTATATTTTCTTGATTATATTATGCCGGAAATGAACGGCACCCAAGTAGCTCTTGCATTGAAAGAAAAATTCAATGATTCTGTGACAATCTCATTTCTGACAAGCTATGAAAAAGCTGCGATCGAACTGATAAACGAAAACGTAAATGCAATCGGCTTTTTGACTAAACCGGCAAAAAAAGAAGCTCTTTTCAAAATTTTTGAAAAACTTGAAAAGAACTTGTTTTTTAATAACATTGTGCTGAAAAAAGATCAGACGGCATACATTTTCCATCCGCAGGATATAATATATGTCGAGGCGATGCGAAAGAAAGTTATTGTCCACACTTTTGATGAAAGCATTGAATTCAGACTTTCTTTTGCCGATATGGAGGAAAACTATCTTCCTCACAAATTGTTTATAAAAATACATCGGTCATTTATTGTGAACCTGACTTATATCAAAACTTATAATAAGAAAGAAGTAACCATGCGTGGCGGTGAAATTATACCGATAAGACGGGGGCTGAACATTGAAGCTATTTTAGATAAATTCAATATCGAAAACTTCACACAATGATTCACTCCGGAATTTTTAATACGACGGTCAGAATATACATTCCGTTTTCAACTGCATAACTGACATTATCGCTGCCGTAATTTGCGGCGGCTTTTTTCATGCTTGAATATCCATAGCCGTGTTTTGAAGAATCCTGTTTTGTTGATATGAGCTTTCCGTTTCTTTCCTTTATTGTTCCGTTAAAGGGATTTGATATTCTGATATATACTTTCCCTTGTTTGACAAAGGATTCAAATGTAATGGTGCGGTCTTCATCAACCTTTGAAACGGCTTCAATTGCGTTATCCAATGCATTGGGGAAGATGGTGTATATATCAGACGAATCTATGCCGCTTTTAGGGAAAACACTGCTCGGTACAAGGTTTATGCTTGCGCCTGTTTTTTGAGCAATCTGCTGCTCTGATTCAAGAACCGTGTCAAGCATGAAGTTACCTGTATTAAAGCCGGATTTTGTTTTGTCAATGGAAACATTAAATTCATCGACAATTTTTTTGGCTTCCTCAATATTTTTATTTTCAAGATACATGGCAAGCGGGCGGAGCTTTTTTGGCATATCGTGTTGAAATATGCGTATTTCATGGTCCTTTTTTTCAAGCATCTCAAAATGTTGAATCTGAAGCTCAAGCTGTGTTTTATACTTTTCTTCGGCAACCTTTGATTTAAGAAAACTCCTTACGGTGTACACGATAGTCACAACGAGAAGAGATATATTAAATATACCTAAATACAAATCCCTGGGATTAGTAGAAAGATTGATTTTGTAATGAATCAATGTCATGGAAAACACCATAATCGTTAAGACGATCATGAACAATATCGGCAGTTTTATTCGCGCGATTAAAGATTCGTCATCACTCTTTTTTGCCGAAATATGCCCTAAAACAAGGAGCAGGATAAAAACAAACGCAGACACAACAAATGCATAAGCAATTGACATTGATTCAGGCATATTTTGAAAATCGTTCCCCATGACGGCAACAAACAATGAACCGATAATCCCTACCACAAGGTCGAGAAGAAGGGAAACAACACAGTATTTATATGATTTTTTTGAAAGAGGGAATATGTAAAGCGGTGAAATTGCCGTTGCAATATAACTGAAATCATCTTTCAGAAAAAAATCATAACGATAGATAACAGCGTTCGCAACGCAGAACAAAGCCACAATGACATAAGGGTAAACAGTCTTTTTAATTTTGCCTCTGAAAATAATCAATGACAGCAAAATACCGCTGCCTATTTCAAAGAATTGAAACAATCCGGTCACCAGCAGCATTGTCAGATGAGATGTTTCAATCAGATTCGCTAAAGCCAACATAACAGCATACCTCTTTTTTGAGTATATGTTAATTATATTAGTACGACAGAAAAAGTCAAGATAAAACAAAAAAGAGCCCGATATTCCGGGCGCTGATAAAGAAATACTGCCTTATCAGTACCCGAAATATTACGGACTCTTTCTTTTTTAATATTCAGTTTTTCTTAATGTAATTTTGGGTTTCTGTCACAGAGCCGAAAAGCTGAACAGGTATTGACTGAGCAAGTACCATTGCGCCGGCTTCCGTGTAATGAATACCGTCTGTTGTGTAGGCGGGTAATATTGAATAGGGATCTGTCGGGTCGGCCAGGAGAGGAAGAGCTATATAGGCATCTGCTTTACAATCACTGCCTGCAAGCCAATCGTTTGCATCAATACGCAGTTTATCAATTTCTTCATTCCAGAAGACATCACCGTTTTTGTTGAGCATATTTCTTGTATAGCCTCTCCAGGGGGCAATTTCACAAATATATATCTTCACGCCTCTGTTGTGGCACATTTCAATCAGTTGATTATAGCCTGCCTGCATCTGCTCAAGAGTAACGGGCTTCAGTTTATCTTTTTTTGACGCGCAATAGGGGTGAACAATATCATTTACGCCGATTTTTAAGATGACAGAATCAATGCCTGCCTGTGATAATACATCTTTTTCAAATCGTTTCAGGGCACTATCCCCGAGCAGATTGGATAATAAACCCACGCCGTCTTCTAAAAGGCGGTTTCCCTTGAGAGCCGCTTGTGTAACGCTGACATTATTGATGCCCTTGCCGCGCAATATGTGAGCGAAATAACGGGGCACCTCGTTATCGACTGTTGAATCGCCGAAAATAACACAGGTTTTGCTGTCGGGAGAAGCGAAAACATCTAATTCAGTGATAGTGGGAATAACATCATAGCTGCCTGAATCTGCAGTGTAGTTCAGTTCAAGACCCTTGATAACTTCGGTCTTTGTATTATTACCTACACTCACATATGAATGACCGCCGATAAGACCGACCGTTTTGAATACGTTGGCGCCTTTGTAGTAGGTGGAAACAGAAAGCTTCTGACCGGCAATTACGTTAAACGGAATGGAGTCCGAAACGACTATCTTACCTTTCGGAACGGTGAAGTTCTTTTTACCGTTCACGGTGACATTGACAACCGTGTTCTTTTCAATTGCTCTGTTGTTCTTTTGCGCTCGGGCAACAGTGCATTCACCGATCTTCAAAGAAGATTTGCCGTATTCGTTTGAAAATCTGATCTGAATTGCAGAGCCGCTGATTGTCGGTTCGATGACGATTCTTGATGTCATAAAAGAAAGAGATACACCCAGCTTATCGAGCGCTCCGAGTCCGGATGTGGCAACATCTACGGGGCTTGTTGACCAGGCGCTGACCCATTTTCCGTCATTGTCAGCCGCTGACGAAAAGAAAGAAAAGCATGA
>JBJEOI010000063.1:0-7054 GCA_051880635.1 Acutalibacteraceae bacterium | reverse complement strand
GAAACAAGGCTGTCGCCTTGTGAGGCTTTTGGCAATAATACGGGGAATTTTTGCCTGAGAAACAAATGCTTCCTTTTCAGCACTCGGCATAATGTCATGGGGGTTTCCCATATGCAGAAATGAGTGCATATATACCGAAACTGAAAAAATGTTTCTATGTATTTTCTCAGAAAAAATGAGCCTTTAAGAATATGTATCAAATGATACTGAAAAAATTTGCCTGATTTCAGCCTGAAAACGAGCCGAAAAACCGTAAAATAAATTTTATGAATATTATACAGTTTTTATGACTGAAATTCAGCATTATTTTAAGTGAATTTTTTCAAAAATAACTTGACAAGTCCGAAAAAAGACCCTTTCAAGCCTTGTTTTATCCACAGTTTCCACATAGTTTTGCATATAGCGGTGCATATTCAATATGCATTAAAAACTGAATAATTCACTTGATCATGTGGAAAACTCTGTGAGTAAAGTTAATAACTTTACAAAATTAAGCAGATGTTTTTCGTATATGGAAAAAGCGAAAAGTTATTAACATAAATAGTCGAGTTATCCACAGAGTAAAGCTTTATAGCTTTACACATTTTTAATCAAAATTAGGCAACACATGTTGATTGATATTTTTTGTCAAAAATATGTATGCATAAATATACAAAACAGTGGATAAAAATGCAAAAATTCACAAGCAAAATTCCCCATGATTTATTCTGAACAGTATAATTGCTTCACTTTTCTATAGGGCATGGGAGCAAGCGTATTTTTAGCGAAAAGTATTTGTGAAAATCAAAAAAGCTATCCTAAGCATCTGCTTTTTATTATAGAAAATGGGATATAAGTTAAAATAACGATTGAAAAACTGTACTGAATGAAACAAAATTTGGCTATATACAAGAAAAACGACACTGCTCTGTGTTTCAGAACAGTGCCGATTGTGAAGTGCAAAAATGTATCAGATGCTTTTGAGCCATGCAAGGATATCGTTATAAACCTTTTCATGTTCAATTTCATTGAGAATTTCATGCTTCATTCCGGGGTAGAGGATAATCTCAGGTCTATGACCTGCGTCTTCGAGATTATCACAAACATTGATAACGCCCTTACCGTTGAAGCCGACAGGGTCTTTAGCGCCCGATATGAGAAGAATAGGCAGTCCTACGGGAACCTTTGACGCCCATTCGGGGCGGCAGGCGGTGTTCATCAGAGCGAGAGCGTCTCTGTTGCCTGAGAGCGTGAGAGGGGAGCCGCAAAGAGGGTCAGCCGCATACTTCTCTATATTTTCTTTATTATAGCTGAGCCAGTCAAGCGACGAGTTTTCATCTTGGCTTTTTCTGTTTGAAAGCTTTGAAATAAGAGAGAAAACGGAGGTTGCGTTCAGCTTTATTGAGGGGTCAAGTTTTTCCGATAGCATTTTCAGCGGTTCTTCGCCGAGAATGGCAGAAGTGGGCAGTTCGCCTGTTCCGCAGAGAATGAGAGCGGAAAGCTCCTGACCGAAATCGGCGGCATAAACTCTTGCGCACATTGAGCCGAGGCTGTGACCGAAGAGAATATAGGGCAGTTCGGGGTATCGCCTGACCATAATATTATGAAGAATGTGCATATCGTCAACGAGACGCACGTCGCCGTCCCTGTCGGCGATAAAGCCGAGCTCTTCTGTTGAGTTCACGCTGAGACCGTGACCGAGGTGGTCGTTGCCGCAGACTATGTATCCGTTTGAAGCGAGAAAACGGGCAAAATCGTCATATCTTTCTATATATTCGCTGACGCCGTGAGCAATCTGAAAAACACCGATTTTTTCTTTTTCGGTATCCTCCCAGATAACGGTGTGGATTTTATTTACGCCTGTTGAAGAATTGAAATAGGCATCCGTGACTTTTATTGACATAAAAACGCTCCTTTCGTGTGGGTAGGAAAAGTATAGTTAAATTATAATACAAAACCGCAAAATAATCAACTCAAATATAAAGTTTACAGCGTGTTAACCGTTTCGGAAAAATATTTTTGTATTATACAATTTAATATAGGGCACTATAGGTAATTTGCGGTATGCTTCGGAGGTGACTGCGGCTTGATAGGCTATGTCAGGGTATATAAGCCCGAGATGAAGATAAAGCATTATGAAGAATACCGTGCGGTGTATTGCTCGCTCTGCCGTATTCTCGGAAGAAGATACGGCTTAATTGCAAGGCTGACGCTGAGCTATGATTTTACTTTTTTCGCTGTTCTCCAGATGTGCGTTTTGGGTATGCGTGTGTGCTTTGAACAAAAGCGATGCCCATTTAATCCGATGAAGAAATGCAATTTCTGTATGAAGAACACGGAAACGCTTGAATATTCGGCAGATGTCGCAATGCTGACGGTGTATTATAAGATACTCGATAATCTCAATGACGACGGCTTTTTTAAAAAATTAGGCATGAGGATTATTCAGCCTGTATTTTGGAGATACTATAAGAAAGCGAAGAAATATGCGCCCGAGGCTGACAGAATAATTTCTCAGGCAATGCAGAAACAGAAAGTAACCGAAAAAAGCAAAACAGGCAACATTGACGAAGCGGCGGATTCATCGGCGCAGGCTCTGGGTGAGCTTTGCTCTCTCAATATGTCGGGCGACGAGAAACGCATACTTAAAAGAATAGGCTATCTTTTAGGCAGATGGGTTTATATTGCCGACGCTTTTTTTGACAGAGAAAAGGACAGAAAAAAAGGGAGCTATAACCCTTTCAATATAGAAGAAAAAGATGAAAATGAAATTAAGGCTATGCTGAATGTTACGGTCGGAGAGATGATTTCTGCCTATGAACTGCTCAATGTGAGACAGTTTGACGCAGTTATCCGTAATGTTCTCTTTGACGGTCTTCACTACAGCGCAGAAAACAAAGGAGGGCACAAAAGTGAAAAATCCTTATGAGGTTCTCGGCGTCAGCCCGACGGCAACCGAGGAGGAAGTCAAAACCGCATACAGAAACTTAGCAAAAAAATATCACCCCGACAAATACACCGGCACTGATCTTGCCGACCTTGCAACGGAAAAAATGCAGGAAATCAACGAGGCATACGACACGATATGTAAGCAGGGCTTCAGACCGCAGGGCTCGTATTATTCGGACGGCGGCTATTACGGCGGCTCGGCAAACACAAACTATTACGAAATCAGACAGCTCATTGATATGGGCAGGCTCGACGAAGCTCTTGCGCTTCTTCAAAGGGTTCAGAACTACGCTGCAGACGCCGAGTGGCATTTTCTCATGGGCAGGATTTACAGTCAGAAAGGCTTTTTGAATGAGGCGATGAATTATTACAGGAGAGCCTGTCAGCTTGACCCGCAGAACAGGGAGTATTCTTCATATTATTCACAGATGAATAATGACTCTATGGGCGGCTACAGAACTTCACAGAGAAGACGGTCGGATTCTTCTTCGTCGGCTTGCGACTGCTTTGACGGCTGCGATGTGTGTGACCTGTGCTCGTCTCTTCTTTGCGCCGACTGCTGCTGTGAGTGCATGGGCGGCGACCTTATTCCGGGATGCTGAGGTGAGCGCACTTGGAAAAGATGAATAAAACTTCAAAAACCACGCTCGGTGCTATGACAGCGGCTCTGTCGGTCGTTATTATGCTTCTGACCGTTGTTCCCGTCATGACATACGCCGCTCCGATGCTTGCGGGTATGCTTCTGCTTCTCATAGTCATTGAGACGGATAAAAAATGGGGCTACGCTATTTTTGCGGTTGTCGCCGTTCTGTCGGCTCTTCTCGCCACCGATAAACAGGCGGTTATCCTTTACATAATGTTCTTCGGTCACTATCCGGTGACAAAGGCAATTATTGAGGGAAAAATAAAGTCAAGAGCTGTGGAGTGGCTTATAAAATTTTTGGTTTTCAATATAACGATGATTTCAGCCTATCTGCTTGTTGTCAAGGTTTTTGCATTCCCTATGGAGGAAATCGGCGATATGGGCAAATACGGCTCTCTGATTCTCCTTGCCGTCGGGAATATCGTTTTCCCTGTTTATGACATAACGATGACGAGACTTGTGCTTATTTATGACCTGCGGCTTCGCAAGGTTGTGAGAAAGTTTTTTAAATAATATATACATTTATATTTACGTATGCAATCTGCACAAAAGACAAAGAAAAAATAATTCCATATTTTACTTTACTTTTTTGTGCGGCTGTGCTATAATATCCAAGCATTGTGCCCGTTGCACGGATAAGGGTTTAAGCTCATTTTTGAGAGGTCACCTTCCCTTACCTGAGCTTTGAGGCTTAAATGTAATATTTTTAATGAGGTGATGTCACATGCAGATGACAAAAGAACAGAAACAGGCTATCATGGCTGAGTACGCAACTCACGAAGGCGACACAGGTTCACCCGAGGTTCAGATCGCTGTTTTAACAGCAAGAATCAACAACCTTAACGAACATCTTAAGAACAACCATAAGGATCATCATTCACGCCGCGGTCTTCTCAAGATGGTCGGTCACAGAAGAAACCTTCTTGCTTACCTTCAGAAGACAGATATCGAGAGATACCGTTCAATCGTTGCAAGACTCGGTTTAAGAAAGTAATTTCGTTTCAAAACAGGCAGAGGGATTATACCTTCTGCCTTTGTTTCGTCTTTCAGTGCGTTACAGTAAGGCTTAAAAATAGGTATTAGCACTAAATTGAGAGCCGACAAATCGGCTTTGAATTTACTGCTAAACCTGTGCCTTACTGTGAAAATAAATATTTTTCAGAGAGGTATAAAAATGTTTGAAAAGTTCAGAAAATTTGAAACTACTCTTGCGGGCAGACCGCTCGTCATAGAGACAGGCAAAATGGCGGGTCTTGCAAACGGAGCTTGTCTTGTCCGTTACGGCGAGACAGAGGTTCTCTGCACAGCCACAATGTCAGCTAAGCCCAGAGAAGGCGTTGACTTCTTCCCGCTTTCGGTTGATTATGAAGAAAAGCTTTATTCGGTCGGCAAGATTCCCGGCTCTTTCCAGAGAAGAGAAGGCAAGGCGAGCGAAAAAGCAACACTCTGCTCAAGAGTTATCGACAGACCTATCCGTCCTCTTTTCCCCAAGGATATGAGAAACGATGTCGGCATTGTCGCTACAATTATGTCGGTTGACCCTGACTGCCTCCCCGAAGTCACGGCTATGATAGGTGTCTCAACCGCTATTTCAATTTCGGACATCCCTTGGGACGGTCCCGTAAGCTCCGTTTCAGTCGGTCTTGTCGAGGGCAAGTTTGTCATAAATCCCACTCTTGAAGAAAGAGCAAAGAGCGAAATGGCAGTCACAGTCGCTTCAACAGACAGCCTTGTCGCTATGATTGAAGCAGGCGCAAACGAAGTTGACAATGACACAATGTTCGACGCCATTATGTTCGCTCACGAAGAGAACAAGAAGATTGTTGAGTTCATCAAGGGCATACAGAAAGAAATCGGTAAGGAAAAAGTTCCTTTCGAGTCAAATGACCCCTCGGAAGAAATGTATAACGATGTCAAGGAGTTTGCTATCGACATGGTCAAGGCGGCTCTTGACACCGACGACAAGCTCGTGCGTGACGAAAGACTCAAGCCCGTTTATGCGGCTGTTCACGAGAAGTTTGACGAGAAATACCCCGAAGAGATTGTGAAGCTTGACGACTGTCTCTATAAATTACAGAAATATGTTGTCCGCCGCTGGCTTTTAGACGAGGGCAAGCGTGTTGACGGCAGAGGAATAAACGATATGCGTCCTCTTGACGCACAGATTGACCTTCTTTCAAGAGTTCACGGCTCAGGTATGTTCACAAGAGGTCAGACTCAGGTGCTCACAGTTACAACACTCGGCACAATGGCTGACGCTCAGCTTCTTGACGGTCTTGATGAAGAAGAAAACAAGAGATATATTCATCACTATAACTTCCCCTCATATTCAGTCGGCGAAACAAAGCCTCCCAGAGGTCCGGGCAGACGTGAAATCGGTCACGGCGCACTTGCCGAGAGAGCACTTCTTCCTGTTATCCCGTCAGTTGAAGAGTTCCCCTATACAATCAGACTTGTTTCAGAGGTTCTTTCATCAAACGGTTCAACCTCACAGGCATCGGTATGCGGCTCAACACTTTCGCTTATGGCGGCAGGTGTTCCCATCAAAGCTCCCGTTGCAGGTATCTCATGCGGTCTTATCACCGAGGGCGAGCGTTTCATGACAATGGTTGATATTCAGGGTCTTGAGGACTTCTTCGGCGACATGGACTTCAAGGTTGCCGGCACAAAGAAGGGTATCACAGCTATTCAGATGGACCTTAAAATTCACGGTCTTACACCCGAAATAATCAAAGAAGCCTTTGAGAAGACATATGACGCACGCTGCAAGATTCTTGACGAAGTAATGCTTCCGTGCATTTCAGAGCCGAGAGCTGAGCTTTCAAAGTATGCGCCCAAGATGCTTTCAACCAAGATTTCACCGGATAAAATCGGCGATGTTATAGGCAAGCAGGGCAAGGTCATTCAGAAGATTTGCGCTGAGTGCAACTGTAAGGTTGACGTTGAGGAAGACGGTTCGGTATTCATTTCATCACTTGATATCGAAGACGCAAGAAGAGCTCTCACAATTATTGAGACTATCGCTAATGACCCCGAGGTCGGCTCAATCTACAGAGGTGTTGTTACAAGACTTATGAGCTTCGGCGCATTTGTCGAGATAGCTCCGGGTAAGGAGGGTCTCTGCCACATCTCAAAGCTCGATGTCAAGAGAACAGAAAAGGTTGAGGACTGCGTAAACGTCGGCGACGAGGTAATCGTCAAGGTCGTTGAAATTGACGATCAGGGCAGAATTAATCTCTCAAGAAGAGACGCTCTCATTGAAATTGAAGGTCTTGTCCCCGAGGATAACGGTGAAGAAGCACCGAGAAGACCCAGAGGCGACAGAAGAAATAATCATCACAGAAGAAACAACGACTAAGATACAGCGAAAGCCGGTCCGCTAATGCCGGACACTGATAAGGAAGTATTTGTTTCTCAGGCAAAAATTCTCCGTATTATTGCCAAAAGCCTCACAAGGCGACAGCCTTGCTTCGTTTTGTGGCT
>JBJEOI010000062.1:0-92065 GCA_051880635.1 Acutalibacteraceae bacterium | reverse complement strand
GCATATCGTGGGGATTTAACGCATTATTGCGCCAAAAGTTCATATTTTAAAGAAAGACTGCCTTATCAGTACTCGGCATATTGCCGAGCACTGTGTTTTTTGCCCCGATTTTGCCGATGTTTGCCGCATGCTTGACTTATCTGCGTTAAAATGATAAAATACACGGGTATTATATGAAGCATAACTCTATCTGAAATAAAAGGAAAGCATAAATATGACAGCTTATAAATCAATAAATAAAACGAAAGCCGTGCTCAGCGCATTGTTGCTGTTTTGCATGATGACCGTGCTTTTGTGCGGCTGTTCGGCAAAAGAAATACGTAATTTCTCACTTTCGGAGGAGATAATATCATCTGAAAAAGACCTTTCTCTTTCGTCGGTAAAGACTGCGCCGACAAAGAGTAACAGAATTATTTCTTCGGGTATGACGGGTCTTTATATTGACAGAAAGACTGCGTCGCCGATAATCAAAAATCAGTCCGCCGTGTGGAGGGCTCTGCCCAAAACCGTGAACAAATCGTCAGATGAAACTCCCGCAGTGTTCACGCTTGAGGTGATAAATGAGGGGCAGAGATATGTTCTTAACAGTCAGAGCGACGGCGTGAAAAAGCAGTCTCCCGTCAGCACAAAGACAGATAACGGCGTATGCACCGAATATATTCTCTTTCTCGAGCTTGAGAATAAAACGGTGGAAATTACCGTCCCCGTGAATTATTATCTTGAAGACGGCAGTTTTTTTGTTTCGGTTGACTGCTCGGCGATAGCTTCAAGCGACAGAAATTTTGTCGTGACGAAAATCAGCCTTCTCGACTATTTCGGTTCGGACACAGGCTCGGACGAGGGCGACTATATTCTTGTGCCCGATAACTGCGGCGCAATTATTGACACATACAAAGCGAAGAAGAGCTTCAAAAACGTTTCGTTCAAGGTCTACGGCGATGCCGAGAAGAACAATGCGTTTATCGGCGCATACGGTATGAAGAAAGAAAGCAGTGCTTTTGTCGCCATGATAGAAAAGGGAGACACTATAGCGACCGTCAATGCGCAGGTTGCGGCGCGCTCGGGCTATAACCGTGTCGGCGCCGAATTTGAAATAACTCAGACAATGACAAAGACCGTCAAGGACGCTCAGCGAATTTATGTCGCAGGTGAAAGCTATAACGGTGAGATAAGAATATGCTACCGTTTCACGCAGGGCAATAACGCCAATTATTCGGGTATGGCTATTGCCTGCCGTGAACATCTTATCAGAACGGGTGTTCTGTCGGCGGATACTGTTGACGACACGGGCGATCTTCCGTTCATTCTTTCAACTGTCGGCGACGCAGGGGCTGTCAGCGGCAGACCGAACACGAACCTGACAAACTTTGAACAGCTCCTCGATATGCTCACTTATCTCAAAGGCAAGGGCTTCTCAAATATATTTGTCAGCTATAAAGGCACTCTGACAGGCGGGCTCAACCAGTCCGCAATAGCAAAGTGCGACCTTCTCAAAACTCTGGGCACTCAGGAACAGTTCAAGGAGCTGACAGACTATGTTTCGGCTCAGCAGATGAAACTTTTCTTTGATATCGGGATTACTTCCTGCGCTTCGTCAAGCGTAGGCTCGTCAAGCCTTGCAAGAGACCTTACGGGTGCTCTTTATTCCGCCGACAGAACGAATATGTTCGGCGATTCTTCAAAAGTCGGCTTTACGGCATACGACAAAATAGAAGATAATGTTATCAGCATTTTCTCTCTCACCCAAAAAAGCGGAATTTCAAATCTGAGTATAAACGACGCTTCGGCTTTTCTTTATTCGGACTGTGAAAACGGCGCAACGAGAGATGAAGTCGCTCAGATGGTGAAGCAGGAGTGCGCTTCGCTGACAACTATAGGCGAACTTATGGTTGAAAAAGGCAATTTCTACATGCTTAAAAATGTTTCGACTATATCTTCGCTCCCTCTCACAGTTAGTTATAAGGAGAGCAGTGCTTATAAGGCTGTTCCGTTCATTCCGCTTATTCTTCACGCCACAACCGAATATGGCTCAGAGTCAATTAATCTCAGCGGCGATTACAAAAAATCAATGCTTCGCTGTGTTGAATACGGCGCACTGCCTCAGTTTGAGTGGTGCTATGAAGACATTGAGCTTCCCGCTGAAGAGACTGAAAAACAAGAGTCAACCGATGCTGATTCGGCTGATGAAGCGGTTGATGAAGCAAATGAGAAATCCTCTCAGACAGAAACAGGGGAGACAGCCGAGCCTCAGCCGCAGGAGGAAATGAAGCCTTATTCATATTCCGACTGGGCGACATCCGCATACGCTTTCTATGAAAAAGCTAACAGAGCTTTGGGCGATATCAGGGATTCGAGAATGACGGCTCACTATGAGGTTCAGAGCGGCGTTTTCTGCGCTGAATACGGCGACAAGAGCGTCTATGTCAACTACACGGATGAGGATGTCACAATCGGCGGCGTAACCGTTGCGGCGAACGACTTTATGAGAGTCAACTGATAAAATGAATTTTACGGCGGCAGGCAATCCTGCCGCTTTTTTGACATAAAAAATCACCGAAAGGACGCCCGTCAAAAGCTCCCGTTCGGTGATTTTTATTTTACTTCTTATATACATTTCCCGTGCGGTAGAAAATTCCGTCGGGCTGTTTCGGGTACTGCGTGATTTTAGAAAATTTAGCGTTCTTCCCGCCGCTGTTTTTCAGAATTTCTTTGCCCCATGAAAGAACCTGACCTATGTATTCTCTTGAAAGCTCGGGCTTTCTGTGGCCCCAGAAGACTCGGTGAGTTTCGCTCATTTCATAAATCCATTGAGCGGAGGGTAGCCACTCTTCTACAGAGGTACAGCCCGGTGTGAACAGCCACAGCATGTCGCACATATTGTCGCCGCAGAAGACGATTTTATCCGTTTCGTCAATAAATGACACAGAGCCGAGCGAATGACCGGGGGTATGCTTCACCCTGACGGTTTTTCCGCCGAGGTCAAAAACCTTGCCGTCGGTCATAGGTATGTATTTCGTTCTGAACTCAGGCTTGAAAACGTCGCTTGCCTTAAAACCGAGAGGGTGGGCGTTGCTATAGACGAGGAAAGCCTGTCTGACAATACGTTTTTTCTGAAACTCGTTTGCCTTTCTCATGTCAAACGGATGAAGATAGGCTTCTTCAAACTGACCTGCGCCGCCGAAATGATCGACATGACCATGAGTGAGCGCAAGGGTAATGGGCTTGTCGGTGATATTTTCACAGCACCTTCTCAGGTCGCAGAAGCCCGTTCCGCTGTCGATGAGAAGCGCTCTTTCTTCACCGACGATAAGATAACAGTTTGTGCCCTCAAATTCATTGAGCCAATAGACGCCGTCAGCTATTTCCTCAGTCGGCAGATCACAGCGCAATTCTTTCACGGTATTCACCCCTTGTATGGTATTTTAGTTTTAATAATATGACGAATATAACAAATTTGTCAATAATTATTATAAAAAGTATTTTAGGTATTGATTATTAAGTTTTTTACTGATATAATGAAAACAAAAGATTAACAAACAGTGAATGTGTTTGTGAAATTAAGGAGGAAAATTCATGAAAAAGATTATTTCAATTGTTCTTGCCATTGTAATGATGTGCTCAATGTTTGTCCCCGCTTTTGCGGGATTCGGTGCAAGCGTCGAGAATATCGACCCTGTTATCTATATTTCAGGTGACAGTAATGAGCTTTGGTATGACAATGAGACAAAAAAATTCGCCATTGAAGATATGCTCGCTATATACAAAAACAGCGAAGACGGCAATATCAAAGAGGCGGCTTTCAACATTCTTTATCCGCTCATAGTCAAAGGCGTTCTTTTTGATGACTGGGACGATTATTATGAAGCTGTCTATAAAGAGCTGAGCGACGTTTATGAGCCGATAAAGCTCGATAAAAACGGCAATATTCCCGAAGACAGTGACTGCGGCATTTCTACGGCTCAGAAAAACGATCTCGCAAGAGCAAAATATGAAAACAGAAAGTCATGGAAGGGTACATACGCCGAGAGATCATATAAATTCCATTATGACTGGCGACTTGACCCTATGGAGCTTGCCGATCAGCTTCATGACTATATTGAAGACGTATGCGCAGGTTCGGGTCACGAGCAGGTTTCAATATCAGTCAAGTGCCTTGGCTGTAATGTTCTGCTCGCTTATATCTATAAATACCCCGAAGACAGCGCAAAGAGACTCAAGGGCGTAGGCATTGATGTTGCAACCTCGATGGGTTCAGACTTCCTCAGCGGAATTGTCAGCGGAAAATTCGGCATTGACGGCAACTCAATTTCAAGACTTGCGACGGATGTCAGTGAAAGAAACAATATGTACACCGATATTGTAAGATTTGCTACTTCAACTATTGACCTTCTCACTAACACCGGCGTTATTGACACGCTCACAGAGGTAGCTAAAGAACAGCTTTATGTTAAGATAGAATACGGTATCATTTCGGCTCTTGCGCTTTCAACCTTCATGACATTCCCTTGCTATTGGGCTCTTGTCACAACAGAGGACTTTGACAACGCTCTCAACTATGTTTTCGGACCCGAGGGCGGCGAAAAGAGAGAAGAGTATAAGGGTCTGATAGAAAAGATTACATATTATAATGACACAGTTAAGAAAAATGTTCTCCCGATAATGAAAACTCTTGAGAAAAACGGAACAAATATCTGTGTTATTTCAAAATACGGCAATCAGATGGTGCCCGTTCTCAAGGACGGCAGTATTGTCGGTGATGAATATGTTTCAGCCTACAGATCATCTTTCGGCGCAACAACATCGAATATATACACAACTCTCAGTGATGAATATATAGCGCAGCAAAACGAAAAGGGTCTGGGCAGATATATTTCGCCTGACAAGCAGATTGACGCTTCAACCTGTCTTTTCCCCGATTACACATGGTTCTTCAAGGGTGTTTCTCACGGTCATTACACCACCGCTGAAGTTGACATTATTATGACGGTTATCGACGCTGACAGACAGCTCACTATTGATGATTTTGACTGGACTCAGTTTGTTGTCTTTGATTATGAGACCGAGATTGCAGAACCTATGACAGAAGAAAACTGCCACAATGAATACTGGGAGGCTGACGAAAAGACAGACCACCCCCAGACGAAGCAGGAGAAACTTGTTTCATTCCTCAAGTCTCTTTTCAGATGGATAAAATCACTCTTCGAGCTTATAATTTCAAGAGCTCCGAAGGCTGAATAATCAAAAATAACAGATAAAATATATACCTCGGCATTTTGATGTGCCGAGGTATAATTTTTATCGGTTGTTCTTGAAAAACTTAGTTTTTGATGCCACATCTATTATCAATGAAGTGTTTATTCCAAACCGTAGGGCCAGCCCGAAAGACTGCCTATGTCATATATTTCTGTATAGCCGAGTCTGCTTAACTTTTCTGCGGCGATTTTGCTTCGCCTGCCGCTTCGGCAATAGATAAAAAGGGGAGTATTTTTGCTGGGGATAAGCTCTGCGGCTGTTTTTTCATCAATCGTGTCAACAGGGAAAAGTGCGGCGCCTACAGCGTGCCCCGTGATATATTCTTCCTCTTCCCTAACATCAAGAATAACGTTGTCTGTTTTTTCGCTTATAAGTCTGTGTGCATTTTCAAAATCTATATGATTTATCATTATCTGTGTGACCGTCCTTTAATATGAATTTACATAGTATAATTATTACCCAAAAGCCTTATATGTATTATACCGTAGTAACACTGTGAAGCCTGATATCTTCAAATTCAGGCGAAGCCGCCTTGCCCGAAAAGCGTATAAGCTCAAGGTTTTCCGTGTTTTCGGCGTCTAAAGCGTGTTTGTAGCTTTCACAGAGACTGCCCCATGAGGTTTGTGTTTTTTCAATAACAATATTTTTAGCGTACCTTATGAAAAATGCCGAGTTATCGTATTTTTCAACGCCGTGTTCAAGACACGGGCGCAGGTCATAAAGCCCGCAGTCCCATTTTGAGGTTTTTGTCAGCTCTATCCGGCAGTTTTCAAAGGTTACGTTTTCGATGAAATTGTCCTTGTTACCGTGAATAAGCACACCGTTTTCGCCTTTCGCCGTGACATTGAAGAAGCGTATATTTTTTATTGTGCCGCTCTTTGTGTTTTCGTCACGGTTGAAGGTGGTCAAAACTATCGGTTCAGCCGTTCCCCACCAGTCGGGGCAGAAGCGGCGGGTCTCGATTATTATATTTGAATATGTAACATTTTCAACACAGCCGCCGTCTCTTATCTGAATTGAAAGCCCACGGTTTGACCGGCTGATAACACAGTTTGAGACAATGACGTTTCTGAAATCTCCGACGCCCTCCGTGCCAATTTTGACAGCCGCAGAGGTCGAAACAAGAGTGCAACAGTCAATGACAACATTTTCACACGGACCGTATTCGGCGTTGCCCTTTGACGCTTTAAGGCAGATGCAGTCATCGGCGCAGGTGATATGACAGCCGAGAATACGCACGTTTGAGCAGTGGTCGGGGTCAATACCGTCGCTGTTTGCGACATCAAGGTCATTGAGTATGCGTATTCTGTCAATCAGAACATCATCACAGCCGGCGGGGTGAAGGGTCCAGAACGGTGCGTCAACAACGGTGAATTCCTTAAAGGTGATGTGATTGCTCTTTTCAATATATATAACTGTCGGGCGCGGGTAAAAGTCGCCTGTGACATAATATTTATCCTTGCGTCTGACAAAGGCGTGACCGTTTGCATCGATAACGCCCTCGCCGCTTATGGTGCAGTTATCGGCTTCATAGCCATAGATAAAGACAAAGCTCGGCTTGCCTGTGACGGGGTTGCCTATAAGCGCAGTTTTAGGGTCGTTTATCATTTTGTTCGGGCGGATATATCCGTCAATATTCCCCGTTGCCTTGAGACGGGCGCCTTTCTGAATATGAAGGTCAACATTCTGACGAAGGCGGATAGAATCGCTGTAGAAAATTTTTCCGCTTTCAAGCAAAACTGTTCCGCCGCCGTTTTCGGCGCATTCATCTATAGCGCTCTGAATTGCCTGCGCATCGTTTGTCTTTCCGTCGCCTTTTGCGCCGTAACGCAATACATTATATTCTTTCATATTGCACCCCTCAATTATGTGATTCAAACCGTTTAGGTTCAGAAACAATTTATGTTCAAGAAGCCGTATACAATCCGATTCCGAAAAAATCTTTTTTATTATGCTTTTCAGAAAAATTTCAGATCACGTTTTTTCTCGAAAATATTCTTCTTTTTTATAATTATATTAAGCGAAGTATTAAAAGTCAATACTCTGCTTTCTTTCTTGGAAAACTTTTTCCGCTATTTATCAATAAAATTCATTTCAGGCAAACGGAAAACGAAGTGCATTTTTACCACAGCAAATAACATATGCGGTAAAAATAAATTGAAAATACTTAATTAGTTATAAATTTTTAATCAGCAGATATTGAACTTTCTTTTATGATAATGTAAAATAATATAACATTCTTGATTTAATATGTTATGACCGATTAACTCTATCTTTGGAGTGAAACAACAAGGGAGGAAACAAAACAATGAAATCAGTCAAAAAAATCGTATGTATCCTAATGGTGGTCGTTATGTGCTTAGCATCATCACCTCTGCAGGGCTTTGTGGGGCTTGAATGGTCGGAAGGAGATCTTTTCGCAGGCAAGGCCCGTGCTCTGTCAGCCACGGGTCAGTGCGGTGACAATGTTTTCTGGACTTTTGATGAGACCACCGGCGAGCTTGTTATCAGCGGTGAAGGAAAGATGTGGGATGATGAATCGCCGGTTTTATCAGACGGAGGAAATATATGGGGGGGATTTTTTGAACCATCAGTAGAATTATTATTTGAAAATGCTCTTGAGGTTCAATTTGTTCTAATCAATGAGGGCGTAACAAGCATAGGTGAGAATGCTTTTTATGGGTGCAGTAACCTGAAAAGCATCACATTCTCATCCAGTGTAACGAGTATAGGTCCTTATGCTTTCAGCAGATGCAGCAGCCTGACTAATATAAAAATCCCATCCGGTGTAACAAGCATTGGTAAGAGAGCTTTTAATAAATGCGCAAGCCTGACAAGTGTAACAATTCCAGACGGTGTTACAAGTTTAGGTGATAGTGTGTTCGGAGCGTGCGAAAGTCTGACAAGTATAATAGTTGATAATAACAATAAATACTTCTATAATGACGAATATGGTGTGTTGTTTGATAAGAATAAAACAATTCTCATTCAATATCCCGGAGGAAACAGCAGACTATCATATACAATTCCGGATGGTATCACGAAAATAGGCGGTGGAGCATTTGAAGGATGCCGTAACTTGACAAGTACAACGATACCTGACAGTGTAACGACCATAGATAAAGGTGCTTTCGAAGATTGCACGAGCCTGACAAGCATAACGCTCCCAAATGGCATAACAAGCATAGGAAGTGATGCTTTCAATGGCTGTGAAAGCCTGACAAATATTATGCTTCCTGACAGCATCTTATTTTTAGGTGACGCTGTTTTCGGTGGCTGTAAAAGCTTGACAAGTATTACAATTCCGGGCAATGTAACAAGTATAGGTGTTTTGGCTTTTTCTGGTTGCAGCAATCTGACAAGTATAACGATTCCAAGCAGCGTAACGAGCATAGGCGAATGGGCTTTTTCTGAATGCACGAGCCTGACAAGTATTATAATCCCCGAAAGTGTAACGAGCATAAGTGAGTTAGCTTTCTTTTGGTGCCCCAGCCTGACAAGCATAACAGTTGATGGTGGAAATGAATATTATTCAAACGATGAATCCGGTGTGTTATTTGATAAGGATAAAGCAACACTTATTCAATATCCCGAAGGTAACAGCAGAACCTCATATACGGTTCCAAACAGTGTTTCAAGTATAGGTTATGGTGCTTTTGCTTTTTGTACCAGCCTGACAAACATTGTAATCTCCGACAGTGTGACAAATATTGGCAATACCGCTTTCGGATATTGCGAAAACCTTAGAAGTATAATAATTCCTGACAGTGTAACATACATAGACGAGGCTGCTTTTGTTGGTTGTAGCAACCTTACAAATGTTACAATCCCCGACAGTGTAACATTCATAGGTTATGGTGGTTTCAATAGTTGCGACAACCTCACTGATGCTTACTACACCGGCACCAAAGAACAATGGAACGCTATCGAGATAGGAGAAGAAAACGACTCTCTCCTTAACGCAACCATTCATTTTAATAGCACCGTCCACACCCACACCCCTAAAACTATCACCATTCCCCCTACCTGCACCGTCAGCGGAAAAACCTACACTGTCTGTGAGACCTGTGGTGAAACTATAGGTGAGCCCACGTTTCTTCCTGCCGCCCACACTCCCGGCGAGTGGGAGACAGTTCAGGATTCCACCGCTATCGCCGAGGGCAAAAAGGTGCTCAGATGCACTGTTTGCGGAGAGATCATCGAAGAAGCGGCGATTCCTATGCTCCAGGTTGTTTCTGATAAGGGTATTGACCTTGTTTTCTCAGCAGATGATTATGATGGCGAAATAGATGTCATCGTTGAGGAGTCATCTGACGGCACAGCTTTTGATATCATCGACACTTCGGTCAACACCTCTCAGAAGCTAGTCTATGATATCAAAATGACCCTGAACGGAGAAGAAATCCAGCCTAACGGCAAGGTTACGATCCGTATTCCTCTACCGGTTGGTTATGCTCCCGAACGCTCCTTTGTCTACCATGTCAATACGGCGACCGGCAAGGTCGAAAAGATGGACGCTCGTTATGAGGACGGCTATCTCGTCTTTGAGACAGATCATTTCAGTTATTATGCGGTACTTGAAATCGCAGAAGACAATCCCTCCGCTAATTGTAAGTGTAATTGCCACAAGAGCGGCATCGTAAAGTTCTTCTACAACATTATTTTGTTCTTCCAGCGTATCTTCAGGCAAAACAAAACTTGTGTATGCGGTGTGGAGCATTATTAATAATTCTCATTGATATTTTCAGCCACTCGTCGGTTTAACGGCGGGTGGCTGAAACGATTTTTTGTTGGAAATTCGTGTAAGAAACGATATTCGTCAACATTTTGAAGGAGGAGAAAATGCGCACGGTCAAAATCCGCACAAGGCTGAATTTCAGTATAGATAATATTATTGAGCTTATAAGCGCAAACCAAATCACATTGACGAGCTATAACAAATTAAACTGACATGATGAAATAAATTAAAATTTTATATTGCAATTCATGATTTTATATTGTATAATACCCAAATGTAATAAAGAAATATCGACAATTTTTTCAATAGGCTAAAATATTCAAAAACAGACTGGAGAGTGTTCCGTGGAAAAGAATAATAAAACACCGGTTATTCTTCTTGGGTGCAATTTCGCCAACGCCCTTGGCATGATAAAATCCATAGGAGAAGCGGGTTATCCCTGTGCAATGGTGCATCACACCAAAAAGCCGCAAAAAACACGATTATCACCGGATATGACCAGCTCTTACATTTATGATGCAAGATATATTGCGGATAAAGTTGATGAAGCTACTCTGGAAGCACTTGAGGCGAACTACATCTATAAGAAGAAAGCTGTTATTATTGCCGCTGACGATTATTCAGCGTCTTTTGTAGATCGTTATCAGAAAAGACTCGAACAAAATTTCAGGTTCCATAAATGGGATAAAGGAAGCGGTGCCCTTACATCCTGTATGGAAAAACATAAACAAAAGAAACTTGCTGTTGAAAGTGGATTTTCTGTTGCTCATAACTGGAGTGTAACAATTGCTCCGAAAGGCGAAAAGGCAGACATTCCGGCAGATGTTATTTTCCCTTGTTTCCTTAAGCCGGAAGTCAGTGCTGCATCAGGTATGAGTAAAGAACTTATGCGTAAGTGTGACACACCTGAAGAACTGAACGAGTACTTTGAACAGCTCACTGAAAATGAGGTTGAAGGTAGGATTCTTATTGAAGAATTTCTGGATATTGAAGAGGAATTCACAATTCCCGGTGCAAGACTCGGTGAAGAAGTTGTTATCCCTTCTCTTGTCAGAAAGCTTGTTACAGGCAAGGGCAAGGTCACAGGACTCACAGTTATAGGTCTTGTTGAAGACCCGAAGGAGCATCCAGAACTCACGGAACAGGTCAGAAAACTTGTAACCAATATGGGTATTCAAGGTTTATTCGATGTTGAAATTATACGCTGCGGTGAAAAATACTACTTTAACGAAATCAACCTTCGAAGCAGCGCGGCAACCTACGCTGTCACAGCTTCAGGCTGTAACCTTGCGGAGCTCTGCATACATCATATTCTGAACAAAGAAGTTCTTGATTACAACATGACCTACGGCAAAACTTTCATAAACGAAAAGCCTGCCCTCAGATTAGTGGTTCAGAAGGATATCACTGCAAAAGAATATAAGAAGATGAAAAAAGATTCTGACATTTGTCTTCTTACAGGCCCCGGGGACGACGGTTCAAAGAACAACTTTGAGGTAATGGAAAAGAAAACCCTGTTTGGTGCAACTGCTTTAGGAACTTGCCTCAAGGCAATCAGAAAGGGTATCAAAAAAGTTGCAAGAACGACTCGTAGGGCTATCAGGAAAGCTAAAAGAATAACTCGCAAGAAATTTAAACGGCTTTATAAAAAAATTGTGCCGAAATCGGTGCGTAAAAAACTACGAAGAGTCAAGAATAAAATCAGAAAAGCCTATGTGAGAACTATTCGCAGACCCTTCAGAAGGTTCAAAAAGAGAATTAGAAAAGCCTACATTAGAAATATTCGCAGACCCTTCAGAAGATTCAGGAAAAAGCGGAAGAGACTGCACTATGAGGCTAAAAAAACTCTTATTCGTATGTCGCTCATTATTACTCCACCCAAAATTCATTATGCAGGCGATAAGGAGTTTGAAAAGCTGAATCTGCTGCTCGAAAAGAGCTTCAAAAGAGCTATGAAGAAGAATAACTTCACTTTTACTCAGTATGAAAATTTTGAAGAAAGTCTTAATCAGATTCTTACAGCAGGCGGCACAGTTCTCGTGGCTCAGGTGCTGGGCAAGTATGTCGGTACAATTTCAATCACAGCCCCGAAGCTTTCATCAAAATCTGAAAAGATGACAGCTAACATTAAGCATCTTGGCATTTTGCCCACCTGTCAGGGTCTCGGTGTTGCAACAAAACTTCTGGCAGAAGCTGAAAAGATTGCCAAAGAAAGCGGAGCTGAAGTCATTTACCTTGGCACTCCTCAGGGCAATGTACCTGCTATTAAATTCTATGAGAAAAATGGCTTTGAGCAGACACGTGTCTTCGAATCAGGTGACCATATGGCGGTTCGCCTTGAAAAGAAAATTCTATAATACTGACAAAATCCGAATTGTTAGGAAACAGAGAGGCAGATATAATTATGACAGATAATAAAGCAACAGTTGTTATTGCCGGCGATATTTTTCCCTTTCCCGTTAATGAAGAGTATTTCCGTAACGGAAACGCAGATAAGCTTTTCGACAAAAAATTACTCGCCTTAACGGCTGATGCAGATTATGCAGTGTGCAATCTTGAAGGTTGTCTGTTTGACGGCGATTCTCCAAACAAAAAAAGCGGTGTCAGAATCAAAGCAGCATCATCTTGCGCTAAAGGCTTTAAGTCATTAGGTTTTGACTGCGTCTGTATGGCTAATAACCACGCCACAGACTTTGGCGCAGAAGGTTTTTTCAGCACACGTGACGCACTGAAAAGCGCAGACATTGAAACAATAGGTGACTGCGAAAGCACCGAAAAGAGAAACAATTTCAAGAGGCTTGACATTAACGGTGTTAAAATTGTAATCTATGCAGTTTCAGAAGAGCTTTTCAATGCTCCTACAGAAACAACTCCCGGTGCTAACATCTACGAAGAATACCGTGTATGCAAGGAGATTGAGAGCCTGAAGAAAGAATGCGACCATGTGCTTGTTCTCTATCACGGCGGTCAGGAGCATTATCAGTATCGTGACCCACAAATGAAAAAGCGCTTTTATAACATGGTTGACGCAGGTGCCTCCTTTATTGTCGCTCAGCATACTCATGTTATCGGTCTTGAAGAAAACTATAAGGGTGCGCACCTTGTTTACGGTCAAGGCAACACTTTATTCCATTACAGCGAAAAACCGAGCAAGGTTCATTCAGAATCACTTATGCTTGAACTTATTGTTTCAAAGGAATCTCTTGAGGTTAAAAAGCACCTGCTTCACAGAAAGGGTCCGGGTGTGATCTATGACCCTAAACAGGATCTTTCAGATATGGATAAGAGAAGCAAGCGTCTTGCAGATGGTGAAACCTTTGAAGAAGAATTTCAGACTTTTATCTATGGTGCTGCAAGAAAGAAAGAATTGTTCCAAAGTATGAGGGGCAGAAACAATTCCGACACCAAATATAAAGAAGAATCCAGTGTGGCTGAGTTTTATTCTTATATCAGAAGCAGATTTACAACTCAACAGCTTTATAAACTTTATAAATTCTTCAAGATGGACGAATTCAATGAACTTGCCGCAGAGGCAATAAAAGATTTGATTCACGAAAGAGAACTTGAAAAAATTGGTGTTGAATCTACCGTTCCGCAATCATCCAATGATCTTTCAGATTATGAAAATGCTTTCAGAAAATTTGGCTGTCTGAAAGTGGAATATGAAGTATTTGAATTTGCGAAAAAGACCGAAGAGGAGCAGAGCGAATACATTACCCTTAACACTGCAAAATATCGTTTTTATCATTTGACAAAAGATCTTGAAAACAGAAAAATCCTGAAAGATAAAAACGCAACTTTCAAGAAGCTAAAAGATTTTTATAATCGCGACGCTATTCCGAGAAATGACCGTAAGGCATTTATTGAATTTGCCAAAAAGCATAACGCCTTTATCTGCAAGCCAACAAGCGGTACAGGCGGAAAAGGTATGCTCTTCGGTAACCTCCAAGAAATGGGTATGACCGCCGAAGAATATTATGACACATATCTTGACGGTAATGGCTATGATGTTGAAGAACTCATTATTCAGGACCCTTCAATGGCAAAATTCCACCCTCAGTCAATCAATACCGTCAGACCGGTTACATTCTTAAAAGACGGTAAGGTTACATTCCTCTTTGTTATTATGAGAATCGGTACAGGCGATAATCATGTTGATAACCTTTCAAGCGGCGGTATCTGTGTAGCGGTCGATGCTGATTCCGGAAAGATTATTTCAGGCGCAATTAACCGCACAGAGCTTACTCCGCTTGAGGTGCACCCTGACACCGGCATTGTATTTCGTGACGAGAAAATCCCCTATTGGGACGAGCTTAAAGAAACCGTTACAAAAGCTGCAAAAGCCCTCAAAGACCCGCCTTGTGTCGGCTGGGATATGGCTTTGGGACAGAATGGCTGGACCATAGTTGAAGCTAACTGGAATCCCACTCTGAGAGAATATCAGATGCTCACAGGGAAAGGTCTTCGTCCGAGATTTGAAGAACTGACAGGTGAAAGCTTTGCTCCTAACCCTGCGGGCTATACCGGTGATAAGCATTTTGATATGACAGGCAAGAGAAGTAAGAAAAAAGGGAAAATATAACGCAGAACAATAATCAGACTTATTGTCGGTTTGACCCACCTGTCCCAGTACCTTATGAAGCAACAGAAAAGAAACTGAAAAAGAGCTTTTGCTTCATTTTTTGAAAAATAATAATCAGCAAAAGGCAGGACATATTTAATCCTGCCTTTGTTTTAAAGGAGAGCATTATGGAGTACTCGCAAACACCCGTTATAGTTGTTGCACGTAATTTTTCAACTGCGCTTGGTGTTGTCCGCTCCTTGGGTGAGAAAGGTCACAGCGTTTATTTTGTGGGGGGTGCTTACAAAAAAGGCGCCCTTGTATATGCTTCAGTAAGTAAATACATAAAAAAATTCAATGAAATTGTATCATATGAAGCAGATAAGAATCATGAGCGGGAATTACTCAATGCCATTCTATCATACGGTGAAAAATTACCCCGTAAAACAGTGGTTTTTCCGACTGACGATTTTACTGCGGAGATGGTTGAAAAAAACAGGGCGATTCTCAGCAAGTATTTTCTTTTGCCTCACACAGAAGACGGTTCTGATTATTCAATTGATAGGCTTATGGATAAATCAGTTCAGCATACCCTGGCGCAAAAAAGCGGACTTCACACTCCTGAAGAGTGGTACATAGATTTTGACGCAGCCGGATTGCCCCCTGATATTATCTACCCATGCATCTGCAAGCCTTTAAAAAGTAATGCAGGTCATAAAGATGAAATAAAAGTATGCGCCGATTCGGAACAGCTGACGGAGCATACAGAATATCTGCGTTCCTTAGGTAAAAAAGGTTCTGTTCTTGTTCAGCAGTATCTGAAAGTCGATTACGAAATTGACATGTCGGGTGTTTGTGTAAATCAGAAAATTATTCTGCCGGGGGTTATTTATAAGCACTATGTATCGCAGCAACAAAACGGTGTAACTATTGCAGGTGAACTATGTAAAACCGATTTAATCGGGGAAAACATTGAAAAGGTCAAAGCTTTCCTTCAGTCACTTCACCTCACAGGTATGATTGATCTTGAACTGATGGTCTGCGGTGAAAAGCTTTATTTCAATGAGGTTAATCTGCGTTGCGGCGGGCCCGGATATTCTTACACCGCCGGCGGTGTAAATCTGCCTCATATTTTTGTCAATGCTCTTTATGGCAACGCTCCCGATGAAAAAGAGGATAAAATGCTTTCTTTCGGTAAGCGGTTTTTATATGAAAAAGTAGCGTGGGAGGATTATTTTAGCGGCTATTTGTCTTATTCAGCCCTTAATAAACTTGAAAAAAATGCAGATATTTTTCTGCTGAAAAATAAAAGAGATCCACTTCCGTATTTGCTTTTTTCAGGAAGAAAAAGCTTACAGAAAGTTAAAAAATGCCTCAAATCTCCGAAAAAGGAAGCTCTGTTTTTAATTGAGAGAGCGTATTGCGGTTATATGGAACACCGCCTTAAAAAGCCAAAAAAATCAAATGGCACTTTAAGTATAATTGTCGGTAATAACTATAATGTGAATTATGCGGTTGCGAGATCTTTGGGCGAGGCGGGTTACCCGGTTAAGGTAATTCAGCTTTTCGACACCAATATTATTCACACCCTTATGCGCCACTTCGTTCTGCCTCAGCCTTCTGCTTTCAGCAGATTTGTTCAGGACTACAGTGTCTGTGTGTTAGGTAAAGATAAAGAATCGGCGGAAGATAAACTTATCAAATACCTCAGTTCTTTCGGCAGTGTCAATAACCCACCATGTCTGATACCTACAGATGACAAGACCGTGTGTATGATTGATAATAATTATGAGAAACTCAGCCCTTCATTTTTTTTGCCCGGAGCGGGCAGAAAAAGCGGGGGTCTGGTTCAGCTGATGGATAAATCTGTTCAAAGCAAACTGGCAAGACAAGCGGGACTGAATGTGCCGCAGGAATGGGTAATAGAAACAACGGAAAACCCTGTTTTGCCTGACGATATGATTTATCCGTGTATCTGCAAACCTCTAAAAAGTGCAGCAGGGTCAAAAGCAGAAATAAAAATCTGCGCTGATTCCGACACACTGTTCAGACATTTAACCGATTTGTACAAGGGCGGAACTCAGAGCGTTCTGGTTCAGCAGTTTATTTCATCTGACTATGAAATTGATATGTCGGGTGTATGTATGAATGACAAAGTTCTGTTGCCCGGCATAATAAAAAAGACAGATGTTTCAAAGGCCTCTGTGGGTGTAACAACCAGCGGTGTGATATGCAGCGCCGAATTGCCTGACAGTACGACAGATAAAATTAAATCATTTCTCAGAAACATGAATTTTCAGGGTGTATTTGACCTTGAGTGTCTTGTTTCAGATAATAAAGTCTATTTTATTGAAGTTAATTTTCGTACGGGGGCACCAATTTATTCTTACCCGGCAGCAGGTGTCAACCTTCCGAAAATTCTTGTGGACTCACTTAAAAACAAAACTGCCGCATTTAATGGCGACGAGATGACTCAAACAGGTCTTTCTCTTGTTAGCGAACGGAGCTTGCTTGAGGAATTCAAGAACAAAAACATGTCATTTAAAAAGGCTCTTTCCATCATAAATAACAGTGATGTATGCTTCATTAAAAATAAAAATGACAAAAGACCTTATCGCAAGTTCTTGCCTTTCTTTGCAACAAACTTACTTTTAAGATTGATAAAAAAATAAAACCGTTTTACATACTTAAAGGCATATTAAACATACGGAAAGGCATATTAGATAGTAATTGAAATTGTTTGGTGTGAGTATTATAATTTATCGTAATTTTATAATATATAACGGGTATTTGGTGAATAATGAAAAAGTTTTTTATAAAGTTAAAGCAGGTGTCATTTAGCGATTTTCTACATATTTTTTTGTTCATATTTGCAATTATTCCTTCAAAGATAATGAAAAAAAAGCACCCGCATATGTGGCTCTTGTGCGAATATGGTCTGGAAGCCAGAGATAATGCGTGGTGGCTTTACAAATACATATGTGAAAATCACCCTGAGCAGGAGGTTGTATATGCTATTGATCCGTCATCGGATGACAGCAAAAAAGTCAGCTCACTTGGCAAAATTATACCTTATGGCACATTTAAGCACTGGGTTTACTACCTTGCCGCCGAGGTGAATATCAGCACACACAAGGGCGGAAAGCCAAATGCAGCAGTTTGCTATCTGCTTGAGGTTTACGGCATAATTAAGAATAAAAGGGTTTTCCTTCAGCACGGAATAACAAAAGATAAAGCGCCATTATTTTACTATGATAATACAAAAATGCGTCTTTTCATCTGCGGCGCAAAGCCTGAATATGATTTTATTCTTCAGCATTTCGGCTACCCGAAAGAAAATGTTGCATACACAGGCTTTTCCAGATTTGACGCTCTTCTTGACGGAACTGTTACAGAAAAAATGATTCTTGTTGCACCCACATGGCGAACCTGGCTTTACAAAGTTTCCAGTGATCCGTACAGCAACAAAATCAAAGGAGTTGAGCAGTCTGATTATTACAAAAACTGGGTTGGCTTTCTGAATAGCAAGGAACTGGAGTCTGTTCTTGAAAAAAACAACTATAAGCTTGTTTTCTTCCCGCACAGAAATATGACAACTTTATTTGAAAATGTCAAAATTGAAAACAAACAAGTTGTTGTCACAAGTTGGGTTAAAGATGACTTACAGGTGCTTATGAAAAAAGCCAAGTTAATGATAACGGATTATTCAAGCACGGCAATGGATTTTGCCTATATGAAAAAGCCGGTTATTTACTATCAGTTTGATTATGAAAAATACCGCACCGAACAGTTTGAAGAGGGCTATTTCAGTTATGAGGAAAACGGTTTTGGTCCGGTTTGTTATAATGAGGAGGAACTTATAGAAAACATTAAAACCCTTATTGAAAACAATTGTATTGAACCTTCGAAATATGAACAAAGGTGCAATGAATTCTTCCGGATTTGTGACAACAAAAATTGTCAGCGTATTTATGAAGAAATAAAAGCAATCTGATTTGATTAAGGGCTCATTATATAAACAATTATTTGTATGAAAGGGCAAGGCTTATGAGCAAAAAAGCTATAGAAGTTAAAGACGTCAGCATTAAGTTCAATCTGAGCAGAGAAAGAGTTGACAGTCTGAAAGATTATATAATCAAGTTTCTGAAAAGAGATCTGAAATACAACGAATTCTGGGCATTGAAAGATATCAGTTTTACCCTGAACAAAGGGGACAGGCTCGGCATTCTTGGTTTTAACGGCGCAGGCAAAAGTACGCTTATGAAAGTTATTGCAGGTGTTTATAAGCCGACAACAGGCTATGTTAAACGTTACGGCAAAATAGCACCTCTTATTGAACTTGGCGCAGGTTTTGATATGCAATACACCGGCAGAGAAAATGTATTCTTATACGGCTCGGTTCTTGGCTATTCAAGACAGTTCCTTGAAGAAAAATATGACGAAATAGTTGACTTTGCAGAGTTAAAAGAATTTATGGACGTACCGATGAAGAACTATTCTTCGGGTATGCGTTCACGACTTGGCTTTGCTATTGCCACAATAGTTTGCCCCGACATTCTTATTCTTGACGAAGTTTTATCTGTCGGTGATGCAAAATTCAGAAAAAAGAGCAATGCAAAGGTTATGTCAATGTTTGATAAGGGCGTAACGGTTCTCTTTGTTTCTCACAATGTTAATGAGGTTGAGCGTCTTTGCAACAAAGCAATTCTTCTTGAAAAAGGCAGAATTATTGCGCAAGGCGACGTTCTTGATGTTACAGCGGTTTACAGAGAAAAAACAGGTGAGACTGCGAAGGGCAACAGCAAAAGACCCGCTGTGAAAAAAACGATTGAACCGGCAAAGCATGAAATAAAACCATCTGATAAAAGGTAACAGGTGACACTATGAAAAAAACAATAAAAAACTTTATGCATTACCGTTATTTTCTGAAAGAAAATGTGGCAAAGACTATAAAGCTAAAATACAGGAACTCGTATTTAGGACTTATTTGGACATTGATTGAGCCACTTTTGACAATGCTCGTTCTTACCTTTGTATTCGGCACGTTATTTGGTCGTGAAGACCCTGCTTTTCCTGTCTATATTCTCTCAGGGCGATTACTTTATTCATATTTTGCTGCCGCAACAAGGGGCTGTGTTAAATCAATCCGTTCAAACTCAGGCATGATCAAAAAGGTTTATGTGCCCAAATACATATATCCGCTTTCAAGCATTCTTTCTAATTTTATCATCTTCCTGATATCGCTGATTATTCTTGCAGGCGTCAGCCTGTATTACAGAATTTTCCCGACCCTTTACTCTCTTGAGGCGATTATTCCTCTTGGCGTGTTGTTGCTATTATCATTCGGTATCGGTATGATTCTTGCAACGGTGGGCGTATATTTCAGAGATATGGAGTACCTTTGGGGAGTAGCTTTGATGCTCATTATGTACACCAGTGCTATTTTCTACAAGGTCGAAAGGTTTGAAAAAAATGACCTTGTCTGGGTGCTTAATCTCAATCCGCTTTATTGTGTTATTAAGAATTTCAGAAACTGTGTTGTGTATGCAGCACATATAGAACTTTCAACAATGCTCTACGCTTTCGGCTTTGCACTTGTTACAACAATAGTAGGGCTTATAGTATTTCATAAGAAACAGGATGAATTTATTCTCCACATTTAAAAAATTATCTGTGTAAAAGTGAATAAAGCAACTCCTTTCAGGCAGTAAGAAAGTAAGACTTAAAGCTTGAAAGGAGTTATTTTTATGGCAAAGACACTGTTTGAAATAGTGAGAGAGTGTGTGATAATTCAGAAATTCACATCAATAATAAAATCGCGGAAGCAATGAAGGATATCTTCAAATATGCATTTCAGGAGGTGCTGAGTGTGAATTAGAGCAAAATCCCGATTATGCAAAAAGTGAAATATCGGTTTTGTATTCACCGTCAATAAGCAGATAGTTTACGCTGTATGCACGGCACTCTTTCAAAACCTCTTTATTATCTCTGAGCACGCTTTCTATTGTGCAGTCCCCATCATATCCTCGGTTTTCTATAACTCCCGCATACCTCTTGATATCGCCGAAATGATTGAGAATATATTTTTCGCTCATAACAAGACAGCAGTATTTTATATGCCTGAGATATTCCTCACTAAAGCTTTTTGAATAATCAAACGGAATATAGCACCCCTCAACAATAAGGTTTTGATTATTCTCAATGGCTGTTTTGATTATTTCGCTCACGATAGGCCATAAATAGTCCGTCAGCGCTTTGTCTTCACTCGTCGGCGTCAGTGAAGTCTGACCGCTTCTGATAAGCCCCATTTTTAAATGGTCTATTGATAAATACGGGTAGTGATACTTTTCAAGCAGTTTTTGAGCAAGGGCGGTTTTGCCCGTGTGAGATGCGCCCGAGATAAGAATAATCATTATTTTCCTCCGTATGAATAAATGATAATCAGTACTCTTGAATATTTTACGCCGGCAAGGATTTTATGATTTTGAGTGAGACGAAGACAGATTTTTTTCATTCTTTTCTTATATGCTACACTTTGTTGTGTCGTTTGGCAAGTATAAAGTAATAAAAAGTTGAAGTAATCTTTTTTCGGAGACGTATTTATATATTATGTATTGACAATGGGGCAATACTATGATATTCTATGCATAGAAACACAATGCATATAAATTCTATATAACATCGGGAGGTCTTTGTATGAACATTAAAAAAACACTGACAAAGGGAAGCAGTTCTCTTCTTGTGCTTTCTGTGCTTGAAAATGAAGATTTATACGGCTACAGAATTATCAAAGAAATTGAACGCCGAAGCGAAAACCTTTTCACTTTCAAGGAGGGCACGCTTTACCCTATTTTGCACGCTTTTGAACAGGACGGTTATGTTGAGTCTTACTGGACAGAAAGCGGAGGAAGAAAAAGAAAATATTATCACATCACAAAGAAAGGCAAAAAAATTCTTGATAACGCCAAGGAAGAGTGGTTTTCATATTCTTCAGCCGTAAGCAAGGTTGTTTGTAACACATCTGTTGTTCATGTGTAAATGAAAGCGCACAATCAGAGGTGGTTTTAAATGGAGAAAGAGATAAAAAATTATATTGATTCGATTATACCAAAAAATATATCCAAAAGCCGAAAGAAATCCATTTCAGATGAATTTGAAAGCCACATATATGAAAAAATAGATTTCTATGAAGAAATCGGCTACACAAAAGAGCAAAGTATAAAAAAGGCTCTTGAAGAAATGGGCGAAAGCGAAGAAATAAGACAGAGCATATGTGATGATTTTAACGAGCTTTATTACGAAAAAATGTGGTGGCCTTTCGGCGTCGGTGTGGGAATTTTGCTTATGAACCTTGCTTTCGGGTTTGCGGGCTGTTGGGTTGCCGGTATAGAATATATGGGTGACCCTCATTGGCTTCAAACTGCGGCAAGCGTTATTATGATATTTATTATCACGGCGGTTTTTCTCTATGCGATAAAAAGAAGATATATCAGCACAATAGTAAGTATTGCTATTTCAAATTTTTTGATAGGTATAAGTATGTTGTGGTGCTTTTATCCGCAAACTGCAATCTGGAGCGCATATTATAATTTGTGTTATCTTATTGATAAATTCACTCCTGTTTATGCCTTTGACTATTTTGATAAAGCCGACAATGTTTGCTTCAGAGGCTCAATAATCTTTTTGATTGTCGTGTCGATTTTCTGTTTCGTTTTAGCTATATTTGTCGAAGATATGAGAAGAAAAACAATTAACAAAATAACTAAAGTCATAGGTTTAACTGCTGTGGTTTTTTCTGTCGCAACATGTATTCTGCACCCGTTATCAACTGAATACAGGGATAACTATAAAAAATGGTTCGATGTATATAACAGCAATATTTCAGCAAAATCAATGTCTGTGTATAACTTGCTCAATGAGGCTGAAAGCTATGATGAGGCGGTCTCAATTCTGAAATCGGAGAATTACATAAGCCGTGAAGAGTTTGAAAAAACGACTGACAGGAATACTCTCAAGCGGTTCAGAGCAAGCATGAACGACTTCAATTTTTTCGATAACACATATGAAGTCTGGTTTAACACAAAAGAGCATATAGAGGGTAATGGTTTTATTTTTATCAAAAAAGATAAAAACAACAATCTTGCCGCCTATGGAATAGGAAACGGATGTGTGATGTTTGAAGCAGACAGCCTTGATTTTGGCGTTTCATTTATAGGTTTTAACCAAAATGACGATATGCAAAATATTATGAAAGAGTTCAAAACTCTGAAAGTCGGTGATAAAGAAAATGATGTAATGAGTTTTTTCGGTAAAGAGCAAGGTTCTGTATATACTATCTTCACTGAAAAAGATGACGGAAAAACAAATAATTATTACAGGGTACGCTGCTGTAATTATGACTCAGATGAAGACTATGATTTATATAAAGAATATTATATAGAATTGACTTTTGAGGACGGAATACTCACAGACGGATGTCTTTATTCTTTAGATTACGACGATTATTATAATGATATTTGCGATTATAACGATATTTTAAAAATAATTCCGATTGAACAGAATTAAGTTCTTATATTATCAACGCTTTAAAATCAATTATTCATTATTCATCAGCGAAGCGGCTTCATTATTCATTAAGAAAAGTCGCAGATGAAATGAATATTGAATGATGAATATTGAAAAATGAATAATACAAAAAGAAAAGTCACACTTTCGTGCGACTTTTCTTTTTGGTGCTGGTGACCGGGGTCGAACCGGTACGATATTGCTATCACGGGATTTTAAGTCCCGGGCGTCTGCCTATTCCGCCACACCAGCATATATAAGCTACACTGACAGTATATGCGCTTGTCAGCCTATTAATTATACTTTTGACTTTGTGTTTTGTCAATAGCTGACAGCAAAAAAATCGTTTTCGGGAAAGTAAAAATCCCTTTTAATAATTTCGCCGGGCACAATATAGATTTAAGCTGATACTCAGATGTATTTTATGTCGCAAAAAGAAGAAATTGTCTTGACAGTTTTTATACGGTGTGGTATCATCTATAAAAACCACACTTTAATACTTTAAAATGCTAAGACGAAAATCAATTAGGCAAGCGAAAACTTTTTCAAGAGAGCTGTCGGTCGGTGCGAGACAGAAAAAGCCGTCTGCCGAAATACCTTTCCGAGCAGCGCTCCGAAAGCCATGTGCGAGTAGGCGGCGACGGGCAGCCCGTTACAGCGTTAAGGATAATATTATCCTGAGACCGTTTTTGCGGTGAACAGAGGTGGTACCACGGGAAAACCCGTCCTCAGTGCTTTAAGCACCGAGGGCTTTTTTTGTGTAAAAGGGAGGAAAATAATAATGGTAGTTACTGACTTGCTTGAGAGAAATGCGAGACTTTACGGTCAGGAAATTGCTCTTGTAGAGGTCAACCCGTCTGAGGAGAGAGATAAAGCTATAAGCTGGAAAGAAGCGAGCCTTATTGAAAATGCGGCGACAGGCACTCCTTACAGGCGAGAAATGAGCTGGGAATTATTTGAGGTTCAGGCGAACAGATTTGCAAATCTTCTTCTTTCGAGGGGAGTAGTCAGAGGTACAAAGGTCGGAATGCTTATGATGAACTGTCTTGAGTTTCTCCCGATATATTTCGGTATTCTCAAGGCGGGCTGTATAGTCGTGCCGATGAACTATCGCTATTCAAGTGATGAAATTCTTTATTGCGTTGATCTGGCTGATGTCGAAATTCTTGTGTTCGGTCCCGAATTTGTCAGCCGGATTGACCCTATTCACGATAAAATGCCAAAGGTTGAGACGCTTTTCTTTGTCGGCAGAAACACTCCCGAGTATGCAGATGACTGCATACACTACATGACTTTCTGCTCGTCACGGGTTCCGCCCGTCGAGCTGAGTGAGGATGACTATGCGGCGATTTATTTTTCATCGGGCACAACAGGCTTCCCAAAGGCTATTCTGCATAAGCACAGAGCGCTGATAAGCTCATGTATGGTTGAACAGAAGCATCACTCGCAGAAAAGAGACGATGTTTTTCTCTGTATTCCGCCGCTTTATCACACAGGCGCAAAGATGCACTGGTTCGGCTCTCTTCTTTCGGGCAGTAAGGCTGTACTACTCAGGGGCGTTAAGCCTGAATGGATTTTGAGAACGATAACCGAAGAAAAGTGCACAATAGTCTGGCTTCTTGTCCCCTGGGCGCAGGATATTCTTGACGCTATAGACGCAGGCAGAGTTAATCTTGACCACTATCTTCTTGATCAGTGGAGACTTATGCACATAGGCGCACAGCCTGTTCCCAAAAGTCTCATAAAACGCTGGATGGAGAAATTCCCTCATCATCAGTATGACACGAACTACGGTCTTTCAGAGAGCATAGGACCCGGATGCGTTCACCTCGGGGTCGAAAATATACATAAGGTTGGCGCAATAGGCAAGGCGGGCTATCTGTGGGAGACAAAGATAATCGACGACAAAGGCAACAAGGTTAAACAGGGCGATGTCGGCGAACTCGCCGTCAAAGGACCGGGCGTTATGATATGCTATTATAAAAATCCCGAAGAGAGCAATAAAATTTTGCGTGACGGCTGGCTTTACACAGGCGATATGGCGAGAGAAGATGAAGACGGCTTTATCTATCTTGTTGACAGAAAGAAGGACGTTATTATCACGGGCGGCGAAAATCTTTATCCCGTTCAGATAGAGGACTTTCTCAGAAAGCACGATAAAATCAAGGATGTCGCTGTTATCGGTATGCCCGATGAGAGACTCGGCGAAATAGCGGCGGCTATCATAGAAATAAAAGAGGGTATGGAATGTACGGTCGGGGAGATAGAAGAATTCTGCGGCGGACTGCCGAGATATAAGAGACCGAGAAAGATAATTTTCGATAAGGTTCCGAGAAACCCGACGGGCAAAATAGAAAAGCCTGTTCTTCGTGAAAAATACTGTCACGGAAGTCTTGTTGAGGCTCAGGTCACAGGCTGATAAAATAATTTTTTCAAAGAAAATATGGAGGTATAAATCATGGACATTTTCATTAAGGTTTTATTTTTGCTGTTATTCTTCGGCGTAATGATTTTTGTCGGATTTTACTGCCGCAAGCACGCAACAGATGTTTCGGGCTTTGTTCTCGGCGGCAGAAGCGTCGGACCCTGGCTCACCGCTTTCGCATACGGCACTTCATATTTTTCGGCTGTTGTTTTTGTCGGCTACGCAGGTCAGTTCGGCTGGAAATACGGCATCGCCGCCACTTGGGCGGGTATTGCAAACGCACTGCTGGGCTCACTTCTTGCGTGGGTCGTTCTCGGCAGAAGAACGAGAATTATGACTCAGCACCTCGGCGCAAACACAATGCCGAAATTCTTCGAAAGCAGATTTTCAAGCAGACCCTTGAAAATTATGTCGGCGGTTATAATTTTTATCTTCCTTATTCCCTACACAGCCTCGCTCTATAACGGTCTCAGCCGTCTTTTCGCTATGGCTTTTAGCATTGACTACAGTGTCTGCGTAATAATCATGGCTGTTCTCACCGGCATTTATGTTATCGCCGGCGGCTATATGGCGACAGCGATAAACGACTTTATTCAGGGCGTTATAATGATAGGCGGCATTATCGCCGTTATCGTTGCGGTTCTGAAGTCACAGGGCGGCTTTATGGCGGCACTGAACGGTCTGGCTCAGGTCACAGACCCCGCCGTTTCTGAGACGCCGGGCGTTTTCGCTTCGTTCTTCGGTCCCGACCCGCTTAACCTTTTAGGCGTTATGCTTCTCACAAGCTTAGGGACATGGGGTCTGCCTCAGATGGTTCAGAAATTCTACGCTATCAAGAGCGAAAACGATATCAGCAAGGGCACGATAATTTCTACGGTTTTCGCCTTGGTTATTGCCGGCGGCAGCTACTTCCTGGGCGGCTTCGGCAGACTTTTCGGCGACAAGGTTGACGTAGCGGCGGAGGGCTATGACGCCGTTGTTCCGACGATGCTTCAGGGGCTTCCGACAATACTTATAGCTATAGTTGTTGTTCTTGTTCTTTCTGCTTCAATGTCAACGCTTTCTTCTCTCGTTCTTGTCTCAAGCTCAACACTCACTCTTGACTTTCTTGCGGATTTGAGAAAGAAAGAAATGACAGAGAAGACAAAACTTGTCATTATGAGAGCATTTATTGTTATCTTCATTGCCATTTCGGTCGTTTTAGCTATTGTTCAGTATAAGAAGGGACTCACATTTATCGCTCAGCTTATGGGTATCTCATGGGGTGCTCTTGCGGGCGCATTCCTCGGACCCTTCCTCTACGGGCTTTATTGGAAGAGAACAACGAAGCTTGCCTGCTGGGTAAATTTCATTTTTTCAAGCGCAGTTATGATTCTTAACATCTTCTTCCGTGCAAAATTCCCCACGCTTCTTCAGTCGCCCATTAACGCCGGCGCTTTCTGTATGATAGCGGGTCTGATAATCGTACCGCTTGTCAGCCTTATCTCAAAAGCTCCCGAAAAAAGCCTTGTCGAAGAGATTTTTTCGTGTTATAATAAAAAGGTCGTAGTTAAAGCAACCGACTCAATAGGCGAGGAGGCTTAAAACGGCGGACTAATACTTAGAAAAACAGAGGGGTTTTTATATGAAAACTTTAATGCTCGGTAATGAAGCAGTTGCCAGAGGATTATATGAAGCCGGTTGTGAATTTGTTTCATCATACCCCGGCACTCCGAGTACGGAAATAACCGAAAAGGTGGCAAAATTCCATGAGGTGTATGCGGAATGGGCGCCCAACGAAAAGGTTGCGATGGAAGCTGCTTTCGGCGCAAGTCTCTCGGGCAGGAGAAGTTTCTGCGCAATGAAGCATGTCGGTCTCAATGTTGCCGCCGACCCGCTTTTTACAATATCCTACACGGGCGTCAACGCAGGTATGATAATCGTTGTCGCCGACGACGCAGGTATGCATTCATCTCAGAATGAACAGGATTCACGAAATTATGCCAAAGCGGCTAAACTGCCTATGCTTGAGCCTTCGGACAGCGCAGAGGCTCTTGCGTTCACAAAAGCGGCGTATGAAATATCGGAAAAATATGACACGGCTGTCATTATCAAAATGTGCACCCGTGTCGCTCACTCACAGAGCCTTGTTGAAACAGGTGAAAGAATAAGCGCTCCCGAGCATCCTTATGAGAAGAACATAAAGAAATATGTTATGATGCCGGGTATGGCAAAACTTCGCCACCCGATAATCGAAAAGAGACTTGAAAGTCTGCGTGAGCTTGCCGAGACCTCTTCTCTCAACAGAACCGAAGAGGGCAGTGATAACGCTCTCGGCTTCATCACCTCGTCAACCTGTTATCAATATGTCAAAGAGGTGTTCGGCGATAAATACCCGGTTTTAAAGCTCGGTATGATTTATCCGATGCCGGTTGAAAAGATTAAGGCTTTCGCTCAGAAGGTTCAGAGACTTATAGTTGTCGAAGAGCTTGACGGTTTTATCGAAGAGCACTGCAATAACATCGGCGTCAGAGCCGAGGGAAAAGCCATATTCGGCAATATAGGCGAGCTTAGCCAGAATATAGTTGCCGAAAAGCTGGGAAATGTATTATCCGAGACAAAAAAGCTCGAAGATGATATTCCGAACCGCCCGCCCGTAATGTGCGCAGGCTGTCCCCACAGAGGTCTTTTCTATACCCTTAAAAAGAATAACCTCACGGTTCTTGGCGATATCGGGTGCTATACGCTCGGCGCAGTCGCACCGCTTTCGGCGATGGACTCAACAATATGCATGGGTGCTTCGGTTTCGTCGCTTCACGGCTTTAATAAGCTCGGCGGAAACGATAAAAAGACGGTTGCCGTTATAGGCGACTCAACCTTTATGCACTCGGGTATTACGGGCCTTGTCAATATCGCATATAACGAGTCTGCTTCAACGGTAATCATCTTAGATAACTCAATCACGGGCATGACCGGTCATCAGCAGAACCCGACAACGGGCTTCAATCTCAAGGGCGACCCCTGCGCAAAGATTGACCTTGAAGCTCTCTGCCGCGCTGTCGGCATAAAAAATGTCAGAGTGGTTGACCCTTATAACCTTAAAGAATGTAACGACGTTATAAACGAAGAGCTGTCAAAAGATGAAGCCTCGGTTATTATTTCACGCCGTCCATGCGCTCTTCTTAAATATGTCAGACATAACGGTCCGCTCACACCTGACACTGATAAATGCATCGGCTGTAAGTCGTGCATGAAGATAGGCTGTCCCGCAATAAGCGTTGTCGATAAGAAAGTTGTTATCGACGCTACACTCTGCACAGGCTGTGGGGTATGCGCTCAGCTTTGCAGGTTTGACGCATTGGGCGTGAAGAAGGAGGGCTGATTATGGAAACGAAAAATATAATGATTGTAGGCGTCGGCGGTCAGGGAACACTTTTAGCGAGTAAACTCTTGGGCAGTATGCTTATCACAAAGGGCTATGACGTCAAGGTCAGCGAGGTTCACGGAATGAGTCAGCGAGGCGGAAGCGTTGTGACATATGTCCGCTACGGCGATAAGGTTTATTCACCTGTTATCGACAAGGGTGAAGCGGATTTCGTTTTATCGTTTGAGCTTCTCGAAGCGGCTCGCTTTGTCGAATATCTTAAAAAAGACGGAATTATCCTCACAAACACACAACAGATTAATCCTATGCCTGTTATCACGGGAGCGGCTCAGTACCCTGAAAGGCTCGATGAAAAAATTTCGGCTCTGGGCGTGAATATAGACGCTTTCGACGCTCTGTCGCTCGCTCTTGAGGCCGGCTCGGCTAAGGCGGTCAATATAGTTCTTCTCGGGCGGCTCTCAAGATATTTCGATTTCACCGAAGAAGAATGGCTTTCGGCTATCGAAAGAAGCGTACCTGAAAAATTTCTTGAAATGAACAAAAAAGCATTTGCTTTGGGCAGAAAATAAAAGTAGGAAAGGTGAAAACTATGGAAAGATATTATCAGAAAGAAATCGAATGTGCTCCTATTGAAGAAATCAAAAAACTTCAGAACGAACGATTCATGGAACAGGTTAAGCATGTTTGGGAGAATGTGCCTTACTACCGCAAAAAGATGGAGGACAGCGGCGTTACCATTGACGATATAAAGAGTGTTGATGACCTTCACAAGCTCCCGTTTTTAACAAAAGACGATCTTCGTGAAGCGTATCCCTACGGTCTTATGGGCAAGCCTCTGAGCGAATGTGTCCGTATTCAGTCAACCTCGGGCACAACAGGCAAGCGTGTTATCGCTTTCTACACTCAGGAGGACATTGACCTTTGGGATACCTGCTGTGCAAGAGCTATTGTCGCCGCCGGCGGAACAAATGAAGATGTGTGTCAGGTCTGCTACGGCTACGGTCTTTTCACGGGCGGTCCGGGTCTCAACGGCGGCAGTCACAAGGTCGGCTGCTTAACGCTCCCCATGTCGTCGGGCAACACCGACAGACAGCTTCAGTTTATGACTGACCTTGGCTCAACCATTCTCTGCTGCACACCGTCATACGCAGCATACCTGGCGGAAAGTATTCACGAGAAAGGTATTCAGGACAAGATAAAGCTCAAGGCGGGCATCTTCGGCGCCGAAGCGTGGAGCGAAGAGATGAGAAGAGACATCGAGCAGAAGCTCGGCATTAAAGCATACGACATCTACGGTCTGACTGAGCTTAGCGGTCCCGGCGTTTCGTTTGAGTGCAGTGAACAGAGAGGTATGCACATTAACGAGGACCATTTCATCGCTGAAATTATAGACCCCAAGACAGGCGAAGTCCTCCCCGAGGGCACACAGGGCGAGCTTGTTTTCACTTCGCTGACAAAGAAGGCGTTCCCGCTTCTCAGATACAGAACAAAAGATATCTGCGTTCTCTCAAGAGAGAAATGCTCCTGCGGCAGAACATTTATCAGAATGTCAAAGCCCAGAGGCAGAAGCGACGATATGCTCATTATCAAGGGAGTCAATGTGTTCCCGTCACAGATTGAAACAGTTCTTATTGATAACGGCTACAGCCCGAATTATCAGATTATTGTTGACCGTGTTAACAACTCAGACACCATTGAAGTTCTTGTCGAAATGACGCCCGACCTTTTCTCAGACGAGCTTGCCGATATCACCGAGAGAGAGAAAAAGCTCGTCGCTGAGCTTAAATCAATGCTCGGCATTTACGCCAAGGTTCGTCTTGTTGCTCCCAAGTCAATCGCACGAAGCGAGGGCAAGGCGGTCAGAATTATTGACAACAGAAAGATTTAAGGAGGAGATATTATGGTACAGCAGTTATCGGTATTTCTTGAAAACCGAGCAGGCGAGCTTTCGGAAATCACAAATATTCTTTATGAAAACGATATTGATATCCGTGCTCTTTTTATTGCAGAAACGACAGACTACGGCGTTCTTCGCCTTATAGTCACTGACACAGAAAAAGCGAAAAAGGCTCTTTCTCAGAAAGAGATAATAACAAGTCAGGTCGCCGTCACCGCCGTGTCGGTGCCCGATCAGCCGGGCGGTCTCGGAAAACTTCTGAAGCTTCTGGCTGAAAAGAACATTGATATTTCATATATGTATTCGGTATTCGGTCAGGCTGACGGTCAGGCGCATATGATTTTCAGAGTGCATGACACCGATAAGCTTGAAGAAACACTCAGAGAAAACGGTATAAAGACCGAAACTATAGAAGACCTCAAGTAAGAAAGAAGGCAAACCTAAAATGCAGGAACTCTCCAGAAAAAATCAGTTTTTCACCGACTCGGTTATCCGCCGGATGACGAGAATCGCTATTGCCAATAACGCAATAAATCTCGCTCAGGGCTTCCCCGATTTTGACCCGCCCAAGGCGATAACCGACAGACTCGCCGAAATCAGCGCTATTGGACCTCACCAGTATCCTATAACAATGGGCGCGCCTAATTTCAGACAGGCGCTTGCTAAAAAAGCGGGCAGATTTATGGGCAGAACGCTTGACCCCGAGACAGAAATGGTTATAACCATCGGTTCGACAGAAGCTATGGTTGACACTATCTTTGCTCTGACAAACCCGGGTGACAAGATTATTCTTTTCTCACCCTATTTTGAAAACTATCACGCGCAGGCTATCATGGCTGACTGTGAGCCTATATTCGTTCCGCTTGTTCCGCCTCAGTTCAATTTTGACCCCGAGGTTCTTGAGGACGCTTTCAGACAGGGGGCAAAGGCAATTCTTATCTGCAACCCCTCGAACCCGAGCGGAAAGGTATTCACCTATGATGAACTCAAACTTATAAGCGAGCTTTGCATCAAATATGATGTTTATGCAATCATGGACGAGGTTTATGAGCATATCATTTATGATGACAACAAGCATATCTATATGAACAGTCTGCCCGGAATGTGGGAGAGAACAGTCAGCTGTTCCTCACTTTCAAAGACATATTCTATAACAGGCTGGAGACTCGGCTATGCTATAGCGCCGAAGCATCTTATGGACAGAATAAAGCAGTATCACGACTTTAACACGGTCGGCGCCGCTTCGCCGCTTATGGAGGCGGCAGTTGTCGGTCTCGAAATGCCCGACAGCTATTATAAGGAATTCGGCGACCACTATGCCCACATGAAGAAGCTGTTCACCGACGGTCTTAAAGATATAGGTATTCCTTTCACAGACCCGCAGGGAGCTTATTTCGTCCTTGCCGATATCGGTCCTTATCTCAAAAAGGGTCAGACTGATGTTGAGTTCTGTGAACAAATGGCTGAAAAAGTCGGCGTTGCCTGCGTACCGGGCACATCATTTTTCAGAGAAAATGTCAATAACATAGTCCGTGTTCACTTCGCTAAAAAGGACGAAACACTCTATGAAGCTCTCAACAGACTTTCAAATATCAAGAAACTGATGGGCTGATTACTAAAATGCAATTTATAATCCGACAGGTCAAAATCTGCCGGATTATTGTTTAGAATGAGACATATATATGATAAATCGTGTGACTTTTAACCGACACAAAGAAGAGCATCGGGCTTTCGCCCGATGCTCACTGCGGTTTCGTTATTCTGTTTTTGATAATTATCCGAGATAAAGCTCAGGGTCTTTGTATTCGCCGTTTATGACAACGCCGAAGTGAAGACACGGACCTGTTGCGTTACCCGTTGCGCCCGATTTAGCTATTACCTGACCTGCTTTGACGGTGTCACCCTTTTTGACAAGCAGGCTGTCAAGGTGTTCATAGATAAGCCTTGTGCCCGAGGCGGTTTTAAGCGTTACACTTATTCCCGCTTCTTCGCTGCTGCCTGCAAATATTACAGTCGCGTCTGCCGAGGCATAGACGTCAGAGCCGAGCTTTGCTTTAAAGTCAACACCGTTATGATTTCTTTTTCCGCCGAAAGAAGCGGTTACTATTCTTTCACTGCACGGATAAAGAAACTGTTCAGCTTTAAGCTCGACGCTCGTTTCTGAGGGCTTTTCTGTCTCAGCTACTACAGGAACGGTGGTCGCTTCGGCTTTATCGGTTGTTTCGGCAGGAGCTTCTGTTTTAAGCTTGGCACTCGTTTCTGCCGGCTTTTCTGTCTCATTTACTACAGGAACAGTCGTATCTTCGACTTTATCTGTTTTTTCAGCAGGAGCTTCTGTGGCTACCGGCTCATTTTCGGCGCGGTAGTCAACACTCTCTGTGGGCTGAAGCTCTGCCTCTGCAGTAGTGATAATGTTTTCCGTTTTCGGCTCTTCGGAAACGGGATTTTTCTTTTTCGGCGGTTCTTCTGTTTTATCCGCCGCGCTTAAAACGGTCGTCGGCGCCTGTGAGACGGTTTCTTCGGCTTCGGGCTTTTTTATTCCGGAAGCCAATACACCCGAAACGCATACCGATGATATTATCAGTATGAGGGCGACAACAGCAGAAAGTGCTTTAACTTTTTTATTGATTTTTTCTCTGTTATTAATTTTGTAAAACCTCCTTTTAAGAGTATCCTTGCCTGAAATTATACTGACGGAAAATTCGCTGCTCCCAAGCCCTGAGCGTGAAATGAGACTTAGAATAGTCAGCATATAGCTGTGTTTTTCTTCATCATTCATATTTTTTGTTGCGGCAAGGTCGCACGAAATTTCGCAGTCAAGGTCAATTTTCTTTGCCAGCAGATGCACAAATGGGTTGAAAAAATGTATGCATCTGACAAATACAATTAACCTTTTTAATATCAGGTCTCTTCTTCGAAGATGAATTATTTCGTGAGAAAGAATGACCTTCATTTCTTCGTCCGACAAAGAAATGTCAGGCAGAAACAGTGTCGGTGAAATAATGCCCGAAACCATCGGTGAAGAAATACAGCTCCCTTTTCGTATGCGCAGATGTTTTCGGCACAGAGAAGCGTTCGAGCAAGCTTCATTTGTGCCTCTTCTCATTCTGTGCATAAAAACAGCGTAGGCGGCTTCGTTCTTTATAAGAAGCGCAAGCGCAGTCAGTCCCCATGCATACGCTGAAATAACGGCAAGTCTTTCAAAGAACGGACTTGTTTCTTTTTCTCTGCTTATTTCTCCGTTCTCACGGTTTTCGGACTTCGAAAACTCCGTTTCGTCATTTTTCTCTTCGTAATAAATTATATTCCGGCTTTCGCTTTCATAGCTTTCGGGCAGAGCTATCCTTATCGGGAAAATCATAATTAGCATTACGCAAAGCCCGATAAAATAGTGCCATGAAGAGCTGAAAAAACGCTCGGTCAGCGGTCTTATCAGACACAGCACTCCGAAAAGAACCGTACCGATAAGTGAACAGAGAAGCATACTTTTAAACATGAATAAAAGCATTACTTTTCCTCCAGCGAGTTAATAAAAGCCCTGAGCTCGTCAATGTCGCTTTTTGAAAGCTCTTCGTCCTCAAAAAGTGCGGCAGTGAACTCCTTGACAGAACCGCCGTAGAGCGTCGAAATGAGATTTTTCGTTTTCATTCTGCGGTATTCCCGTTCACTTATGAGAGCTTCATAATAATAGGTGTTGCCCTCTTTTTCGCTTTTGACAGCGCCTTTTTGCGTGAGTCTTGTCAGAAAGGTTGAAATTGTTGTTCTCTTCCAGCCCTTTGCCTCAACCGCCTTGTTTATGAACTGTGTGTTGACGGGCTTTTTTTCTTTCCACAGAACCTTCATTATTTCAAGCTCCGCTTCGCCTATGGTTAAATCTTTCACCAAAATATCACCTCCGAAATTAGTCTACGATCGTAGTCTGGATTTATTCTACACCTGTAGTCACGATTTGTCAACCCCTTTTTGCTTTTTTGTTTTTTCATATTTACTAAAGGTGCTTTCTGTGATAGAATGAAAAGCGGAAGAAGGGATGAAATGACTTACCGTTTACTTATAGTTGAAGATGAAGAGGGGATAGCCTCGGCGATTGAAGCTCAGGCTAAGATGTGGAATATCGAAAGCCGTGTTGTCACGGACTTTCGAAGCGTCATAAAGGATTTTGCCAACTTTCAGCCCCATATTGTGTTAATGGATATCTCACTGCCGTTCTATAACGGATACTACTGGTGTGAAGAGATAAGAAAGGTGTCAAAGGTGCCTGTTATCTTTATCTCCTCGGCGGGGGATAACATGAACATCGTTATGGCGATGAGTATGGGCGCAGACGACTTCATAACAAAGCCTTTTGACATGGGGGTTCTCATGGCGAAAATTCAGGCAATGCTTCGCAGAACCTATGACTTTGCTGTTAATTCGTCGGTTATTGAACACAGAGGCGCACTTCTAAACACCGCAAACAACACGCTATTATTCAATAACGAAAAAATTGAGCTTTCAAAAAACGAATACCGTATCCTTCTGACACTGCTTGAAAACAAAGGCAAGGTTGTCAGCCGTGAAAAGTTAATGGAGGCTCTGTGGAAAACCGACAGCTTTGTTGACGAAAACACGCTAAGCGTCAATGTGAACAGGCTCAGAAAGAAGCTTGACGGGGCGGGGCTTCAGGATTTTATTATGACAAAATTCGGCGTCGGATACATAGTTGAATAGGTGAAAAAATGAAGCTGTTATTTTCATATATTAAAATGAAAAGGCGAACAATAATAATATGTATGCTGTTTGCGTTCATTTTTACAATATCGTTCATATTTTACCGACTGCCCATAACGGCTGTCGTCTATCCTGCGGTGCTTTGCGCTGTTGCGGGAATAATACTTATGGCAGTTGACTTTCTGAGATTTAAAAAAAGGCACAATGATTTTGACGAGATAATCAGACTGCGTTCTTTTCTTATTTCGGATATTCCCGAGGCTGAAAATCTCCCTGAAGAGGATTATTGCAAAATAGTGTCGCTTCTTCGTCAGGAGCTGTCACAGCTTGAAACGGAGTTTGCTTCAAAATATAACGACATGACGGATTATTACACCGTCTGGGCGCACCAGATAAAAACACCGATTGCCTCAATGAAGCTGACGCTTCAGAATGAGGATTCGCCCGCTTTCAGAAAGCTCACTTCAGACCTTTTCAGAATTGAACAATATGTTGAAATGGTTCTTGCTTTTCTAAGGCTTGATTCGGTTTCAACAGATTATGTGTTCAAAGAGCAGAGTGCCGATACACTGATTAAAAATTCAATCAAAAAGTTTGCGCCCGATTTTATAAATAAGAAGCTGAGACTTGACTATGAAGAAACCGACATAATGTTTGTCACCGATGAAAAATGGTTCTCCTTTGTTTTGGAGCAGATAATTTCAAATGCACTGAAATATACCCGTGAGGGAGGAATACATATATATACCCGTGAAGAGAAGCTCTTCATTGAAGACACGGGTATAGGTATTGCGCCCGAGGACGTGCCGAGAGTGTTCGAAAACGGATACACCGGTATTAACGGCAGAACGGACAAGTCGGCGAGCGGTATCGGTCTTTACCTTTGCAAGAGGGTATGCGATAACCTCGGTATAGGCATTTCTATTAAATCAAAAGTGGGGGAAGGCACAAGGGTATGCCTTGATTTAGAGCAGTATAAGCTGAGAAAAGAATAAAACTTACAAAACTGTAAGATTTAAAGCGGAAAATGTAAGCCGATTGAATGGCGATATGTTTTCCGCTTTTATATAATATAGCTGTAAAAAACGAGTGCGGAAAACGCACCGACAAACAGGAGGAAAAGAAAAATGAGTTATCTTGAAATAACAGGTCTTAAAAAGACCTATTCAACCCGACTTGGCTCAAATAAGGTTGAGGCGCTGAAAAATGTCAGCTTCAAGGTTGAAAAGGGCGAATATGTTGCGGTCATGGGTGAATCGGGCTCGGGCAAAACAACGCTTCTCAATATTTTAGCGGCTCTTATAAAGCCGACGGGCGGCAGTGTTGTTCTGGACGGAAAAAATATCGCCGAAATAAAAGAGAGCGATATGGCAACTTTCAGAAGAGACAATCTCGGCTTCGTCTTTCAGGAATTTAATCTTCTCGATACCTTCACTCTCGAAGACAATATTTATCTTCCGCTTGTTCTCTCAGGCGTAAGCCATAAGGAGATGGAAAAGAGAATTATACCTATAGCCGAAAAGCTCGGAATAGCCGAAATACTGAAAAAGTACCCCTATGAGATATCGGGCGGTCAGAAACAGAGGGGAGCGGTTGCCCGTGCTCTTATCACAGAGCCAAAACTTATCCTTGCCGACGAGCCGACGGGTGCTCTTGACTCAAAGTCAACCGACGAGCTGTTAAGGCTTTTCGGCGACATAAACAAAATCGGTCAGACAATAATTATGGTTACTCATTCGCTCAAGGCGGCGAGCACGGCAAACAGAGTTCTTTTTATAAAGGACGGCGAGGTATTTCATCAGCTTTACCGAGGCAATGACACCGACAGTCAGCTTTATCAGAAGATTTCAGACACACTCACAATGCTTGCGACAGGCGGTGAAGAAAAATGAAAACAAAGCTTTATCCCCGCCTTGCGCTTCTCGGTATGAGAAAAAACGCCAAGCTGTATATACCTTATTTCATTTCATGCATCGGCAGTGTAATGATGTATTATATCATTGATTTTCTCGGGCAATCCGAAGCGGTTAAAGAAATCAGCGGAGGTGGGAATCTCTCAATGGTTCTTTCAATGGGAAAATTTGTTATCGCCGTGTTTTCACTGATTTTCCTTTTCTACACCAATTCGTTTCTTATCCGCCGAAGAAACAAGGAGTTCGGTCTTTATAATATTCTCGGCATGGATAAGAAAGGCATCTGCAAAATAATTTGCTTCGAATCTCTTATGGTATGCGTCGTGAGTATTGCGGCGGGTCTGTTTTTCGGTATTATACTTTCAAAACTTGCAGAGCTCGGGCTTCTGTATATTACAAAAGCTCAGGTCAGCTACAAATTTTCGGTTGAGCTGTCGTCTCTTAAATATACGATTGTGCTGTTTTTGGCAATTTTCGCCGTGCTATTTCTGAGATCTCTTTTTGAGGTCGGAAAGAAAGACGCCCTTGACCTTATGAAGAGCGAAAACTACGGAGAAAAGCCGCCTAAAGCAAATTTTGTTGCGGCTGTTCTCGGTGCGGTGATACTTATTGCCGCATACCTTATAGCGGTTCTCACAAAATCGCCTCTTTCGGCTTTGTCAAACTTTCTTATAGCCGTTATTATGGTTATTGCCGCCACATATCTGCTGTTTATCGCAGGCTCGGTCACACTTTGCAAGGCGCTTCAGAAAAACAAAAACTATTACTATAAGAAAAATCACTTCGTTTCGATTTCCTCAATGGCATACCGCATGAAGAGAAACGGCGCAGGGCTTGCATCAATATGTATTCTCTCGACAATGGTTCTTGTTATGATAGCTTCTTCGGCGAGTCTATATTTCGGCGCCGGCGATTCAATGAAAGCCCGCTTCCCCATGGAAAATCAGATTGTGACTTTTCCGCCGTCGATTGATTATCTTGATGAAAAATATATGTCACAGCTTGAAGAGCATTACGGCAGGGTGTTTGAAGAAGAGGGTGTGAAGCCCTCAGAAACAAGAAGCTTTCGCTACGCTTATATAGTCGGTCTTCTCAAAAACGGAGTTATTGAGCCGGATGTGGAAAGAGTGGTGAACAAGGTCGTTGTCATGGATGATATAAGACAGCTCTATTTTATGAGCGTCAGCGATTATAATAAAATCATGGGCACAGACCTTAAAATAGAAAAGGGTCAGGTAATGACTGCGACGATAAGATGCACTTTTAATGACGATGCGCTGAGAATAGGCGATGTTAATCTGAAGGCTATAGGCTCGCTTGACAAATACCCGAATATCGGCACTGCGAATGTTGCGGCAGTTTCGTCTGTAATTGCGGTTATTTCTGATTTTGGCGATATAGAAAAGCTCGACAGCCTTGTTGATTTCACCGGCTCCCGAATGCTTGACACCTGCCTTTATTACGCCTATAACCTTGATGAAAGCGAAGAAAAGACCATAGAAGTTATTCAGGCTCAGAGAAACGCTATAGGTCAGGTTGACTTTATCCATAATGAAGATGGCGGATACACTTATGAACTCGACTGTCTTGATGAACAGAAAGCCGATTTCTACACAACCTATGGCGGACTGTTCTTTATCGGTATAATACTCAGCATTATCTTTATTTTCGCAATGGCAATGATAATCTATTATAAACAGATTTCCGAGGGCTATGAAGATAAGGCAAGATTTGAAATAATGCAGAAGGTCGGAATGACGAAAAAAGATATATCAAAGAGCGTCAATTCACAGACGCTGACGGTTTTCTTTGCGCCTCTTATCATGGCGGGTATTCATCTTTGCTTTGCATTTCCGCCGATATGGAAGATTCTTATGCTGTTCAATATGACTAATCTTTCTTTCGTCATTTTAGTCACAGCGGCGGCGTTCGTGCTCTTCGGAGTGTTCTATATCGTGCTTTATAAGATAACATCAAATGCTTACTTCTCAATAGTAAGCTCAAATAAAGAATAAAGAGAGAAAATTTTTATACGGGCTGCCGAATTAAGAGCAGACAAAAAGCAAAATATCAAATTGATGATGTAATCAGAATAATTTTGCTTTTGTTCTGCGCTGAATGAGGCAGTCCTTTTGCGTTTAAATAATCCCGAAACAAAGATATTCGGCTTGACTGATGCGTTTTATTGTGATAAATTAGATATCGGTTTATGACTGTTCGCTAAAGTGGAGTAAAGCTAAATAACTTTACATATAACCCGATAAAGGGGATTTTTGCATATTTTCCAGCCGAAATGCGCCTTTGAGGCAATCAAAAAGCCTGAAAAACGGGTTTTAGCGCTCACAATAGGGTATAAGTGAAAATGTGAAATGTGTAAAGTAAAATAACCTTACAATTTTATGAAAATCAAACGCTGATTTTTGATTTTATCATGAAAATATCAGCCCGATATGACTATATTATTATTTACGGAGGCTTGAAAAAATGAAAATATACGGACTTCAGAAGATGACACTGCTTGATTTTCCGGGTAAGGTTGCGTGTACAATTTTCACCGGCGGTTGTAATTTCCGGTGCCCGTTTTGTCACAATGCAAGACTTGTGACTGAACTTGATAAGGATGAAGTTTATTCCGAGGAGGAGATATTCGAATATCTCAGAAAGCGTGTCGGTATTCTCGACGGTGTGTGCATCACCGGCGGAGAGCCGCTGATGAACGCCGATATTGCCGACTTTATCACAAAGGTCAGAGAGCTCGGCTATGCTGTTAAACTTGACACCAACGGTTCATACCCCGAAACGCTGAAAAATCTTATCGACAGGGGACTTGTTGACTATATCGCAATGGATATAAAGAATACGCCCGAGAAATATGCACAGACTATAGGTGTAAAGAAATTTGACTTTACACCGATTAAAAAAAGCATTGAAATTATCATGCAAAGCGGCGTGCCCTATGAGTTCAGAACGACTGTTGTCAAAGAGTTTCACAGCGTGTCGGATATTGAAGAAATAGCTGAAATGATTGAGGGGGCGCAGGGCTATTACCTTCAGAATTTCGTTGATTCGGGCAACCTTATCGGCTCTGATTTAAGCCCTGTTTCAAAGGAAGAAATAGAAAAAATGCATGAAAAAGCGACACAATATGTAGTGTTTTCACAGCTTCGCGGAGTGTGAAAAGTACGCAAAATTAATACAATATATTGTAATAAAATCTATTGACAACACACTATATGTATGATATAATCGCCACGTTGAATTTTTGAAAGGGAGAAACAGAACAACTATGTATAGTGTTATTAAGAGAGACGGCAAAGCCGTTGCATTTGATCTTTCCAAGATAAGAGGGGCGATAATTCTTGCGTTTGACGCCTGTGAAAAGCAGTATCATTCCGATGTTATTGACTTCCTTGCCCTCAAGGTTACGGCTGAGTTTGAGCCGAATGTCAAAGACGATAAAATCTCGGTTGAAAACATTCAGGACGCTGTTGAATCCGTTCTTATCAAGGCGGGTTATGACGATGTAGCGAAAGCTTATATACTTTACAGAAAGCAGAGAGAAAAGCTCCGTAATCTGAGCAATACTCTTGTTGACTATAAGGAGATAGTTGACAATTATCTTAAAATCAACGACTGGCGAGTTAAAGAAAACTCAACCGTCACATATTCGGTCGGCGGTCTTATTCTTTCAAACTCGGGCGCAATCACGGCGAACTATTGGCTCTCTGAGATTTATGACGACGATATCGCCAACGCTCACAGAAACGCCGATATTCATATTCATGACCTTTCAATGCTCACAGGCTACTGCGCAGGCTGGTCGCTCAAACAGCTTATTCAGGAGGGTCTCGGCGGCGTAACGGGCAAGATAACTTCTTCACCGGCTAAGCACCTTTCATCACTCTGTAACCAGATGGTCAACTTCCTCGGTATCATGCAGAACGAGTGGGCGGGCGCTCAGGCGTTCTCGTCGTTTGACACATATCTTGCTCCTTTTGTCAAGGTTGATAACCTCAGCTATGATCAGGTCAAGAAATCCATTGAGTCATTCATTTACGGCGTCAACACCCCGTCACGCTGGGGCACCCAGTCGCCTTTCACAAATATCACTCTTGACTGGGTTGTTCCCGCTGACCTTGCAGAGCTTAACTGTATTGTAGGCGGCAAGGAGCTTGACTTCAAGTATAAGGACTGCCAGAAAGAAATGGATATGGTCAACAAGGCATTCATTGAGGTCATGATTGAGGGCGACGCAAACGGCAGAGGCTTCCAGTATCCTATTCCCACATATTCAATCACCAAAAACTTTGACTGGTCAGACACAGAGAACAACAGACTTCTCTTTGAAATGACTTCAAAATACGGAACACCTTATTTCTCAAACTATATCAACTCAGACATGGAGCCCAGCGACGTGCGCAGCATGTGCTGCAGACTTCGTCTTGACCTCAGAGAGCTTCGCAAGAAGTCAGGCGGCTTCTTCGGTTCGGGCGAAAGCACAGGCTCGGTCGGCGTTGTCACCATCAATATGCCGAGAATAGCGTACCTTGCTAAAGATGAAAAGGATTTCTATGAGAGACTTGACAAGCTCATGGATCTCTCTGCCCGTTCACTCAAGGTCAAGAGAACGGTTATTACAAATCTTCTTGACTCGGGTCTTTATCCTTACACCAAGAGATATCTCGGTACATTCAATAACCATTTCTCGACAATAGGTCTTGTCGGTATGAATGAGGCTTGTCTTAACGCTAAATGGATTAAGGCAGATCTTACCCACAAGAAGGCTCAGGATTTCACTGTCGAGGTTCTCAACCATATGAGAGAGAGACTTTCAGACTATCAGGTTGAATACGGCGACCTTTATAATCTTGAGGCTACGCCCGCCGAGTCAACCGCATACCGTCTGGCAAAGCATGATGTCAAGCGCTACCCCGACATCATCACAGCCGCAAAGACGAGCAAGGATACGCCTTATTACACAAACAGCTCACATCTTCCTGTCGGCTACACAGAGGATATCTTCTCGGCTCTCGATATTCAGGACAGACTCCAGACGCTCTACACCTCGGGTACGGTATTCCACGCATTCCTCGGCGAAAAGCTCCCCGACTGGAAAGCGGCGGCAAGCCTTGTCAAGAAAGTTGCAGAGAATTATTCTCTTCCTTATTACACTCTTTCACCGACATATTCAGTCTGCAAGACTCACGGATATATCACGGGCGAGCATTATCTCTGCCCCGAGTGTGGCGACAGAACAGAGGTTTACAGCCGTATTACAGGCTACTACCGCCCTGTTCAGAACTGGAACGACGGCAAGACTCAGGAATACGCCGACCGTAAGGTTTATGATATAGGTCATTCGGTTCTCAGAAATAAGGACGGCGCCGCTTCAAAGACAGCCGACACAGTTTCGGCACCTGCGGGCGAATGCGGTGAGAAAGACGGCATTTATCTTTTCGCAACGGCAACCTGCCCCAACTGCAAGATAGCCTGCGCCGCTCTTGATAAAGCGGGCATTGTGTATGAAAAGGTATATGCAAACGACGAACCCGAAAGAGCTTCGGCGCTTTCGATAAGACAGGCTCCGACGCTTGTTATAGTTCAGAACGGCGAGTGTTCAAAGCTTGCCGGAGTTGCAGAGATCAAAAAATATATCAATACCGAGGCGTAATATAATATGTATGATATAATCGTTGTCGGCGGCGGCCCTGCGGGGCTTGTCGCCGCTCTGTATTCACGCAGGGCAAATAAAAGCGTTTTAGTTATCGAAAAAGAGACTTTCGGCGGTCAGATTACTTTTTCGCCGAAGGTTGAGAATATTCCCGGCTTTACGGAGCTGACGGGCAGTGAGTTTGCCGAAAAGCTGGTCGATCAGGTGATAAATCAGGGCGCTGACTTTGAGTCGGCTGTCGTCACACGCATACGCAAGGGCGAGTTTTTCACCGTCGAGACCGACATCGGCGAGTTTTACGCAAAGTCGGTTATTATAGCGACAGGCGCAAAGCACAGACGCCTCGGCGTAAAGGACGAAGAAAAATATATCGGCGACGGAATTTCATTCTGTGCGGTATGCGACGGTGCGTTCTACAAGGATAAAATTGTCGGCGTCGTCGGTGGAGGCAACTCGGCTTTGCAGGAGGCGCTTCTTCTCTCCGAGCTTGCAAGACGGGTTTATGTTATTCAGAACCTCAGCTTTCTCACGGGTGAGGAACAGCTTTGCAATCAGCTTAAAGCTAAAGATAATGTCAGAATTCTCACCGACAAGACGGTCTATTCTTTTCTCGGCGAGAAAGCCTTTGAGGGCGTAGTTCTGAGAAACGAAGCCGAGGGCGAGGAAAACGGAGAGCTGACGGATCTCCCGCTTGACGGACTTTTTGTTGCCATAGGTCTTATACCTCAGAATGAGCAGTTTGAAGATATTGTCAGGCTCGACAAAAACGGATATATCGTTTCTGATGAAAACTGCCTGACTGATGCCTTAGGCATTTTTGTCGCAGGCGACTGCCGAACAAAGAAAGTCAGACAGGTCACGACAGCGACGGCTGACGGCGCGTCTGCCGCAATAGCTGCGTGCGATTATATTGATAAACTTAAATAAAAACGGAACTGCCGCTTCGATTGAATGAAGCGGCAGTTTTTGAATAAGTTTTATATTTTCAAAAAGTTTTGAGGTATAAATCCGTTCTTAAAAGGGAAGCTCGATTTTTGTTTTGCCTTTTATGAGCTTTGCAATAAAGGTGAACAGTGATTTAAGAAAACGGAAAAAGCTGACGAGCTTATTGTCTTCGGGCTTTGTTGCGTCATCGTCAGGACCTGTCAATGCAGAGATAGTGCTGTCCTGATAAATAAGAAACTGAGGATACTTTTCGCTTTCAACTGTCATGTCATAGCGCATAATCTCAAAGCTCATATTATGAAGCGGACCGAAATTGTTGTGATGAAGATCCTTTATAAACCATGTCGTTTCGGGGAAAAGGCAGGTTGAAGCGTCAATTTTCTTATCGGGCGAAATGTATTTGCGGTTTGCTTCTTCTACTGAAGAGATATATTTGTCTGAGAAAACCTTACCGTAATCGGCGGCATTTGCGCCGAACGACTGTCTGTAAACAGAGGTGTAGGCGTCGCCCTGAGTTGTAGCACCCTTATAAAGCGGGAATTCGGGGAAGTTATATTTAGCGAAGATATAGAAGTTTACGCCCTCTTTCTGAAGCTCAAGCATTGTGCTGTCAATATTGAGCTGAACCTCATAGTGGTATGCGTCGGTTTTTTCTATAAACTTTGCGTATTCCTCTTCGCGACCTGCGAAGATAAAATCTCTTGCCTTTTCATATTTATCTGATGTCACCATTGCCCAGTATGACGGCCATGAGCCTACGCATGCGAGAACGGCTTCGGGGATAAGGTCGGCTTTGAACTGGGCTATCAGCTTGAGGAGAGCGTCGCCTGTCAGACCGAGAACCTTAATCTGGCTGAACAGCTCAACCATAGTAACAATAAGCTCCTTGAGTGCTTCATCTTCGATGATATCCTTGTTCTCCATATAATAATCAACGAAACTTGAAATTGCCGTTTCGTCAAAATATAATTCGCCGGTGAAAAGCGCACTCATAAAGTCAATGCCCCAGGCTGACGATGAATAGTACGCGATATCGGAAACATTTTCGGCGGCGTGTTCCTTATAGAGAACGATATAAGCCGAAACAACGTTTGCGCCGTAGCAGCGACCTATAATCTGAACCTTTGACTTGCCGGTTGCTGCTTTGACTCTGTCAATGTAATTTTTAAGCTCTGTGGCGCTCTTTATCGGTGATTCACGCCAGTCATACCAGAAGGAATAATCGTTCCATCTGTAACCTGACTGCTTGTTTGAAACCTTTACTGTGGAGGAATGGTATTTCGGGTGACTGCCGTCAGACGCTTCGCCGTTTTTGTCAAGAATGACCTTTTCAAAAGCGGGAGCTAAAGCGTTATAAAACTCCTGAACATAAGGGGCGTAGTCTCCTGTTATCATACCCTCGACAAGTTTTTCAAGACACGGCTTTAAGGCTTGCTTTAATATTTCTTTCCCGTCATTTCCGGTGGGGTATATTCTTTCATTTTCGGCGCTGTAGATTTCGTTCGTCTGTGCGCCGGTTACATATATTGTGGGAAATTCTTCAGCCTCGGCGGCAAAAGCCGGCGCTGCAACAGAAAATGCAAGAATTATACTCAGTAAAACGCTGATTAGTTTTTTCATATGTTAACCTCCTTGAAATAAATTATGAACTTATTATAACATGACATTTTGTTCTAATCAACGGATTAAATGATTTTCCTTTAAAATTCTTAACTGTTTTTTGTATTCTGATGTACTGTTTTAATATATTTTCATGTATAGTTTTATTATGCTTTCAGCCCTTGACAAACAGGGCTGTTTTGTTATATAATGGCTCTTCGTAAGGTGTGCTCACTTCTACTACTCCTATGCACCTGTTATCTTATTTGAAAAGGAGGTTATGAACATGAAAAGAACTTACCAGCCCAAGAAGCGTCACAGAAAAATGGAACACGGCTTCCGTAAGAGAATGGCTGACAGAAACGGTCGCAAGGTTCTCGCTCGCCGCAGAGCAAAGGGCAGAAAGCAGTTAACATACTGATTTATGCACTGCAGTTCTTCTCGTTCATAAAGATTTATTGCTTTGCAGAATTATGTGACTTTGAAACAGAACACGGATTTCGTCAGAGCTTATTACCGTGGTAAATCCATAGCAACTCCTGCACTTGTTGTTTATTCAGCGAAAAACAGTGCGGGCGTTTGTCGTGTCGGCATAACTACAAGCAAAAAAATCGGAAACGCAGTTGAACGAAACCGTTCCCGTAGGGTTATTAGGGCTGCATTTCAGTCGGTGTTGAAGAATTATTCAATACAAGGCGATCGGGATTTAGTTTTCGTTGCCAGGGGAAAAACCAAATATTTAAAAAGCACGGCAGTTGAGAAAGCCATGATAAGTGCTCTCAAGGAACTGGATGTGATAAAATGAAGAAGATTTTTCTCGCAATTCTGCGATTTTACAGAAAGTATATATCTCCTCATTTTCCGCCGATGTGTCGTTATTACCCGACCTGTTCAACCTATGCCGTGGAAGCTATCGAGGTTCACGGCGCTTTCAAGGGCGGTCTTCTTGCCCTGTGGCGTCTTTTAAGATGTAATCCGCTGTCTAAAGGCGGATATGACCCTGTGCCCCCCAAGAGACAGGACTTGGACCTGTCAAACCGTCATCACTGAGAATGTATTTCTGATTTCCATACGCCAAAAACTTTACGGAGGAACCAAAAACAATGATGAGTTTCTACTACCAGATTTTCGGCTGGATACTCAAGGGCATCTACACAATAGTCGGTAACAATTATCTTATCGCTCTGACTCTGTTCACTTTATTTTTCAGAGTTATTCTTCTGCCCTCAACAATAAGCCAGCAAAAAGGCGCAGCTAAACAGATGCGCATGCAGACAAAACTCAAAAGAATTCAGGAAAAGTATAAGGACTATAATAAGCCGGACAAGCAGCAGCTTATTCAGCAGGAACAGCAGGAGCTGTACTCTAGAGAGGGCTATAACTCAATGACAGGCTCGTGCCTTCCGCTTCTTATTCAGCTTCCCGTCATGTGGGGTCTTTACGGCGCAATATATAAGCCGCTGAGCTATATTCTGAGCATAAAGACAGAGGTTCTCCAGCCGTTTGTTGACGCCTATAACAGCCTCGGGCTTTCAAAGGTTCAAGATCAGCTTTCGGGCAGAATCACTCAGGCTGAAATGCATATTCTTGACTCGTTTGACGCTATCCTCACTAAGCATCCGAACGCTCCGCAGGATGTCGTTGCAACAATCAGGAATTTTGCCGACAACTTCACAATTTTCGGCGTTCCTCTTTATGCGCGCCCCTCAACAGAGACCTTAAAGCATCTGACAACAGCCACAAGAGACGAAAAGCTACTTCTCCTTATACCTATTCTCGCCTGCCTGACTTCACTTCTGACCTCAGTCTATACTCAGAAAAGACAGGAAAGAACAAACCCGCAGGCTACTCAGATGAAATCCATGAGCTGTATGATGTTCCTCATGGGCCCGGTAATGTCGCTGTGGATTACTTTCTCACTCCCTGCGGCTGTCGGTATCTATTGGATAATTTCAAACGTCGTCGGATTTCTTCAGACTTTTATTCTCGGCATTACTCATGAGCCGAAAAAGGTGCTTGCTAAGCTTATGGTTGAAGAGACCATTGAACGGCGCTCAAGAGAAGAAAATGTCAAGGGCGTAGCAGGCAAAAACTAAACTTGAAAATTAACCTTAACGGTGGTGAAAAATTTGATAAAAGAAGCATTCGCAACAGGTGCTACTATTGAAGAGGCTATTGCAAACGCAAAAGCCGCTCTTAATGCTCCTGAAGATGTTGATGTCGTGAGCGAGATAGTCGAAAGACCTCAGAAAAAAATTCTCGGCATCTTTGGCGGAACTCCCGCAAAGGCAAGAGCATACTATGAATACGAAGAACAGACAGCTATGAACAAGGCTGTTAATTACCTCATGCAGATACTTGACGGTATGGGCATGAAAGCTACGGCAAATGCAAGAGAAGAAGGCGACGATATTATTATCGACCTTGACTGCGGCGATGACTACGGAATAGTTATCGGCAGAAGAGGCGAGACCCTCGACGCTATTCAATATCTGACAAGACTTGTTGTCAACAGAGGCAGTGAAGACTATAAGAGAGTTTCAATCAATATCGGTGACTACCGTGAAAAGAGAGAAAAGACTCTTATTGCTTTAGCTCACAAGAATGCGGCTAAGGTTGCAAAATACGGCAGAAATATCACTCTTGAGCCGATGAACCCGTTTGAGAGACGTATTATTCACACAGCTGTTCAGGATGTTGAGGGCGTAACCTCACATTCAGTCGGCTCAGACGCTGACAGAAGAGTTGTCATTTCTCTCAAGGAGGGCGTTAAGCCCACGAATCCTTCAAAGGGCGGAAGATACTCAAAGGGCGGTTATAATAAGGGCCGCGGCGGCTATAACAAGGGTCGCTCAAAGGGCAATCGCTCTTCAAGAGAAGAGTCACCGGCTCCCTCAGAATCAAGAGCACCCAGAACCGACGCCGGCGCTGCATCGGTTTCACGCTACGGCAAGCTCAACTGATTTATCTTTATATTAAAAAACTGTATGGAATATGTGACTTTTTCGGCCGCTGTTCCATACTTTTTTATTTATATCTTCAGAAAAATTTTAACGTATTTGACAATTTTTATAAATAGTATTATTATATTATTCCATAATAAAATGAGGAGGGGAATGACATGGAACTTGTTGTCGGCTTCTGCCGTTACGCTTTGCCTTTGCTTGCGTTTATAATTCTTGTCAAGTGCTTTATGACGCTTCTTATAGGTCACCCCGTCAATGAGAACTATGCATTTATTGAGGACTCAAAAACAGGTGAAAAGATTGCGCTTAACACATGGGAGACCTCAATCGGGAAAAGTAAAACCTGCGATATAATGCTGGGCTATGATGTTATTTCACGTTTCCATGCCGTTATATGCCGCCGTGTTGACGGGTGGTATGTCTTCGATACGCTTTCAAAAAACGGAACATATGTCAGAAAGAACGAAACATCAAAGCCCGAAAAGGTCGAAGACGGCGGTATGCTTATTGAAGACGGGGACATTATCTGTTTCAGCAACAGGGAATTTCGCTTCAATGTCGCCAACGACCCTGTTATGCGTGTCGGTAAACGCAAGAAGCTCAAAACAAATCCTGAGCCTCAGAGCGGTGAAACAATTCACGCCGCAAGCGCAAGAAATGACCGTCAGCAGAAAGTCAGGCAGCCTGCTCTTATAAGCCGAAATAGGGGCACGATATATCTTCTTGTTGAAAACGCCGTCACTATTGGCAGCAGTCAGAGCTGTGATATAAGAATACAGAACAGGACGGTGTCAAGGCTTCACGCCATTTTGACAAAGAATAACGGGTATTGGTATATCACCGACAAAAACTCAACAAACGGAACGAGAGTCAACGGCGAACCCGTCACGGGGACAAAAATGCTCAGAAACAATGATATGGTCTCAATAAGCACTGAGCTGTTCACCTTCACAGACGATTATAAATAAGAAAGGCGGTGGCAATGTGCAGAAAGAAAACTCAATCAATACCGACGGCTCGAAGAAAAGACTGAGAAAAAAATACAAGCATGTTGACGTCAGTCTTATCCTCGGTCTTCTGACGATTTTTCAGGTTGTGTCATGCGTGCCGGCGGTTGTTCACGATAACAAGATTAATCTTGAAAATGTGCTTTGCTTTTTAGGCTATATAGCGATAGAGTGGCTCTACACCTTTATAATGACAGCCTTTTTTAAAAAGCAGAATTTCGAGATAGAGTGTATAGCCTTTTTCCTTTGCGGAATAGGAATGGTTGTCACTTCAAGCGTTTATCCCGACGGACTTTTTAAACAGCTTATCGCGATTGTCGCGGGGCTTGCGGTCTTTATCTTTCTTGTGTGGCTTCTTAAAGATGTAAAGAGAGTAATTAAAACGAGGGTTTTTATCGGTGTAATTTCACTCGGCGGTCTGGCGGCTTCATTTGTTATCATCAGGCTGTTTTTCGGCTCAATCAACGGCGCTTATAACTGGATGAGCATAGCCGGTTTTTCGTTTCAGCCGTCTGAAATAGTCAAGATAGCGTTTGTCTATGTCGGCGCGGCGACGCTTGAAAAGCTTCAGTCCTCGAGAAGCGTTATAAGATATTACATCTATGCGGTGGGCTGTGTCGGCGTACTTTTCCTTATGCGTGACTTTGGCACTGCGCTGATATTCTTTTTCACATTTATTGTTATTTCGTTTATCCGTTCGGGCGATGTGCGCTCTATCGCTTTCGTATGCACAGGCGCTCTTCTCGGCGCAGGTCTTATCATATTTCTCAAGCCGACGGTCGCTTCACGTTTTGCGGTTTATCGCCATGTCTGGGAGCAGATAGACGCTTCGGGCTATCAGCAGACCAGAACGATTATTTATTCATTGAGCGGCGGTCTTTTCGGCGTCGGTATAGGCAACGGAAAGCTCAGAAACGTGTTTGCTTCGACAACCGACCTTGCGTGGGGTGTGGTATGCGAGGAGATGGGTCTTATACTCGGTTTTCTCATTGTTATCACATTTGCGGTTCTGACGGTGTATGCGGTAAAGGTGGCGAAATCTTCACCGTCAACTTTTTACGCTATTGCGTGCATCGGCGCATGCTCAATGTGTCTTTTTCAGGTGTGCCTGAATATATTCGGCATAACGGATATTCTCCCTCTGACAGGCGTTACACTTCCGTTTGTCAGCAGGGGCGGCTCGAGCATGATATGCTCATGGGGTCTTTTCGCCTTTATAAAGGCGGCGGATATAAGAACATATCCGAAAATGTATAAAAGTGAGTAGTTTCGGGCAAGTACCGTCCCGCCTTTTGGGACAGCGCTTGTGACGATATCCTGAAATATTATCGGGAGGATGAAAAATGAGAAATACAGTCAGAAGGGCATACGTCGTATATTTACTCGTCGCCGCTTTTTTCGCAGGGCTTGTGTTTATGGTGTATTCCTACGCATACCACGGAAAAACGTGGGTCACAAACAGAGTCAATTCTCACCTTTACACTAACCGCCAGCTCACACAGGCGGGTACGGTTTATGACAGAAACGGTGAAATGCTTGTCACAACAAAAGACGGCAAACGCATATATAACGATAGCTCAACAGTGAGAAAAGCCGTTCTTCACTGCGTGGGCGACACAGAGGGCTATATCTCAACGGGCGTTCAGACCGTCTATCGCTCATATCTTATCGGCTATGACTTCGTCAGCGGCGTTTATAACACGGTTAAGAATAAGGCGGGCAACGATATCACCCTGACAATCGACGCTCAGGTTTGTAAGACGGCATATGAGGCTCTCGGCTCAAATAAGGGCGCCGTCGGCGTTTATAACTATAAAACGGGAGAGGTTATATGCATGGTGTCAACACCCACTTTCGACCCCGTTTATAAGCCGTCGGCTTCTGAGCTTGAGACAAACGAAAAATATGAGGGCGTCTATATAAACCGTTTTCTTTCGGGCATTTTCACACCGGGGTCAACCTTTAAGACAGTGACGGCGATAAGTGCGCTCGAAAACCTCGATAACGCAGAAAAAATTAAATTCAAGTGTGACGGCTCATATAAGATTGGCAGTGACACTGTCAACTGTTTCAGCAAGACCGTTCACGGTAATCTCACTCTTCAGACGGCTTTTAATCAGTCCTGCAACGGATATTTTGCAAGCCTTGCGCTGAAGCTCGGCGCTTCAAATCTTTCAAAGACGGCTAAGGAGCTGGGCTTCAACAAAAGCTTCACCGCCTGCGGAGTCAAAACAACGGTGAGCCGCTATACCTCAGATTTAAAGATTTCAAAATCGGAGCTTGGCTGGTCGGGCGTCGGTCAGGGCGAAACCCTCACCAACCCCTGCCACATGCTCATGATAGCGGGCGCAATAGCAAACGGCGGCGAAGCGGCGACGCCTACGCTTATTAAAAATTCAAGCGGTTCATCTCTGTTTTCTTCGCTTGAGGCAAAAACTCTCACTTCACAGCTTAAAATTGACAGCGATATTGCCGCGAAAATGAAACAGCTTATGCGTTCAAATGTTAAGGACTGCTACTCTGACAGCCGTTTCCCCGGTCTTGAAATGTGCGGAAAGACGGGCAGTGCCGAGAGGGACAATCAAAAGCCTCACGGCTGGTTTCTCGGTTTTTCACAGAGAGAAGATCTCCCGTATGCGATTGTGGTTGTCGCCGAAAACGGAGGTATGGCGTCAAGCGTAGCTATACCAATAGCGTCAAGGGTAATGGCGGCTGTTGACAGAGCTGTCAACGGCAGATGATATTATTTCTGCGTAAAACTGTAAAAACGCAGATTCGGGCGGCGAAAGCTCTTTTTAGCAAAGGCTTTCGCCGCCCGAAAATTATATATGAGACATTTTTGAATTTTAATTATTTTTCAGAGTTTCTCGCTTGTATTTTCATATTCTCGGTGGTAAAATATTAAAAATTTATAAACTGAGATTTTATCCCGGTTTGAATCGGAGGTAATATCATGAAAAAATATGATGTAATTATTGCTGGAGCGTCAACTACGGGCAGTTGGTTCGCCGAAAAAATGGCAGAGCGTGGCTTCAAGGTGCTGTTAATAGAAAAAAACAGCAGAGAGAACATTTCACGGGGCTATGATATTTTCCATATGGCTAAGGAGGAGATGAAAAAATTCGGCTATCCTTTGCCGAAAAAGGGCGACGCAGATTATGCTTTCGAGTTTACAGGCGGCTCGGCTTTTTCGGCTTACGGTCACTACCCGAAAAAGACATACACCGAAACAGTCGGAATGCACAAGCACGATTATATTCTCAGGCTCAATGACAACGCTGTCAGCGCAGGCGCAGAGCTTAAATATGAGGCGGCTTTTTCTGACTTTCTTTATAATGAAGAGGGGAAAATCATCGGTGTGAAATATATAACTCCCGACGGCGAAGAAGAGGCATACGCTTCGGTAGTCGCCGACTGCACGGGTATTCCGTCTGCGGCAAGAAGAAAGCTCCCCGACGGATACGGTGTCGAAAATTTCAGGATAACGCCGAGAGATATGTTTTACGTTATTATATATTATGTCCGATACCCGAAGTCGCATGAAAAAGTTATACACACAGATTCATGCCTTCAGTATAAATGCTGGTCTGCTCCGTCAGCGGATGAGGACGGCGGAATTTTAGGCGTCGGCGCAAATCTCAGTTTTGAATACGCCGAAGAAATGTTTAAGCTGTTCAGAAGAAATGTCAGCATTTCACCCTACGAAATAATAAAAGAGGAGAGGGGGACTACTCCTTACAGAAGACCTCCCTATTACTTTGTTGCCGACGGCTTTATCGCTATGGGCGACGCCGCTTGTCTGACAAAGCCCAATAACGGCGAGGGCTGTGTCTCGTCAATATATCAGGCTGAAATAGCCGTTGACGTTATTTCAAAGGCTCTTAGGGAGGGCGGCTATCTGACAAGAGAAAGACTTTGGAGTATAAACAAACGCTATATTGACGTTCAGGGCAAGGCCTTCGCTTCAAATCTTGCCATGCTCACGGGAGCGGCAGGTCTTAATACCTGCGAAAATGAGTATTTTTTCAAGCATGACATAATTTTCAATGAAAAGATGTTTCAGAATATCACGGGCGGTATTTCGTTTTCAATAGCCGATATCGCTAAAATGCTTCATTATGTCAGTCTCGGCGTTGTCTCGGGGAAAATCAGGGTTTCGTTTCTTATGAATGTCGCAAAAGCCCTGCTTAACGGAGTGAATATCGCTTCACATTACGCCGCCTTTCCCGAAACTCCCGAGGGCTTTGACGAATGGGTGAAAAAGGCCGATATGTTATGGGAGAAGGTAGGCTCAATGGCTGATAAATGCGACGAAGAAATAATCAAACGCATTGAAAACAGAAGCAATAAAGACCTTGAGAAGATAACGGTATAAAAAAACGGCGTTGTGCTAAAAATGAACACAACGCCACTTTTTACAGCACTATATCGGATTTTTCCTTTATCCCGAACAGCTTAAAATAAGCGTTTTCTTTGGGTATCCATTCACTGAAAAAGCGGTCAGCCTTATCGGGGTTTCTCAGAAGTATCCGCTTTTTCTGCTCCTTTTGGGAAACGTCGGTGAATATTCTCAAATCATAGACATTGCCGAAAAAAGGGTGATGAGAATATGAGCCCTCGACAATGCTAAGGGGCTTTATTCTTACGCTCACGGCTTCACCTATGCTCTGCGTTTTGCATGAAAACGGGCGGTATAAAAAATCTCTGTTTTCCGTCAAAGGAGAAATTACCTCATCAAAGAAGCGTTCACGGTCAAGATTTCCGCCTGTTTCAGAGAGCCTTTCGGGGGTTCTCTGTTCAGGGCGGAGAAAATAATCATCGGTGTGAAAAATATTTGCGTCAAATGTTTCCGAAAGTTTTTTTGCGAGAGTGGTTTTTCCGCTTGCGCACGGACCGTCAATAGCAACGATTACATGCTCCTTTTCCGAGAGCAGAGAGTTTATTTTTTCTGTCAGAGTGATGAGTTTCATTTTTTCACCTTGTTTAAGTCTCCGTTTTTTAAGTAAAGTCAGAGAAAACTCAATATTGACAATTGATGTAAATTAGCTTATAATAAGCATGTAGAGATCGTCAGGCGGTCGCTATAAGTAACTGTTTAAAACTTAATGATGTAAAACATCAAGAAGGAAAGCCACCTACTGCAATAGGCGGCTTTCCTTTTATTTCTTGATTTTTATTATAGATATCACTAATGCTGTAAATGCAATCATTAACATTAAAGACTCATATACGGTCATGATTATCAACCTCCTTGTCTGATGCCAAGGAGAACCAAGATGAAAAAGAGGAATAAAACCATCCGGCTCAATGGCATCGGATGTTTCGTAACCACCTAAATTTATCGCCTCGTCAAGCTATGAAGATGGAAAAGTTCACCTGCTCGGCGCGATCTCTACATTAATCATTATAGCTATAATATTTTATTTGTCAAGAAGAGCATAAACACGATTGCAAATAAAAACTTCTTCTGAACTTTTTTATAAAAAAGACTTCAAATTCACGCAGAATGGTGATATAATATCAATAATAAATAAGCAGGGTTAGTTCATCGGTAGAACGGACGCTTCCCAAGCCTCAGAGGCGGGTTCGATTCCCGTACCCTGCTCCAGAAAAGAAACACCTTTTGTCAGGCAGACAAAAGGTGTTTCTTTTCAACGAAATAAATCCCTTGCGGGATTTGTGAAATGCCCTTCGGGCGTGAGTGGATTTATTTCATTTCACTTGATGCGGCAGCATCAAATTTCACAATGATCGAAGGTCATTATTTCATATCCGAAGGATATTTCACTTTATTTTTCAACATAAATTTGCTATTTCATTGGATAATGCAACAAATTATGATATAATTATATAAACTTGAATTTGGCGAACTAATTGACATGGATTTAGTATGTTATATAAATTTTTGTAAAATTGAAAATGATATAATCTATTAACCCAAGGGTTTTTATCATTGAAGTGAAGTGAGTGTTATGAAAGAAAAGAAAGAAAAACGATATGTGAGTGATAATGCTCAACTTATGGCTGAATGGGATTGGGATAAAAACTCATCCTTCTTACCAAACGATTTGACTGTTGGAAGCGGAAAAAAGGTATGGTGGAAATGTGAAGCAGGACACTCTTGGCAAGCAAGTGTTGAAAAACGCACTGCGGGTAAAGGATGTCCTTATTGTTCAGGAAGATTGGTTTCTGATGCTAACAGATTAAGTTTGATTAGACCTGATATTGCTCAAACTTGGGATTACGAAAAGAATTATCCTATAACTCCTGAAACAGTATCTTTTTCTAGCAATAAAAAATATTGGTGGAAATGTTCTAGGGGGCACTCGTGGAGTGCATCTTGTAATAGTAGAAGTAACGGGAATAATTGTCCTTATTGTTCTGGGCGTATTGCATCTTCAGAACACAATTTAGCGACTCTTTTTCCTACACTTGCTTCTGAATGGGATTATGAAAAAAATCAAGGGTCGTTACCTGAAGAATTCACTCCATATTCTAGTAAACAAGCATGGTGGATATGTTCCAAAGGACACTCCTTCAAAAATAGCATAGCGAAAAGAAGTGCTGGTTTTGGTTGTCCTATTTGCTCAAACAGAAAAGTAGTTAGTGGTGTTAACGACCTTAAAACTACCCACCCTAGCCTTGCAATTGAATGGAATTATCAGAAAAATGAGCCATTTACCCCAGAGAATTTTCATGCTGGTAGTAGCAAAAAAGTATGGTGGAAATGCGCAAATGGACATCAATGGGAGGCTAGCATTGTAAATAGAGTCCGCAATAGAAAGTGTCCATATTGTTCTGGCAAAATCGCATCACCTGAATGGAACATTGCCACACATTCTCCGTCATTGATTTTAGAATGGGATTATGATAAGAATCAAGGGGTGTTACCTGAAGAATTTACTCCATACTCAAATAAAAAGGTATGGTGGAAATGCGAGTTTGGACATAGCTGGATGGCAAGCATAAACAAACGAACAAATGGCTCACATTGCCCAAAATGTTGGCAAGAAATGCGTACATCATTTCCTGAACAATGTGTTTTATATTATCTGAACAAACATTTCACCAACATAAGCAATAATTATCAATTTGAATTCAACAATACTACTTATGAATTTGATGTTTTTATACATGATCTCAATGTAGCGATTGAATATGATGGTGAATATTTTCATAAGGACAAATTGAATACTGACACAAGAAAGAATATTATTGCAAAACAAGCCGGTATTTCGCTTTATAGAGTTAGAGAAACTGGCTGTCCTGAAATAGGAGATTGCTTTGTTGTGCCTGTAATACCTACATATTTAAATAATGATTTTAGTTCTTTAGAAAAAGCTATTAAGTTTTTAATAAAAGAACTAGCTCATGTTGATGATTTGATATGCATAGATGAAGATCAAAACAACATTTTTCAGCAATATGTTTCTTTAAGAAAAAAACGTAGCTTTGCTAGTACATGCCCTACTTTGGTTAAAGAGTGGGATTTCGATAAAAATGGAAGTTTGGATCCTAATAATATTTCATATGGTTCTGCAAAGTCTGTTTGGTGGAAATGCAAAAAATGTGGTCATGAATTTAAAGCTTCTGTAAATAAACGAAGCCATGGCAGCGGTTGTCCTGCTTGCGCTGGCAAGATTATTGTAGAGGGAAAAAATGATCTTTTAACAAAATACCCATTTGTAGCAGAAATTTGGGATTATGAAAAAAACCAATTAAGCCCAAAAAATGTTTTTCCAAAATCGCACAAAAAAGTATGGTGGAAATGTAAAAAATGTGATTATGAATGGATCCAAACTATTGCCGATAGAACAAAATCAAACTGTTGCCCCAATTGTGGCAAATAACAATTGGTAAGATATAATTGATTCGACAAATTCCGATTTGTCGAACAGAGCAGCCGCACTGTTTTTGCTTACTTTTACCCCAATTCTGCTCCGTTTGGTTACTCTTTGGCATAAAACAAAATGGTGAATCGAAATATTTTTAGTTAGGTGACATTATGAGCATAAAAAACCACTGCTTTTGGGAGCATAACGCAGACGATACCCTTTTGTGGTCTGTCACATTTCCGGGAGCATACGCAAGAGGAAAAAATCTTGATGAAGCAATCGAAAAAATGCCCGACGATATAAAAAGCCGGTGCGAATGGCTGAAAGAAGAGTATATTCCCGCCGAAACGGTTGTCAGCGAAGAAAAGGCGTCGTCGCTCGATATCAGGGACGCCGACAGCGACTGTATCTTCAAAAGCGAAAGTCAGCCGCTTTCAATGGAGGAATATATTTATCTCAGGGATTTGGCTCTCGCCTCGGCGAAGAATTTTCTCTCTTTATATGACAGTGTGCCCGATAAAAATGTGAGCGCTCTGAGTGAAAGAAAAACCTTCTACGGCTCAGTCCCCGTCACCGCCGAGCAGATGTATCAGCACACTAAAAATGTCAACAGCTATTATTTCTCTGAAATAGGTGTTGAGGCCGACAATGACGGCAATATTTATGAATGTCGTCTCAGGGGGTTCAGGGCGCTTGAAAGTATGCCCGATTTTCTTGAAAACAAGCTTTATCACGGCAGCTTCGATGAAATGTGGAGTCTGAGAAAGGTTCTGCGCCGTTTTATATGGCATGATCGCATACACGCAAAGGCTATGAAAAGAATGATTTATGTGACTTTCGGCTGACAAAATCAGATTTTACATAGAACTTACATCGGCGGTTTTAAGTTGACAATTTATCCGGTGCGGCGTATAATTAAGCTGTAAAAGCCTTGCCGCACTTTTTGTTTTATTTTTGCACCGTATGCGGCAGGAGCGGTGCTTTTATTTTTGAAAAGGAGAAGTCAGAAAATGAAATCAAAGGTTTATTTTTCAAGAGAAATAACACCCGAAAAGGTTACTGAGCTTTATGAAAAACTCGGCGCACCTCTCAAGGGTAATGTCGCCGTCAAGCTCCACTCGGGCGAGAAAGGTAATCAGAATTTCCTGCGCCCCGATTTCTGGCGAAATATTATTGACAGGCTCGGCGCTACGGCGGTTGAATGTAACACCGCATACGACGGAGCAAGAAACAGCACCGATAAGCATATGAAGCTGATAAAAGAGCACGGCTGGACGGATTATTTCAAATTTGACCTTCTTGACGCCGAGGGCCCCGACATGGTTTTGCCGATACCCGAGGGCAAGGTGATAAAAGAAGTCTATGTCGGCAAAAATCTTAAAAACTATGATTCAATGCTTGTTCTTTCGCACTTCAAGGGTCACCCGATGGGCGGCTTCGGGGGTGCACTGAAACAGCTTTCAATCGGCTGTGCCTCAAGCGCAGGCAAGTCATGGATTCACTCGGCGGGTGTGACAGACGATCAGACAAAGGTCTGGAGCAACGTGCCCGCTCAGGACTTGTTCCTTGAAGCAATGGCAGACGCCGCATACGCTGTCACGGAATATTTCGGCGGCAATATCGCATATATCAATGTAATGAAGAATATGTCCGTTGACTGCGACTGCTGTGAAGTCGCCGAGGACCCGTGCATGAAAGATATCGGAATTTTAGCTTCGCTTGACCCTGTTGCGATTGATAAGGCTTGTCTTGATTTAGTGTATGCCGCTGTCGATGACCCGGGTCAGAAGCACTTTTTTGAAAGAGTTGAGAGCAGACACGGCGTTCACACCGTTGACTGCGCCGCAGAGCTCGGAGCAGGCACAAAGGATTATGAACTTATTGAAATCTGATAAGTTTTCTGTTGAGACAGAAAGATTTCTGATTAGAAAATTTACACCGGATGATGCCGATGATTTGTTCTGCGTTCTTTCTGATAACGAAGTGATGAAATATATTGAGCCCGCTTTTTCTTTTGAACAGACTAAAAATTTTATCACTGATGCAGGGCTGTGCCCCTTACCGCTTGTGTGGGCACTTGAAGAAAAGTCAACAGGCGGGGTAAGAGGTCATGTTATCTTCCATATATATGATGACACCTCTTATGAAATAGGGTGGATTTTAGGCAGAAATATATGGAACATGGGCGTCGCAAGCGAAATAACAAAAGCGCTGATAAAACTTTCAAAAGAGCAGGGGATAAGTTCACTTACTTTGGAGTGTGACAAAAATCAGGCTGTCACAAGGCACATTGCTGAAAAATTCGGCTTTACGCTTATAGAGAGCGATGACCTGTGCGTGTATAAACTCACATTATAACTGTATCAGATAATACAAAATATAATAAAATCGCATTTGCGAAAGGAGAAAATATTATGTTAAAAACATATTCGAGCTTTCTTGAAGGGACATGGAAAAGCGCACAAAAGGAATACACCGAACCGACGCAGCTTTTAGCTGATGACGGCACTCTTCTTGCCCCGGGCTGGGCAAGACACAACGTCTTTGAATATGACAGAAACAAGGTTAAGCACCCCATGCGCCGCAAGGAGTGGGATTTCTATCAGATTTCTAACGGCAGACTTATGCTTCAGCTCAGCTTTGCCAATATTTCTCTTGGCGGCTATGTTTCCGCCGTTCTCATTGACCTTGAGCACGGCAAGAAACTTCATGCGCCGATTGCTTTCTTCCTCGGCGGAAAGGATAAATATGTTCTCCCACCTAAAGGCGACGTGCCGAATAATGTTAAAATGACTGTCTCAAACTCAGAGTTTGAGTTTGACACAAAGGAAACAAGCCGTACGCTTTATTTTAAACAGGGCGAGTTTGAGGTCAGAGCGCAGATGGATATTATGCCGGGTCTTGAGAATATAACAACCGTTCTTCCTTTCAAAGGCTACCCTGACAGATTTTTCATGACAACAAAGCAAAACTGTATGCCCTGTGAATGTATATACACCGCAGGCGACAAGACATATTACATGTCAAAGGAGGACACCTTCTGTTCGCTTGACTGGGGCAGGGTTCACACACCGTACAGCCTTGTGTGGTATTGGGGCAACGGTTCAACCTATCTCTTTGACAAAAACGGCGAAAAGCATATTTTCGGCTTTGAGATAACATGGGGTATAGGCGATGAGACAAACGCCACCGAAACCTGTCTTTTCTATGACGGAAAGGCTCACAAGATAGGCGCTGTCGATGTTGAGACCTTCCCGAAGCCCGACGGCTATATGAAACCTTGGCATTTTGTCTCCGAGGACGGAAGATTTGACATGATAATGACCCCGTTCTATGACAATCACGGCGACACTAACGCTATCGTTATGAGAATGCATTCACATCAGGTTCACGGCAAATGGAACGGAACGGTCATTCTTGACGACGGCACAAAACTTGAAATCAAGGATATGTATGCTTTCTGCGAATATGTTGAAAACAGATGGTGATATTTGAAAGCAATACTGTTTATCTCAGAATAAGGCTTTAGGGGGTTATTATGGAAACGAGAGTCGCAGTAATAAGCATTATAGTTGAAAAAGGCGAGTCGGTTGCACCGCTCAATGATATTCTCCATGAATACAGCAGATATATTATCGGCAGAATGGGTATTCCATACCGTGAGAAGAATATTAACATTATAAGCGTTGCTGTTGACGCTCCGCAGGATGTTATAAGCACCCTCTCGGGGAAGATAGGAAAACTTGACGGCGTTCAAAGCAAAGCCGCATATTCAAATGTAATAACTAAATAATAAACAAAAACAGCTCCTCGATTGTCGGGGAGCTGAATTTTTTACGTCTTTTTATTTATTTTCCGCTTTTTCGTCGAGCTTCTTATTTCTGAAATATAGAGCCATATCAATGGTTATTTCAACAATGTTGAGAACATAGAACGCCCACGCCAGATAGAAGAGCCAGTTCTGGTCGGGGTTTGCCACGCAGAGCATAACCTTTCTGACAATGCCGAAAACATAGCCTATCCAGATGAAAACCTCAAAGAAGAGGCTTTTGCCCTTTGCTGTTCGGGAGACATAGGACTTTCTTATTGAAATCGGCCATGAAAGACCGAAGCAGAGAATCATCAGCGCTTCAAGTAAATCTGTCATTTTGTTTTTCCTCCGTTTTACTTAACTGATTCAAGATATGCCTTTTTGCCCTCGTCATAGAGGTTGTTGCCCTCGCTGTCAATAATAACGACAAGCGGCATATCTTCAACATAGAGCTTTCTGAGAGCTTCTGCGCCGAGGTCTTCGTATGCGATAAGCTCGGCTTTCTTTATCGACTTTGCGATAAGTGCGCCAGCTCCGCCGATTGCGCCGAAATAAACGCCTGAATATTTCTTCATAGCGTCAACGACCTCGGGGAGTCTTGCGCCCTTGCCTATCATACCTCTTGCGCCGACCGACATCATAGTCGGTGCGTATGCGTCCATTCTGCCTGAGGTTGTAGGACCTGCCGAGCCGATAACCTGACCGGGCTTAGCGGGTGTCGGTCCGACATAGTAGATAGTAGCGTCGGTGGGGTCAAAGGGGAGCTTTTCGCCTCGTGCGAGAGCCTCACACATTCTCTTGTGACCGGCGTCACGAGAGGTATAAATCGTGCCTGTAAGGTAAACTGTATCGCCCGCCTTGAGAGTTCTTGCGAGCTCCTCGGTGAGGGGTAATGTAATATGCTTTTCCATAATGCCGCCTCCTTATACCGTTTCTGACTTATGTCTTGTGACATGGCAGTTGATGTTGACCGCACAAGGCATACCCGCTATATGAGTGGGGAGAGTTTCAATATTAAGACCTATCGCCGTTGTTCTGCCGCCGAAGCCCTGAGGACCGATACCGAGAGCGTTGACCTTTTCGAGCATTTCATCTTCAAGAGCGGCGTAATATGGGTCTTCATTGTGGCTGTCAAGAGGTCTCATAAGAGCCTTCTTCGCTAAAAGAGCGCATTTGTCAAAGGTTCCGCCTATGCCGACGCCAATAACCATCGGGGGGCAGGGGTTAGGTCCTGCTTCTTCAACGACCTGAAGAATAAAATCCTTTATGCCCTGAAGACCCGCAGAGGGCTTGAACATTCTTATCTGGCTCATATTCTCACTGCCGAAGCCTTTAGGACCGACAGTGATTTTTACCTTATCGCCGGGCACAATCTCCGTGTAGAGCATAGCCGGTGTGTTGTCGCCCGTGTTACCTCTTCTGACAGGGTCTTTAACAACAGATTTTCTGAGATAGCCGTTTGTGTAGCCTCTTCTGACACCCTCGTCAACAGCCTCTCTGAGGTCGCCGCCGACAAAGTGAACATCCTGACCTATCTCAAGAAAGACGCACGCCATACCCGTGTCCTGACAAATGGGAACATTCTGTTCGTCGGCGATTTCATAGTTTTCGATTATTTTATCAAGAACACCCTTTGCCGTGTCCCATGTTTCGCAGGCTCTGCAATTTTTTATTGCGCACTTGACGTCCTCGGGCAGGTGTTCGTTAGCTTCGATACAGAGCTTTTCGACTGTATCGGTGATAACATTTACATTCAGTTCTCTCATTTTCATTCACCTCAGACAAGATATTTATCGGTGGGTCTTACATGACGCGCATACTTTGGCAGAAGAACGGGCGAAACATCGTGTGTGTCGATATCGGCTTTATAAAGCTCTTTTGCATAGTCCTTGACATGCTGAAGAGTGAGCTCGCCCAGCTCAACCTCTTTCGCCTTTCTTGCGGCCGCCTTACCTGCGTTTCTGCCGAAAACAATAACGTCAAGAAGCGAGTTGCCCATAAGTCTGTTTTTGCCGTGTATTCCGCCGACCGCTTCACCCGCTACAAGCAGATTGGGTATTGTGTTAGTGAAGCCTTCGCCGTTTATCTCAAGACCGCCGTTCTGATAGTGAAGCGTCGGATAAACGCATATGGGAACCTTTCTCATGTCGATGCCGTAGTTCATATACATTTTCAGCATACCCGGTATTCTCTTTTCGATAGTTCCCTCACCATGGATTTCCTCTATCATCGGGCTGTCAAGCCATACGCCGACGCCGTCGGGTGTGTTGACGCCGAGATGTCTTTCGTTACATTCACGGATTATTGCCGAAGCGGCAACGTCTCTCGTTTCAAGCGGGTGCATGAAAGCCTCGCCCTCTGCGTTGACAAGCTGTGCGCCGAGCGAACGAACCTTTTCGGTGACGAGAGCGCCTAAAATCTGTGAAGGATAGATAGCACCTGTCGGGTGATACTGAAGCGTTTCGGGGTAGAGGAGGGGTACACCGACTCTGTAGCCCAGAACAAGACCGTCGGCTGTTGCACCGTAGTGGTTCGAGGTCGGAAAGCCCTGATAGTGAAGTCTGCCTGCGCCGCCTGTTGCGATAATAACTGTTTTGGCTTTTGCGATAAGGTAGTCGTGAGTTTCCATATTAAGAAGAACAGCTCCCGCAACCTGACCCTTGTCGTCTTTGATAAGTTCAACCGCTGAGGTGTATTCGAGAACGGGGATTTCACAGTTTCTGACCTCGTCTCTTATCGTTCTCATTATCTCTGCGCCTGAATAGTCCTTACAGGCGTGCATTCTCTTTCTTGAGGTTCCGCCGCCGTGTGTTGTTATCATGTCGCCGTTTTCGGCTTTGTCGAAGAGACAGCCCAGCTCATTGAGCCACTTGATAGCGTCGGGGGCTTCCATAACAAGACGTTTGAGAAGCTCGGGTCTTGCGGCGAAGTGACCGCCGCCGAAAGCGTCAAGATAATGCTGAACGGGTGAGTCGTTGGGCTTGTCCGCCGCCTGAATACCGCCCTCGGCCATCATCGTGTTTGCGTCGCCGATACGCAGCTTTGTGGCGATAATAACCCTTGCGCCCGCTCTGTGAGCCTCAATAGCCGCCGAAGCGCCTGCTCCGCCTGCGCCGATGATGAGAACATCTGTTTCAAAATCTATCTTTGATAAATCAATCTTGCTCTCAAGAAGTCTTGAGTTTGACTGAAGAAGATGACCGAGCTCCTTGGGAACCTTCTGACCCTTGTTCGGACCGACGCCGAGAATAACAAATTCATCGTCTCTGTAATCGGGGTGAAAACGGCTGAGAACCTCTTCTTTTTCACCGGCTGTCATTCTTTCGGGGGTAAAGGATAATCTTTCTTTTCTTGTTGCTTCAACCTTTTTGACAGAGTCGAGCATTTCCTGTGTGTATTCCATTACTGCCATTTCACATTACCTCCTTAAACTTCGATGTCACGGTTGTTATAGAGCTCCTGCATTTCCTCAATGGGCTTCTGCATAATCTGTTCTATAAGCTCGTCAAATTTTCCGTGATTTATCTCTTCCACTCTTTCTGTGAGGTGCTTTGACTCTTTAGCTATATATTTGCCTGTGAGTCTTCTGGCAAGAAGAGAAACCATCGGGTGAGAAATACCTGCGGGGCACTTTGCCGAACAGCACTTGCAGGCAACGCAGTCGAAGCTTTCCTCGGCGCACTTTTCAAATTCGCCTCTTTGTGCGTATGCGATGTACTGCATAACATTGAGGTTCTGGGTGCATGCCTTTGTGCAGGCGTTACAGCCTATACAGCTGTAGATTTCGGGGTAAAGCTCCATCATGACATGCTCTGTGGGCTTGAGCTGTTCCATGTCATAGGGTCTTTTGTCTGTGGGATAAAACGGGAGTGAGGCGACATACATACCGTCTTTGACTATCGTCTGACAGGCAAGGCAGGTGTGAATTTCGCTTTCGCCCTGAATTCTGTATATCGTAGCGCAGGCACCGCAGAAGCCGTGACGGCAGCCACAGCCCTTTGTGAGTGTATAGCCTGCATATTCCATAGCTTTGAGTATAGTCATTGAAGAGGGAACGTTGTATCTTCTGCCGTTGAAATACACGCTTACTCTTTCTACATTCTGTTCCATGTTTTACCTCCTTAATATTCATCGGGTAATTCGTCAATTTCGTCGAAGCGGAAAACCGGTCCGTCCTTGCAGACATATTTTGAGCCGATGTTACATCTGCCGCATTTGCCGATACCGCATTTCATACGAAGCTCGAGAGTGGTATAAATCTGCGTCTTTTCAAAGCCTAAGCCCTGAAGAGCCGAGAGAACGAATTTAATCATAATCGGGGGACCGCAGACAAGAACCGTTGAAGAGACGTCGGGATTTATTTCTTTGACAAAATCGGGCACAAAGCCGACGTGTCCGTCCCAGCCCTCCTGAGGTCTGTCAATGGTCAGATGAACCCCGACATTTTCGGCCTTTTCCCAGACTTCTCTGATTTCCTCGAGCTTGACGAGGTCGTCTTTTGAGCGTGAGCCGTAGATTATTTCCACTCTGCCGTAGTTTTCACGGTTGTCGAGAACATAGTTAATGACCGAGCGAAGCGGAGCAAGACCGATACCGCCGGCGATAAAGACAAGGTTTTTGCCTTTAAGCTCTGTCTCAACGGGGAAATAGTTGCCGTAGGGACCTCTGACCGTTATCTGGTCACCGACCTCAAGCGAATGAAGAACATCGGTGAGGCTCCCGCATTTCTTTATGCTGAATTCCTGAAACTCCTTATTTGTCGGGGAGGAGGTAATGGAAAACATACCTTCGCTGACGCCGGGCACGCATACCATAGCGCACTGACCGGGCATATGCTCAAACAGCTTTCCTCCGTCAGGGGCGACAACCTCAAATGTTTTGACATCCGGCGTCTCCTGCTTTATACCCTTAATTACTCCGACCATTGGAATGAGAGTATCCCTTGTGTAGCCGTCATGGCAATGACAATCGCACATATTATTTCTCCTCCCATTTCTTTATAACTTTGAGAATGTTCAGCCCCGACGGGCAGAGGTCAACACATCTTCCGCAGCCGACGCATGAGAATACGCCGTCATTGTTTGTCGGGAAATAGACAAGCTTATGCATGAAACGCTGACGGTAGCGCTGCATCTGTGTTGTTCTGTTGTTGCCGTGAGCCATCATTGTGAAATCCGAATACATGCATGAATCCCAGCAGCGGTATCTCTGAACGCCGTGACCCGTGTCATAGTCCTTGATGTCATAGCACTGACAGGTCGGGCAGACAAAGGTGCAGGTGCCGCAGGCAAGACAGGCCGAGGAGAGCTTTTCCCAGTTTTCGCTTGAGAAAATCTCAAGGTTTTCATCCTTGCCCCAGTTTTTCAGCGAGATGTTCATGTTCGGGAGCATACCGTTTATTTTCTGTATCTTTTCTTTTTCAGCTTTTAAAGCCGAGTCGTCGTCGCATGACGAAAGAAGCTCTTTCACTTCTTCTGTCAGAGCGTTGCCCTTTTCGCTCTTAGACTCCCAGTAATAATCATCGCCCGCTTTAGCGAGAACAACGTCGCCCTTCGGAGCGGTGTTATCAATGCCGAAAGCCTTGCAGAAGCAGCTGCCGTCAGGCTCATTACAAATAAGCGAAACGATTGTGCCGTTGTCTCGTCTTGCCTTATAGAAGGTGTCAACGGGTTCTGACAGAAAAACTCTGTCGAGAATTTCAACGCCCGCAACGTCACACGCCTTCATACCGAAAACAACGAATTTTTCTTCTCTGAGCTTTTCGGGCTTGATTGAAATTTTCTTTCCGTCCTTTAAGCAGGTGTAGAGCGTTTCACTCTGAGGGAAGAATAAATCCTTGCCGCTCTTGACCGTCTTGAGAGTCTCTAAATCAACCTCGGTGTTTTCGTCATATAGAGCGTAGTTTGTCTTGCCGCTGATTTTTGAGGGAACGAACAGATCCTGCGTCTGACTTATCTTTTTGAGAAGAGCGGGCAAATTTTCTTTTGAAATCTTATACATCATCATGCCCTCCCTTTATTGTCATACGGCTCAGGGTCGCTTGTCTCAAATGAAACGAGCGGACCTCTTGCGTCGGCGCTTTCACCGGCCTGATATTCGCCGTAGAAGTCGTTGATATCCTTAATAAACTTTCTGTTGAACAGATGAAGAGGTATTCCCTGAGGGCATACTCTGCTGCATTCGCCGCAGTCGGTGCATCTGCCCGAGACATGGAAAGAGCGGATAATGTGGAACATTTTTTCTTCAAAGGAATCGGCGTTTGCCTTCTGTGAAGAGTCGAAATTGTTACTGTCGAAAACGCATTTTCTGCATGAGCAAGCGGGGCAGGCGTTCCGGCAGGCGTTACAGCGTATGCACTTTGAAAGCTCCGATTTGAAATATTCAAATCTTTCTTCGGGGCTCATCTTTTCAATAGCCTCAACAAGCGAAAATCTGTCTTCTGAGACTGTGTCCTCGCTTTCGCCTATTACCTCGTCGAAAATCTTGTGCTCCTTACCCTTGCAGACAGAGCAGCGTTCAAGCATCAGGTCTTTATATGCGACTTCCTTTGTGCCGTAAACCGTTTCGAAAGTAACGGTCTCTTTTTTATCGTCATAGCCGGAGCCGCTGACTGAAAGAATACCCTTTATTCCGAGAGCGTCAAATTTTCTCGGGTCGAGCTTGCCTTTACAGCCGACGCCGATAATATAGAGCTTATCTCTGTCAATTCTGTGTTCGCAGAGAAGCTGATTAGCTGAATAGGTGTCGCATGGCTTTAAGAAAACGAGAACCTTTCCGTCTTTCTTTGTTTCATTTATGAGCATTTTGCTAATGTTTGCGGCGCAGAAGCCGTCATAGACAAAACCGTCAAGCTCCTGAGCTGTTTTGAAAACGGACAGCTCGGGGTTAAAACCGCTTTCGTCCTTTTTCCAGCCGACAACTCTGTCAACTGTGTTATCTGAGAGCAGCTCTTTTGCCCTTTTTATCATTTCGAGCATCTGAGATCCTCCAATCTGACATTTCTGCCGAGTTTCGTGACAGTTTCAACAAACTCATTCATGGTTTGTGAGAACTTTGCGCCTTCAGCGGCTGAAACCCATTCAACCCTGACTCTGTTTTTCTCAACACCGATAAAGTCGAGCATTGAGAAAAGAAGCTTCATTCTTCTTCTGGCGTAGTAGTTGCCCGTGCTGTAATGGCAGTCGCCGGGGTGACAGCCGCAGATTATAACGCCGTCAGCTCCCTTTTCGAATGCTCTTAAAATGAACATCGGGTTGACTCTGCATGAGCACGGAACTCTTATTATTTTTACATCGGCGGGGTATGCAAGTCTGCTTGAACCGGCAAGGTCTGCGCCTGCGTAGCTGCACCAGTTACAGCAGAAGGCAACGATATTCGGTCTGAAACTTTCATTTATCGACATATTGCGTCCACCTCCGAAATAATCTGTCTGTTAGAGAAGCCTTGAAGATCCATTGCGCCCGAGGGGCATGTAACCGTACACGCTCCGCAGCCCTGACAAAGAGCCGTGTTGACGCTGGCTACTCTTCTCGTCTCTTTTATACCGTGGTCGTTTATGAGCTTTTCTTCATAGCTTATCGCACCGTAGGGGCATACGTTTGCGCACTGTGAACAGCCGTTGCAGAGAAGCTCGTCGCTCTTAGCGGTGCAGGGGTTAGTCAGAAGCTTGTCTTTAGCTAAAAGACCGACAACCTTTATAGCGGCGGCGCCTGCCTGTGCGACCGTCTCGGGAATATCCTTCGGTCCCTGACTCATGCCCGAGAGGAAAATGCCCGCTGTCGGCGACTCGACAGGTCTGAGCTTCGGGTGGGCTTCGGTGAGGAAGTTATTCGTGTCAATGCTCGCTGTGAGCATTGTTGCTATTTTTCTGACGTCCTTATTCGGCTCGATTGCGGCGGCGAGAACAACCATATCCGCTTTTTTGAGAATCTGTCTGTTGTCGATAAGGTCAACGCCCTTGACAAGAAGCGAGCCGTCAGCCTGAGGCATAACCTTGCCGACCTGACCCTTGATATAATGAACGCCGTATTCTTCAACCGCTCTTCTGTAGAACTCGTCGAAGTTCTTGCCCGGGGTTCTGACGTCAATATAGAAAACGGTGACATTGACGTCGGGGTATTTGTCCCTTATAAGCATAGCGTGCTTTGCCGTGTACATACAGCATACTTTTGAGCAGTAGGGCTTGCCTCTGTTATCCGAGCACCTTGAACCGACGCACTGAATGAATACCATTTCCTTAGGCGCTTTGTGGTCTGACATTCTCTCAAGATGACCCTTTGTCGGGCCCGCCGCATTCATTATTCTCTCAAGCTCAAACGAGGTAATGACGTCGGGGCTCTGTGAGTATGCGTATTCGTCGAACTTGTCAAGATTTATCATATCAAAGCCCGTTGCGACAACTATTGCGCCGTATTTGTTTGTGACTATCTCGTCCTTCTGTTCATAATCAATAGCGCCTGCGCCGCATACCTTAGCGCATAAGCCGCACTTGCCTGTTTTGAACTTAATGCAGGCTTCTCTGTCGATAACGGGAACATTGGGAATAGCCTGTGCAAACGGTGTGTATATTGCGCTTCTGTTATTGAGCCCTCTGTTAAATTCGCTCGGGGTCTTCTTCGAAGGACACTTTTCCTGACACACGCCGCAGCCGGTGCATTTATCCATGTCAACGCTTCTTGCTTTCTTTCTGATATCGACCGTGAAGTCGCCGACAAAGCCGCTGACATTTTCCACCTCGCTGTAGGTGTAAATTTTTATCTTTTCATGCGCCGCCGCGTCAACCATTTTCGGCGTCAGAATACAAGCCGAGCAGTCGAGCGTGGGGAAAGTCTTGTCTATCTGTGACATTCTTCCGCCGATAGAGGGAGTTTTTTCAACTATATCGACCTCATAGCCTGCGTCGGCGATGTCAAGAGCCGTCTGAATACCTGCGATACCGCCGCCGATAACGAGAGCTCTTTTTGTGACACGGCTTTCGCCGGGGTAAAGGGGAGTGTTGAGATTGACCTTAGCCACAGCCGCCCTTGCGAGAATAACCGCTTTTAAGGTTGCCTCTTCAATATCCTTATGAATCCATGAGCACTGCTCACGGATATTTGCTATTTCAACCATGTAGGGGTTGAGACCCGCCTTTGCGGCGGCGTTGCGGAAAGTTGTCTCGTGCATTCTCGGCGAGCATGAGCAGACAACTATACCTGTCAGATTATGCTCCTTGACGGCGGCGATGATTTTTGCCTGACCTGCCTCCGAGCACATATACTGATAATCCTCGGCGTGCACAACACCGGGCTCGTTTTTGATTGTTTCGGCAACTCTTTTTACGTCAACGGTTGCGGCGATATTACTGCCGCAGTGGCAGACGAAAACACCAATTCTTTGCATCGTGCACCCTCCTTATCTCTTATATCTTCGAAATGCGCTGACAAGAAGCTGCTGAGGGATTTCCTCATCCTCGCACATTCCGGGAACGTTATCCGACAAAAGATGATTCATACCTTTTTGTCTTATGAGAAGCTGTCTTGCGCCGTCAATGAGCTTTCCGGGCTTGACGCTTCTCGGGCAGCGCTCAACGCATGCCATACATGAAAGGCACTTATAAAGCGTCTGTGACTGCATAAGCTCGTCAATTCTTCCGTCAAGGACATATGAAACGAACTGATGGGGCTTGATATCCATTTCGTCAAAGTTCGGGCATGAAGCCGAGCACTTGCCGCATTTCATGCATTTTGAAGGGGTTGCACCGCTGATTTCAATAACCTTTTCTTTTTTGTATGCGTCAGTCATTTTCATCTGAATCCTCCTCAATAATACCGAGAGCCTTTGCCAGCGTTTTTGTGAAGTATTCGACCTCAACATTTCTTTCGCTGAGACTCTTTCTGAGGTTATACATGCAGAGAGGGCATGCGGTGATAACCGTGTCGGCGCCGAACGACATTGCGCTGTCAAGAATGGAGTCCGTCATTCTTTTCGCCGATGAGGGCTCGTCAAGTGAAATGTATCCGCCGCAGCATTCATTGCGGTAGGGATAGATAACGGGTTCTGCGCCGAGGGCTCTGATAAATTCCTCCATAATGCTCGGGTTTTCGGGGTCGTCAAACTGCATAATACCGCTCGGTCTTAAAAGAAGACAGCCGTAATAAGCGGCAATCTTTTTGCCTGTGAGGGGATTTGTGACGGCTTTTTTCAGGTTGTCAAAGCCTACTCTGTCTCTGAGAACCTCAAGATAGTGAAGAACCTTTGTTTCGCCGTTATAGGGCGTCTCAAGATTCATGTAGTTGTTCGCTCTGAAACTGATGTCTTTGACATTAGCCATGTCGTCATTGACTCTCTTGATAACATGGTAACAGGCCGAACAAACCGTAACTAAATCCTGACCCTTCTCTTTGGCGTCACTGAGAACCCTGACAGATGAGAGCTTTGTGGCTATTTCATCACTGCCCATAGGATATACACCGCCGCAGCATTGCCAATCCTTGATTTCTTCAAGAGAAAAGCCGAGTTTTTCCGCACACAGCCGTGCATACATGTCAAGGTCTTTCGCCTTGTTTTTCAGTGTGCAGCCGGGATAGTAACTGTAAACCATATAATACCTCCGTTTTTAGACTACAGGTTGCACTGCGCATCTCCGATATCTCTTCACAGACAACTGCTGATTTTGTATTATATATATATAAGTATCATAAATCAACATAATTGACAAAAATTTAACATTTTTCGCGTGATGATATTTTTGCCTTGTTTTCTGATTTTTTTGTTCAGATTTAACAACTGAGAACAAATAAAAATACAGCCGCCTTTGACGCTCTATGCATCAAAAGGGCTGTATTTTTTTCTTGGAATATTTTACGGTGCGGTGAAGGTATATGTGAGCGGCTTTGAAGTCTGCGAATAAGCGTTGAGCGCAACTATCTGAGCGGTATAGCTTTTTCCGCTTTCAAGCTTTCCGAGATTTACCTGATAGATATCGTCCATATATAAATACATATATTTACCCGAGAAATTGTCATCGGCAACCTTGATAATGCCGTTTTTTGCAACGCTCACTTTATAGCTTTCAACAACAAAGTTTGACTTTGCGCCCTCAAATTCAAGAATGGTTTCGCCGCTTTCATTGACCGAAACGCCGATTTTTACATCGTCGGCGAAAACGGGCACGCTGTCCCGTGCTTTCATTTTATTGTAGGTGTATTCATAATTTTTATCAGCGAGATTTGTGAGATAATATTCTCTGTCAAAAAACTGATGTGTTATGAGGTCATAGCAGAGAATTCTGACATTGCCGTTCTTGTCGGCTTCAACGATATAGAACTGCGCGGCATTTTCGCAGTCATAAGGAAAGTTACCCGCAATATAGTCAAGCTCCGTTTCAAAATAACTCAGAGTTCCGCTTCCCAGAGCCGTGAAAGTGCCCTGCCAGATTGAACGGGGGTCGTTTATGGGGTAGTGCGAGTGACCCGAGAAGTCGATAACCTGAGGGTACTTACTGAGAACCTGTGAAACAGAGATGTCGCCCCAGTGAATACTGCCGTAAATCGTCGCTGTCGGGGCAGGGTGCTGAAAGACAAAAACGGGCTTGTCGCCGGTGTCGGCGACCGCTTTGTCAAGCTCGGTGCGAAGCCACTTCTTCTTTGTGTAAAACCGTTCACCGTTATCATCGGGTGAAACGCTGATAAAATGATAACCGTTTATTACAACGTGATTATCGGTTTTTCGTGAGAGCATTTCTTCAAAAACCGGCACGGCAACAGCCGAACCGCCCTCATGGTTTTCACGCCACTCAATATATTCGTGATTGCCGGCGCAGACAACGAGCTTTGTCGGCTCTTTTACAGCCTCGGCAACACATTCGTTGAAAATTTCATATTGCTCCCTTGTGCCCTCGTCGGTGAAGTCACCCGCAACGCATACCGCGTCAAGAGATGAATAAGACTGCTCCTGTGCGTATGCGTAAGCTGTGTTCACGGCGTCAACGAAGCGCAGGGGCTCTTTCTGACCCTCTTTACCGTTTATGTGAATGTCACTGCACACCATAAAGCGCAGTGTAGGGGTGAAATCTTCGGGCGTTTTTGGCATTTCAGACGGCGCCGACACTCCTGTCGAGGCAACGCATAGGGCGGAATAAATGAACGAAACGAATTTCGCAAGCATTGTTCTGACGGTGTTCATAAATGAAAGCATGATATTTTCTCCTTTAAAATTTCATTATATTAAAGTATAGCTGATTTTTTCCGAAAAAACAAGCCTTTAACCGTAAAAGCAAAATTTAAAAATAGTTTTTTAAGTCTATTATTTTGTATAGATTAATATCTATTGAAAAATCGCTTGAAAATAAAAGGAATTCTCAAAAATAATCTGTGAAAAAGGTTATAATGTATAAACTGCGTTCTATGTTGCGTTCTTGTTTTAAAGTGTGTATAATACAAGGCATATGTCTCAGCAGAAATGCAAAAGAAAGGAATTTTAACTATGACATCGGAATTAATTGCATTTATTCTTTATTTCGTTATCGTTATCGCTATCGGCATATTCTTTATGCTTAAAACGAAGAACGGCAGCGAAGAGGACTTCTTCCTCGGCGGTCGTCAGATGGGTCCGTGGGTAACCGCCATGAGCGCTCAGGCTTCGGATATGAGCGGCTGGCTTCTTATGGGCTTCCCCGGGAGCATTTTAGCTTTCGGTATGGGCAAGGTCTGGATAGGTATAGGTCTTGCAATCGGCACTGCGGCAAACTGGATTTTCGTTGCAAAAAGACTTCGTAATTTCTCAAAAGCCGCAAAAGATTCAATAACTCTTCCGCAGTATCTCAACAACCGTTTTGCCGCAAGCAACCGTGTTCTTCAGATAATCTGCGCAGTTGTTTTTCTTGTGTTCTTCACAATTTATGTCGCTTCAAGCTTTGTTGCGGGCGCAACGGTTCTGACAAGCGTTGTTCCTCAGCTTGCGGGCAAGGAGAACATAGCTCTTCTCATTTTTGCGCTTATCATTATAGCTTATACCTTCTCGGGCGGCTTTTCGGCGGTATGCTGGACGGACTTTTTCCAGGGCATTATGATGCTCTGCGCTCTTCTTGCAGTGCCCATTATGATTCTTGTTGTCAAAAATCCCGATGCGGCGAACCTCAGCTTTATGAACGCTGACGGCACGCTTAATGAATTTATTAAAAATCCCTTTGCGGCTTCTCCCGCCGATATTATTTCGGGTCTCGGCTGGGGGCTGGGCTATTTCGGTATGCCTCATATTCTTGTCCGCTTCATGTCGATAAAAAAGGCTTCAATGGTCAAGAAGTCGGCAACCGTTGCAATCATATGGGTTATTCTTTCGCTCGGCGCTTCAATAGCTATAGCAATTTTAGGTCGTATGCTTATCGGTCAGCAGCTTGTTGCCGCAGGCGCACAGCAGACAATTTTCATTGAGCTTGTCAAAGACCTCTTCCCCGGCTTTATCGCAGGTATTCTTCTTTCGGCAATTATCGCCGCCGCCATGAGCACGGCTGACTCACAGCTTCTTGTCGCTTCATCATCTTTCACGAGCGATATATATAAGCCTGTTTTCAGAAAGAAAGCCTCCGACAAAGAAATTCTTTGGGTAGGCAGAGGCGTTGTTGTTGCAGTCGCAGTCGTCGCATACTTCATAGCGAGCAGTAAGGGTAGCGGCGCACAGGCTATTATGGATATGGTTGAAAACGCTTGGGGCGGTTTCGGCGCTTCATTCGGACCTGTTATCATTCTTTCTCTTTTCTGGAAGAAAACGACCTATTCTGGCGCAATAGCAGGCGTTGTCGGCGGCGCAGTCACAGATGTCGTCTGGCTTCTCTGCCTGACTGAAAAGACAGGTATTTATGAGATAATACCCGGCTTCGCTGTCGGTCTTATCCTTTGCATTGTGGTTTCGCTTCTCGGCAAAGCTCCGTCAAAAGAGGTCACGGATATCTTTGAAAAGGCAACAGCTAAGGACTTCGACGAAGCCTGAGCTTTTAGGCTGTCACATTCAGCGAAAAGGTCTGAATGTGACAGCCTGTTTGTTTTTTTGTCATAATGGATAAAAAAAGCTGTCGTATTTTGTGAAAGATGACAGTTTATTTCTCTTGACATTTTAAGGCGCTTGTATTAAAATAAGTGACAAGTTAATTTAACGCTTAAACGCTTTAAATCACTAAAATCTTGTTTGGAGGTTATTTCTCATGAAAAAAGCAATGAAAATTATTGCTGTTGCTCTCTCACTTCTTCTTGTAGTCGGCTCATTTGCAGCCTGCTCAAATAAGACAGAGGACAGCGCTTACACAGTCGGTATGCTTTACTGTTCAGGCGAAGCAAACTCAAAGTACCAGGTTGAAAAGGTTACAGAAGAACTTGTAAAGCTTGGTTATGCAGTCAAGGAATATTCATTCGCTGACTCAAACGAGCTTGCATCAGTTCTTAATAAGGCTGTCACAGAAGTCAAGGCTATCTATGTTCCCACAGATAACACATGCGCCAACAACACAGAGCTTATTAACAACATCGCTGAGCCCGCAGGTATCCCCATCATTGCAGGTGAAGAAGGTATCTGCAAAGGCTGTGGTATCGCTACTCTTTCAATCAGCTATTATGACCTCGGTGTAGCTACAGCTAATATGGCTTATGAAATTCTTGTAAACGGTGCTGATATTTCAACAATGGACATTTCTTACGTTGAGGCTTCAACACTTGTTAAGAAGGCAGATATGGATCGTGCAGAAAAGCTCGGCATCGCTATTCCTGATACATTCACAGCTATCGGTGCAGAAGCAGAAGACAACAAAAAGGAAGAAGCAGAAGTAACACCTGCTGACCTTCCTGAAGGCAAGGTCTTCAACATCGGTATTTGTCAGCTCGTTCAGCATCCTGCTCTTGACGCTGCAACTCAGGGCTTCCAGGATAGGCTCATAAAGCTTCTGGGCGAAGACCATGTCAAGTTCAATGTTCAGAACGCTGCAAACGAATCAGCAATATGCGCTACAATAGTAAACCAGTTCGTTTCAGCTAATGTTGACCTCATTCTTGCAAACGCAACACCCGCTCTTCAGGCTGCTGTTTCAGCTACACAGGATATCCCCATACTCGGCACATCAGTTACAGAATATGGCGTTGCACTCGGTATCGAAAACTTTGACGGCAAGACAGGTATCAATGTTTCAGGTACATCAGACCTTGCTCCTCTTGATCAGCAGGCTGCTCTATTCGCAGAACTTCTTCCCATCAACAAGTAATCCTTGACTAACGACTGACTAATAATTAAAAAGGCGACGAGGCATTAAGCCTTGTTGCCGTTTTTTGGAAATGTAATGTTTTTGCATCTCATATTTTTCAGCCTTGAGAGGTAATAAATAAGGCGATTTTTTCGCAAAAAATAAAAAGTTTGGAATTGGAATTATGGCATCATTTTTAGGTTCATTACCCGGTGCTGTGTCCTACGGTATAGTTTGGGGCATTATGGCAATCGGTGTTTTTATTACATTCAGAATACTCGACATCGCCGATCTTACGGTTGATGGTTCAATTGCCACCGGCGGTATTGTCTTTGCCGTTCTGGCAAAGAACGGAACAAATATTTATCTTGCGGTTTTTATTTCTTTTATAGCCGGTTGTCTCGCCGGTCTTGTTACAGGTGTTCTTCACATTTTCTTCGGAATACCGGCAATTCTTGCAGGTATCCTGACACAACTCAGCCTTTATTCGATTAATCTTCATATTTCAGATAAGAACTCTAATGTTGCTGTCAGTGCAAGAAACCTCAAGAACATTCTTCTCACATCGGGCAATAATACTCGTTCGATTATCGTCGGGGCAATTTTTGCCGCCGTGATTATAGGAATACTTTATTGGTTCTTCGGCACTGAAATAGGTGCATCGATCAGAGCTACCGGATGTAACCAGAATATGGCCCGTGCAAACGGAATCAATACAAGATTCAATATCATATTTGGTCTTGTTCTTTCAAATGGTATTGTAGCACTTTCAGGTTCACTCTATGCTCAATACCAGGGATTTGCCGACATCAATATGGGCAGAGGCGCTATAGTTATCGGTCTTGCCGCCGTTATTGTCGGTGAAGTTATCTTTGGTAAAATTTTCAGAAACTTTGCACTTATTCTCACTTCGGTCATTTTTGGCGGTATCGTATATTACATTGTTCAGAACTTTGTTGTCTGGCTTGGTCTCGATGCAAACGACCTTAAACTTCTCTCGGCTGTTGTCGTTGCCATCTTCCTTGGCTTGCCGCATTGGAAGGGTCAGTTCATGTCTAAGTTTGGAGTGAAGAATAAAAGCACTGTGGCTGCTGGGAAAGGAGCAGATGACAATGCTTGAAATAAAAAATGTTTCAAAGACCTTTAACCCGGGCACTATCAACGAGAAAAAGGCGCTGAGTAATGTCAGCCTCACTCTCAACGACGGCGATTTCGTCACGGTTATCGGCGGCAACGGCGCAGGTAAGTCAACTATAATGAACATGATTACAGGCGTATATCCCGTTGACTGCGGCTCAATAGTGATTGACGGCGTTGATGTAACGGGAATGCCCGAATATAAGCGGGCAAAATATTTCGGCAGAGTGTTTCAGGACCCGATGAACGGCACAGCCGCAACTATGGAAATCCTTGAGAATCTTGCGCTTGCCGCAAAAAGAGGCAAGAGAAGAACGCTGAAATTCGGTGTATCAAAAAAGGATAAAGAAGCCTACAGGGAGCTTCTCAAAACTCTCGGTCTTGGTCTTGAAAACAGACTCACCTCAAAGGTCGGTCTTCTCTCGGGCGGTCAGAGACAGGCTCTGACGCTTCTTATGGCTACGCTTCAGAAGCCCAAGCTCCTTCTTTTAGATGAGCACACGGCGGCTCTTGACCCGAAGACGGCGGCGACCGTTCTTGAGATAAGCGACAAGATTATCAGGGAAAACAATCTCACGACCCTTATGGTTACACATAATATGCAGAACGCCATTGACTACGGCAACAGACTTATTATGATGCACGAGGGCAGAATTGTTCTCGACATCTCGGGCGAAGAAAAGAAGGCGCTGACAGTGCCCGAGCTTCTTAAAAAGTTCGAAACGGTCAGCGGCGAAGAGTTCCTCAATGACAGGGCGCTTCTTTCAAAATAAGACAAAATTAAAGCATGGATTTTTCAGGTTTTCTGAATTATCCATGCTTATTTTTTATGTATGCGTTATTCTGTAATTTCAGCGTTTACGCTCTCATTTTCAAGAGCTTCGCGTCTTGCTTTAAGCTGCTGTTCAACCCACGCTATATGGTCTTTGTCGTCTTTGACAAAGCTGATAATTATTATATAAGAAATTGCGCCGATTATCGGGCTGAGCATAAAGAGGGGGAACTGTGCCTTATAGAATTTTTCGCTCTGGTGGAAAATATTCTTTTCATCGTGTTTGTTAGAAACATAACCGAGCACATGGAAAAGCACAAGGTTCTTTACAAGAGTCTGTAAGCCGGCATCCATTTTTGAGGTAAAGTTCTGCATCGAGAAAGATATACCCTCGCTTCTGACGCCCGTTTTCAGTTCAACCTCGTCTATAGAGTCGCTTATGAGCGAGCGCTGAGCAATATCCATAATACCGCACAGAACACTGTTGAACGAAAGTATAACGCACATTATTATGAAGCCGGTAGGGGTGTTATATTTTATAGCGGTGATACTTCCCGCTCCGAAAGCGAGAAGTCTCGTAATGATAACGATAGCCTGAGACATAATAAGAGTTTTCTTTCTGCTGCCGACTTTTTCTATTATCTTTGTGGCAAAGAATGAAGAAAATGCGCTGGGCAGTCCCGAAAGCATACCGAAAACTGTTTCTGCCGTGCCGCCTTTTAGAATACTCGAGGTGCTGTTTCTGTATTCCGACTGGAAGAAATAGGTGTTGTTGATTCTCGGGTAAAATTCCTTCATTATTCGGGCAAGCGAAATCAAAAGAACGGTCGGATTGTGTCTGAGAATTGAAACCGATTTGAAAATGCTTTCGTTTTTCTGCGGCGGAGCGTCTATACGCTCACGCATTTTGTGGGCTCTGATAGATAACAGCTCACCGCCAAGAGCGAAGATAAAGGCGAACATGACAAAGACGGTCTTATCCTTTATTCCGCCGCCCCTGAGAAGATCCCACAAAATAGGGAATGCACCGCCGATTGTTCCGCCTGCGCCCGCGCCGATTGAAATCCACTGAGCGACCCTGAGACGCTCTTTTGAGTTTGTCGATGAAAGAGCCATGAGACCCCACAGACCCGTGTCCTGAAAAGAGTAGAAAAGATCCCATATAAAATAGCAGGCGGCAAGATAAATGAGCTTTGCCAGATCGCTTGCGCCGATGTCAATGAACATCATAGCGCCGAGAACGCCGATTATAGGGGGCAGATAAAGAAGATAGGGTCTGAGCTTCTGATAAGGCTTATGAGGGCGCCTGTCAATGTAACCGCCGATTATAATATCGTTTACTGCGTCCCATACGGTTGATGCGGTCATAATTTTTCCGACAACATGAGCGCCTTTTTCGCTGACAACATAATTTTCATAGAAATAGGTCAGACGGTTGCTGATAAAGTTGTATGAGATGTTCTGACCCGCAAGACCTACGGCATACGAAAAAATCTCATTATTGGGAAGATGTTCTTCCGTTTCCTCCTTTGAAAAGAGGAAGGCGATTGGATTTTTCAAGATTAACCCTCCGTTTTCTCCATATTATTATTAAAGTATAACATATATTTCAAGGTTTGTCGATATTTTTTGTATTATTTTGCCTAAAAAAATCTTGGGTTTGCAATATTGAGTCGATTGGTGTATAATGAAAAGACTATATAAAACAGGAACGGTGTAGAAAATTGGCTAAAATATATGAATCTATGAAAGTTATTGCGCTCAGAGGATTAGTTATTTTCCCGGGTATGCGGCTTCAGTTTGAACTTGGCAGAAAGAAGTCGATAAACGCACTAATTGCCGCTGTTGAAAAGCAGGAGAAGGTTTTTCTTGTTGCCCAGAAGAAAATGTCAATAGAAAATCCCGATTTTTCTCAGCTTTGTCTGACAGGTGTTGTCGCGAATATAGATCAGGTTGTCAGAACCCCCGATAACGGCATTGTCAGAATTGCCGTCGAGGGCGTCGAGCGTGCGGTTATATGTCAGCCTCACAAAGAAAACACAGAATACCTTGAAGCTGATGTTATGACTATAGACAGCCCCCGTCCTGCCGCCGATGAAATATATATCAAGGGCATGAGCGAGGTGCTCAAGGATTTATTCGACGAATACGCAGACGCTTCAATGAAGCTTGCAAAGGATATTATATTCAGAATATTTGAAACCGCCGATTTAGGCGAGCTGACGGACCTTATCGCTTCAAACGCTGTCGAGGACTTTGAAATGAGACAGGAGCTTCTTGACGAAAAAGACCCGCTTCAGAGAGCGCATAAACTCTGTGAGATGCTCAGGGATCTTTCGGATATAGCTCAGGTTAAAGCCGAGATTGAAGAAAAGGTTCAGGAGAGAATAGACAAGTCGCAGAGGGAATATTATCTTCGTGAAGAGATGACTGTCATTTCAAAGGAGCTCGGCGATGATGAGGACAGAGAGTGTGACGCATACCGCAAAGCAATTCTTGAAGCGGGACTTCCCTCTCAGAGCGAAGAGAAACTTCTGAAAGAGGTCGCAAAGCTTTCAAAAATGCAGATGATGTCGCCCGAAGCCAATGTTGTCCGTGCATACCTTGACGAATGTCTTGCACTGCCCTGGTCAAAATTCGACAAAGAAAACAGCGACATTGAAAAGGCGAGAAAAATACTTGACAAAAACCACTACGGTCTTGAAAAAGTCAAAAACAGATTTATTGAAATGCTCAGCGTTCTGAAGCTCGGCGCACAGCCGAATAATCAGATTCTCTGTCTTATCGGCCCTCCGGGCGTCGGCAAAACCTCAATCGCCCGCTCTGCGGCTAAAGCTATGGGCAGGAGCTTCGCAAGGGTTTCGCTCGGCGGCGTCAGCGATGAAGCCGAAATACGGGGTCACAGAAAGACATATATCGGCTCAATGCCGGGCAGAATATTAAATGCGGTCAAACAGGCGGGCAGCAGTAATGCGCTTATTCTTCTTGACGAGATTGACAAGCTCGGCAAAGACTATAAGGGCGACCCTGCCTCGGCTCTCCTTGAGGTTCTTGACGGCGAACAGAACCATGCGTTTGTTGACCATTATATTGAACTGCCGTTTGATTTAAGTCACATTATTTTTGTCACAACGGCGAACAGCGCTTCAACCATACCCGAGCCGCTCTATGACAGAATGGAAAAAATTGAGATAGACAGCTATACTTTTGAAGAAAAGGTTAAAATAGCGACAAAACACCTGGTCGGGAAACAGCTTAAAAACTATGCCCTCACATCAAAACAGCTTTCAATCACAAAGGGCGCAATAGAAGAAATAATCGAAAAATATACCCGTGAAGCCGGTGTGCGTATGCTTGAGCAGTATATCGGCACAATCTGCCGAAAGGCGGCGGTCAGGATAGTCGGCGGCGAAGAAAAGGTAACTGTCGGCAAGAAAGACGTTGAAAGCTATCTGTCAAAGCCGAAATATCTTGAAAAGGCTCAGCGTGAAGACAGAATAGGCGTTGTCAACGGCTTAGCGTGGACGGCGGTCGGCGGCGAAATGCTTGAGGTCGAAACGGCTGTCATGGACGGCACGGGAAAAATTGAGATTACAGGTTCGCTGGGCGACGTGATGAAAGAGTCGGCAAAACTTGCCGTCAGCATTGTCAGAGGCGTATGCGATGAATTTAAGCTCGATAAGGAGTTCTATAAGAATAAAGATATTCATATCCATGTTCCTCAGGGAGCCGTTCCCAAAGACGGACCCTCGGCGGGCGTGACTATATCAACCTCGCTTCTTTCGGCTCTTTCGGGCAGAAAGGTCAGGGGCGACGTCGCAATGACGGGCGAAGTCTCGCTCACAGGCAGAGTTCTGCCTATCGGCGGGCTCAAGGAGAAGAGCATGGCGGCTTATAAAAATAAAATTCACACGGTTATTATACCTGAGGAAAATGTGAGCGATCTTTGCGAGGTTTCAGAAGAGGTTAAGAAGAACGTAAAGTTCATACCCGTAAAGAAACTTTCCGATGTGTTCAAAAACGCACTTATATGAGGTTAGATTATGATAAAATATGAAAGCGCACAGTTTGAGACTTCGTTCGGCAGAGCCGACCAGTTAAAACCGTCGGATATGCCCGAAATAGCTTTTGCCGGCAAGTCGAATGTCGGCAAGTCGTCACTGCTCAATAAAATTCTGAACAGAAAAAATATTGCCCGTGTCAGCTCGATGCCGGGCAAGACTGTCACGATTAATTTTTTCAGGCTGAATAACTGTCGCTTTGTTGACCTTCCCGGCTACGGCTATGCCAAGGTGTCAAGAGACGAGAAAATGCGCTGGGCTGAGCTTATGGAGACTTATTTCAAGTCGGGCAGAAATATAAAGCTCGTTGTTCAGCTTCTTGACATGAGACATCTCCCGACTCAGGACGACCTCGACATGATTGACTTTCTTGTGTCAACAGGCTATGAGTTTGTGACGGTGCTGACAAAATGCGACAAGCTCAATAAGACGCAAAGAAGCGAAATGCTTATGAATATCTGCGAAGTGCTGACAAAGCACGGTTGCACAAGAGTGATACCGTTTTCGGCGCTGAAGGGCGACGGAACGCAGGATATAAGAAAGGTAATTGAAGACGCTGTGGGATAATCATTACACCGAAAGGGGATAATAATATTGAAAGAGACGTTCAGAAAGGCGATGGAAAAAAATCCCGTTATTGCCGCTGTGAAGAAAATCGAAAAAATTGATGAAGCCGCCGAAAGCGACTGCACCGTAGTTTTTATTCTCTGCGGCGACATTTTTAACCTTAAAGAAATGGTTGATAAGGCAAAAGCCAAGGGAAAACTTGTGTTTATACATGTTGATCTTATCGACGGCTTTTCAAAGGACGCAACCGCGTTGAAATACATAGCCGAGAAAATCAGTCCCGACGGTATAATATCGACGAAAAACGGTCAGCTCAAAGCGGCGAAACAGCTCGGTCTTCTGACGGTTCAGAGGCTTTTCATTATAGACTCAATATCTATTGAAACAACGGTAAGAGCCTCGGCTTCAATAGAGCCTGACGCAGTTGAAATAATGCCCGGGATAATGCCGAGAATAACAAAAAGACTTTCGGGCGAGCTTTCTGTCCCCGTTATCGTGGGCGGACTTATAAGCGAAAAAGAAGACATCGAAAACGCAATTAAAAACGGCGCAAAAGGCGTTTCGACAAGCGACAACAATCTTTGGTGAGGTATGCGGTATGGCAAGTGTCAGAAAATTTCAGGAAAAGGATAAAGAAAATCTGAGAAAAATCTGTCTTGAAACCTCGTCGTTCCCTAAAGAGAGCGACGCCGACAGAAACTTCTTATATTTAATGTATAACGATTATTATTCCGAATGTGAACAGGAGAACTGCTTTGTTTTCGCCGACGATAACGATGAAGCTGTCGGTTATATTTTATGCGCAGAGGATTTTGACAAATACATATCCGTGATGAAAAAGGTCTATTTGCCTAAAATATCATATCTCGGGAAAAAGTACCGCTCTATGGCGGACGGAGAAATCTTTGTGCACAGCTTATTCAGGAAAAAATATCCGGCGCATCTTCACATTGACATTCTGCCCGGCTATCAGGGTATGGGCGCAGGCACTCGCCTTGTGACTGCACTTAAAGAGCACCTGAAAGAAAAGGGCTGTAAGGGCGTTATGCTCTCGGTGGGCATGGGCAACAAAAAAGCAATAGCTTTCTATAAAAAGAACGGTTTAAAAAAAGTTATAAACTTTTTCGGCAGTGTTATAATGGCTTATGATTTCTGATGAATAAAAAGCATATTTTCAACTCATAATATAAACAAAAAGGAGTTGAAGTTTATGCTTGATAAGATTTCACTTGCGCTGACTATAATCGGTGCGATAAACTGGGGACTTGTCGGACTTTTCAAATTCGACCTCGTCGCATGGATATTCGGCAGTCAGACAGCGGTTCTCAGCAGAATTATCTACACAATCATATTTCTTGCGGGTCTGTGGTGTATTTCTCTCTTTTTCAAAGACACCGCAGTCAGAGAAAATCACGAATAATTCAGAAAGCGGCAGACTTCACGGTCCGCCGCTTTATACATATCAAGATTTATAAATTCGGCGTCAAGCGCCGACTGCTTCACTGAGTTTTTTCGGGACTGCTTTGAGTTTTCACGGCAGTCCCGAGTTTTTTGCCGTCAGGGGAAAATAACTTATTTCGGCGGTCTTTCCTAAATCATATTTTTACCTTGCATTGTTCCGTGCCGACCGTTACAAAAACACAATATGCACACAGAACCTTGTGTTTTTATCTCTTTTATTCCGAAAGAGAAACTGAGCTGAAATCATCAAAAAACGCATACAAAGCAAAAAATCCCGCAAAAATGCGGAATTTCAAGAAAAATACTCATTTTTTATAAAAAATATTCAATATAGCCCTTGACACAGCAATTTCAAAGCTGTATAATACTAAACTGATTTAGAATGAGATAATGGGCTTTTGCATCCTCTTTGCAAGATTACATTATCACACATTTCACAAAAAATCAATACTTTTTTTGAAATTTTTTTACGGTCGTTTTTCGGGAAACGGACGTTTAAAAATAAATCTACAGAATGGAGAAGTGATAAGCCTATGGTAAATGTTACACCTGTGAAGCTTGGTAAGAACACCCGTTTGAGCTTCGGCAAAATTCATGAAGTTATGAGCATGCCGAATCTTATCGAGGTTCAGAAAAATTCCTACAAGTGGTTTCTCGATGTCGGTCTCAAGGAGGTTCTCAGAGACATCGGCGAGATAAGCGAACAGACGGGTAATCTCGTTCTGAGCTTCATCGACTACCGCATGGATGACAAACCCAAGTACACCGTCAAGGAATGTAAGGAGAGAGACGCAACATACAACGCTCCGATGCGTGTGACGGCAAGACTTGTCAACAACGAGACCCACGAGGTTAAAGAGAGCGAAATCTATATGGGCGATTTCCCGCTCATGACAGACTCGGGCACATTTATCATCAACGGTGCCGAGAGAGCAATAGTTTCACAGCTCGTTCGTTCACCCGGCGTCTATTACGGTATGACGCACAATATAACAGGCAAAAGACTCTTCTCAACCACTGTTATACCCAACAGAGGCGCATGGCTTGAATATGAAACAGATCAGAACGATCTTTTCTATGTCCGTATTGATAAAAACAGAAAGCTCCCCATCACAACCTTCATCAGAGCTCTCGGTTTAAGCTCAAACGGCGATATAATTGATTTCTTCGGTCAGGATGAAAGAATTCTCGCTTCACTTGAGAAGGATAACACAAAGAACACGGAAGAGGCTCTTCTTGAAGTCTATAAGAAGCTTCGCCCGGGTGAGCCGCCCACACTTGAGAGTGCTCAGACCCACCTCTATAATCTCTTCTTTGACGAGCATAGATACGACCTTTCGAGAGTCGGTCGTTATAAATACAATAAGAAGCTTGCTGTTTCAGACAGAATAAAGGGCTTCAGAGCCGCTGAGCCTATCGTCAGCGAGTTGACAGGCGAAATTCTCTGCGAAGCGGGCGAGCTTATTACAAAAGAAAAGGCATTCGAAATTGAGCAGAACGGCGTAAAGATTGTTTTCGTTTCGGTAGAAGGCAAGTCGGAGCCCGTCAAGGTCATTTCAAACCACATGGTCGATATAAAGCCGTTTCTTCCTCAGTTCACAAAGCAGCAGCTTGAAGAAGCAGGTATAAACGAGCATGTTCGCTTCTCGGTTCTTTCCGCTCTTATGGAGACATTTGCCGATATGAGCGATGAAGAAATTCTCCGCAAACTCAATGAAAAGAAAGATGAGCTTATCCCGAAGCACATCATTCTTGACGATATTTTCGCATCAATCAACTACCTCAACTGCCTTGCAGAGGGCGTCGGCTCAGCAGATGACATTGACCATCTGGGCAACCGTCGTATCCGCTGTGTCGGCGAGCTTCTCCAGAACCAGTTCCGTATCGGCTTTGCCCGTATGGAAAGAGTTGTCAAGGAGAGAATGATGCTTCAGGCTCAGGAGGCTGATAAGGTAACACCGCAGGCGCTTATTAACACTCGCCCCGTTATTGCCGCAATCAGAGAGTTCTTCGGTTCATCACCGCTTTCTCAGTTCATGGATCAGAACAATCCTCTTGCAGAGCTCACTCATAAGAGACGTCTTTCGGCTCTCGGTCCCGGCGGTCTTTCAAGAGACAGAGCAGGTTTCGAGGTTCGAGACGTTCACTACAGCCATTATGGCAGAATGTGCCCCATTGAGACTCCCGAAGGTCCCAATATCGGTCTTATTTCCTATCTTGCAACATTCGCAAGAATTAACGAATACGGTTTTATCGAGGCCCCGTTCCGCCCCGTTAACAAAGAGACGGGCGAGGTTCTTGAGACCTATGAATACATGACGGCTGACGTTGAAGACGATTTCACCGTTGCTCAGGGTAACGAGCCTCTTGACGAGAACAATCACTTCGTCAGAAGAAAGGTCAACGCCCGTCACAGAGATGAATTTCTTGAAGTTGACCCGTCTCAGGTTGATTACATGGACGTTTCACCGAGAATGGTTGTTTCGGTTGCTACATCTCTTATTCCGTTCCTTGAGAACGATGACGCTAACCGAGCACTTATGGGTTCGAACATGCAGCGTCAGGCGGTTCCTCTTCTCAAATGCGATTCGCCCATGGTCGGCACAGGCATGGAATACAAAGCCGCTACCGACTCAGGCGTATGCGTTTTAGCAAAGCGTGCGGGCAAGGTTCTCCATGTCAGCGCAGACAAGGTTGAAATCAGAGCCGAGGACGGCACAATAGACACTTATAATCTTATAAAGTTTATGCGCTCTAACCAGGGCACATGCATAAATCAGAAGCCGGTTGTCGAAATCGGCGAGGAGGTTTTCCAAAATCAGGTTATAGCCGACGGTCCTGCGACACAGAACGGCGAGCTTTCACTTGGTAAGAATGCCCTTATCGGCTTTATGACATGGGAGGGCTACAACTACGAGGACGCTGTTCTCATTAACGAAAAACTTGTCCGTGATGATGTTTACACTTCAATTCATATTGAGGAATACGAGCTTGAAGCAAGAGACACAAAGCTCGGTCCCGAAGAAATAACAAACGATATTCCCAATGTCGGCGACGCGCTCAAGGACCTTGACGAAAGAGGTATCATAAGAGTCGGCGCAGAGGTCAGATCGGGTGATATTCTTGTCGGTAAGGTTACCCCCAAGGGTGAAACAGAGCTTACACCCGAAGAGAGACTTCTCAGAGCTATCTTCGGCGACAAGGCAAGAGAATTCAGAGACACATCGCTCCGTGTTCCCCACGGCGAATACGGTATTGTCGTTAAAGTTGAAGAATTCACAAGAGAAAACAGCGACGAGCTCAACCCCGGCGTAAACAAGGTCGTCAGAGTTTATGTCGCTCAGAAGAGAAAAATACAGGTCGGAGATAAGATGGCGGGTCGTCACGGTAACAAGGGCGTTGTCTCACGTGTTCTTCCTCAGGAGGATATGCCCTTCCTTGAAGACGGCACACCGCTTGACATTGTTCTTAACCCCCTCGGTGTTCCTTCACGAATGAACATCGGTCAGGTTCTCGAGGTTCACCTCGGTTTTGCCTGCCGAAAGCTCGGCTGGAAGATTATGACTCCTGTTTTCGACGGCGCTCATGAAAGCGATATCAGAGAAGCCCTGAAGCAGGCGGGTCTCAGAGAAGACGGTAAGTCAATTCTCACCGACGGCAGAACAGGCGAAAAGTTCGATAACCCCGTTACAGTCGGTGTTATGTACTTCCTTAAACTTCACCACCTTGTTGACGATAAGATGCACGCCCGTTCAACAGGTCCGTATTCACTTGTCACACAGCAGCCCCTCGGCGGTAAGGCGCAGTTCGGCGGTCAGCGTTTCGGTGAAATGGAAGTCTGGGCTCTTGAAGCATACGGTGCAGCCTATACCCTTCAGGAAATACTCACTGTCAAGTCAGACGATGTTGTCGGTCGTGTCAAGACATATGAAGCTATCGCAAGAGGCAACAATGTTCCAACTCCGGGCGTTCCCGAATCCTTCAAGGTTCTTATCAAAGAGCTTCAGTCGCTTGCTCTTGATGTCAGAGTTCTTGATGAAAACGGCGAAGAGATTGACCTTAAACAGAATCTTGACGATGATATAAGCTTCAGCAGTACGTTCCGTGAAAATAAGGAGCCCAAGCGTGAAACTAAGCCCGAGGCAGAAGATGAAGAACTCGACGCTGATTTCACTGAAGAAGATGCAGAAGGCGATCTTGACTTTGACTTCGACTTTGATGAAGCGGCGGAGGATGACGATGACGATTTCGAAAAGTTCTTTAACGAGCTCAATCCCACCGTCAATGACGCGTCATACGGTGCAGGCTTTGTTGACGACGAACAGGAAGAATAAGAATTCTTCATCTAAAATCTATATATAAATGAAGGGACGGCTTATATGGAAAATTATACCTTTGAATCAATAAAGATAGGTCTTGCTTCTCCCGAACAGATCAGAGAATGGTCGCACGGCGAAGTAACTAAGCCTGAAACCATAAATTATCGTACTCTCAAGCCCGAACCGGCAGGTCTTTTCTGCGAAAGAATTTTCGGACCCATGAAAGACTGGGAATGTCACTGCGGAAAATACAAGAGAGTCAGCAACAAGGGCAAGGTATGCGAACGCTGCGGCGTCGAAATTACCAAGGCTAAGGTCAGACGTGAGCGTATGGGTCACATTGAGCTTGCCACACCCGTTTCGCATATCTGGTACTTCAAGGGCATACCCTCAAGAATGGGTCTTATGCTTGACGTATCGCCCAGAGATCTCGAAAGAGTTCTCTATTTCTCAGCCAATATCGTTATTAACCCCGGCACAGTCCCCGGTATCAGGGCGGGCGAGGTTATCACCGATAAAAAATATGAAGAGCTCAAGGAATACTACTACGACGACGAAGAGTTCAAAGTCGGTATGGGCGCTGAAGCTGTCAAAGAGCTTTTAGCTAATATTGACGTCAACGCTCTTGACGAAGAGCTTCGCTCAGAGCTTGAAACAGCGAGCGGTCAGAAGAAGGCAAGAATCCTCAAGAGACTCGACGTTGTTGAGGCTTTCAAAAACTCAGGCAACAAGCCCGAGTGGATGATACTTGACGTTATTCCGGTTATTCCGCCCGACATACGTCCGATGGTTCAGCTCGACGGCGGCAGATTTGCCACGAGTGACCTCAACGACCTTTACCGCCGTGTTATTAACAGAAATAACCGTCTCAAGAAACTTCTTGAGCTTGGCGCTCCGAGCATTATTATCAGAAATGAAAAGAGAATGCTTCAGGAGGCTGTTGACGCTCTTATCGACAACGGCAGAAGAGGCAGACCTGTTACAGGTCCGAACAACAGACCTCTCAAGTCGCTTTCAGATATGCTCAAGGGTAAGCAGGGTCGTTTCCGTCAGAACCTTTTGGGCAAGCGTGTTGACTATTCAGGTCGTTCGGTTATCGTTGTCGGTCCCGAGCTTAAAATGTATCAGTGCGGTCTGCCTAAGGGTATGGCTCTCGAACTCTTCAAGCCCTTCGTTATGAAGAGACTTGTTGAGATAGGCGCCGCTAACCACATCAAAATCGCAAGAAAAATGGTCGAAAGACAGGATAAATGCGTTTGGGACGCCCTTGAGATTGTTATCAAGGATCATCCCGTTATGCTTAACCGTGCTCCCACACTTCACCGCCTCGGTATTCAGGCATTCGAGCCCGTTCTCGTCGAGGGTAAGGCAATAAAGCTTCATCCTCTTGTATGTACGGCTTTCAACGCCGACTTCGACGGTGACCAGATGGCTGTTCACGTTCCGCTTTCAGCCGAAGCTCAGGCAGAAGCCAGATTCCTCATGCTTGCCGCAAATAACCTTCTCAAGCCGTCGGACGGTAAACCTGTTGCCGTTCCCACACAGGACATGGTTCTCGGTTCATATTATCTTACTCTTGAAAAGCCGGGTGAGATAGGTGAGGGCAAAGCGTTCAGAGATGTCGATGAAGCATTTATGGCATACAGCGAAGGTTCACTCGGACTTCACGCAAAAATAAAGGTCAGAATGACAAAGGAGATAAACGGCGAGCCTGTCACTAAACTTGTCGAAACAACCCTCGGTAAGATTATCTTCAACAATCCCATTCCTCAGGATCTCGGATTTGTTGACAGAAGCGATCCCGAAAATGCATTCAGACTTGAGGTTGAATTCCTCGTTACAAAGAAAACCCTCGGAAAGATTATTGATAAATGTATAAAGAAGTACGGCACGGCTGTCACTTCGGTAGTCCTTGACAATATCAAAAATCAGGGCTATAAATATTCAACACGAAGCGGTATTACGGTTGCTGTCTGCGACGCAACTATTCCGCCTAAGAAGAAAGAAATCCTCGAGACAACAGAAGAAATTGTCAACGACATTGACAAGAAGTTCAGAAGAGGTCTTCTTTCAAACAAAGACCGTTCGGACCGTGTTATCAAGGCTTGGGACGTCTGCACAACAAAGGTTGCAAACGAGTTGACGCAGAACTTCAGAGAGCATGAACGCTTCAATCCTATCTATATGATGCTTGACTCGGGTGCCCGTGGTTCTGAATCACAGCTTCGTCAGCTTGCCGGTATGCGTGGTCTTATCGCCAACACAGCAGGTAAGACAATCGAAGTTCCCATTCGTGCTAACTACCGTGAAGGTCTTAATGTTCAGGAATACTTCATTTCAGCCCGTGGTGCTCGTAAGGGTCTTGCCGATACTGCGCTCAGAACGGCTGACTCAGGTTATCTGACAAGACGTCTTGTCGATGTTTCGCAGGAGGTTATCATCAGAGAAGATGACTGTCACTGCACAGACGGCATTGAGGTCTATGATATTATGGACGGTAACGGTGTTATCGAACCTCTCTCAGAGCGTCTCACAGGTCGTTATCTCTTCGCTCCGCTTGTAAACGATGAAACAGGCGAGGTTATCATGGATAACGAACACATGATGACTGAGGCTGACGCAAAGATAGTTGACGATTATCTCAATATTAAGTTTAACGCAGCTATTGAAGCCGGCGCAGAGAGAGAAGAGGCAAGAAAGCTCAGAAGAATTAAGATAAGATCGCTTCTCACATGTAAGACATCTCACGGCGCTTGTATAAAGTGCTACGGCGCAAACCTTGCCACAGGCAAGCCCGTTTCAATCGGTGAAGCCGTCGGTATCATCGCCGCTCAGTCAATCGGTGAACCCGGTACACAGCTCACGATGAGAACCTTCCACACCGGCGGTGTTGCTTCAGGTTCGGATATTACACAGGGTCTTCCCCGTGTTGAAGAGCTTTTCGAAGCAAGAAAGCCGAAGAGTCTTGCTATCCTCAGTGAAATTGACGGCGTCGTTTCATTCCAGGAGATCAAGAAGAACACTCATATCGTTGTCACAAATGAAGAGACAGGCGAAGAAAAGAGCTACTTCCTTGCGTTCGGCGCGCGCCCGAGAGTTGATATCGAGGGCAAGCACGTTTCAAAGGGCGAAACACTCACAGAAGGCTCTATCTATCCTAAGGATCTTCTTGAAATCATGGGCGTTGACGCTGTTCACGATTACCTTATCCGTGAAGTTCAGAGAACCTACCGTATGCAGGGTGTTGATATCAACGATAAGCATATCGAGGTTATCGTTCGTC
>JBJEOI010000061.1:0-31856 GCA_051880635.1 Acutalibacteraceae bacterium | reverse complement strand
AACTGCCTATGTGATTTTCCATTTTAACTTTTTCCCCAACTATTGACAAAGAGCCAAATAAAATAGAATATTATGTCAAAGCTAAAAAGTCACCTGAAATCTCTGTTTTTCGGGTGACTTTTATTGTCTGTCACCTCTCGTCGTTTAACGCCGTCGTTCATTCATAGCTTTCAGACAGAATACGCATACAAATCAGCATAATTTTTTCTGTTTTTATTGAAAACAGCATTGTTTTTGGTTAAACTATAAATAAGTTCAATTTTGAGGTGAAATTATGTGCACAGCAGTCACTTATAATTCAAAATCCTTTTTCTTCGGCAGAAATCTTGACTATGAGTTTTCATACGGTGAAGAAATAGTCATAACCCCGAGAAACTTTCCTTTGTCTTTCAGATATTTTGATGAAAAGAAAACCCATTACGCCATGCTCGGTGTGGCTCATGTCTGCGACAACTATCCCCTTTATTATGATGCGGTGAATGAAAAGGGGCTTTGTATGGCGGGACTTAATTTTGTCGGCAGCGCTTATTACGGACCTGTTGTGGCGGACAAAAACAATGTAGCGCCGTTTGAATTTATACCCTTAATTCTTTCAAGCTGTAAAGATGTATCGGAAGCCTGTGAGCTTCTGAAAAATCTGAATATTGCAAATATTGATTTCAGCGACAAGCTCCCTGCGGCTAAGCTTCACTGGATTATAGCCGACAAAAGCTCTGCGGTGACTGTCGAACAGGTCAGAAGCGGTCTGAAAATATATGAAAATCCCGCAGGCGTGCTTTCAAACGAACCGCCTTTTGATATGCAGATGTTTAATCTCAATAACTATATGCATCTTTCTCCGAAGTCGCCCGAAAATAGCTTTTCGGATAGACTCTCCCTTAAAGCATACAGCAGAGGTATGGGCGGCTTGGGTCTGCCCGGCGATCTCTCTTCTCAGTCACGCTTTGTCAGGGCGGCGTTCACAAAGCTCAATTCTGTATCCGCAGAAAATGATGATGAGGGTCTGAGCCAGATTTTTCATATTCTGAGCGCTGTGGAACAGCAAAAAGGCTGCTGTGATGTCGGCGAAGGAAAGCTTGAAATGACTATATATACCTCCTGCTGTAACGCCGATAAGAGGATTTATTATTACACGACATATGAAAACCGAGGGATAACGCAGGTTGATATGCACAAAGAAAATCTCGACGGGAATAGCCTTGTGACATATCCGTTTATTAACACTCAGCAGATAAAATGTCAGAATTAAGTCTTTCGGCTTTTCTGTGATATACGAGCTGTTTTAAGACAAAAACCATGGAGCTGTCGCATTTAGCGCAGAACAAAAAGCAAAATATCAAATTGATAATATAATCAGAAAGATTTTGCTTTTTTAACCGTTTTTTCACCCACTCGCAGTATCTTTATACGGCTTCGGGGTGAAGGAAACGCTTTCTGTATCTGAATGCGACAGCCCCATTTTCTTATTGTGAATATCTTTCACATCCGGCTTTTAAAACATACCGAAAAGTGAAATCTGACTGTCCTCGGGCAAGCCCTCGAGCGCACCGACGCTGCGAAGCGCTTCAATGACGGCGGTCGAGACATGGGCTCGGTTTCTTACATCCTGAACCGAGATATATTTGCCCTCGCCGTCGTCTCTCGCCGCCGCAAGAGCCTCGGCGGCGGCGTCGCCCGTGCCCGACATTGCGCCGAACGGCATACGGATTTTTCCGTCTTCGATTTTATATACCTTTGCGTCAGACTTATAAAGGTCAATGGGGAGAAATTCAATCCCTCTCGCCATCATTTCGTTGACAACCTGAAGAGCGACATACTGATCCTGCTCGGTGGCGGAGGCTTCTTTGATTTCGATTTTTTCTTTCAGATAACGCATTTTTTCTCTGACAGCTCCCCTGCCCTGACCGATTGTCAAAGCGTCGGTGTCGCCGCCTCTGACCGTCATGAATGCGGCGTAATATTCAACGGGGTGATAGATTTTATACCACCCGAGTCTCATTGCGGCGCTGACATATGCGGCGGCGTGAGCCTTCGGGAACATGTATTTAATCTTCATACACGAGTCGATATACCACTGCTCGACGCCGTTATCCTTCATCGCCTTGATATGCTCTTCGGTCAGAAGCTTTGTGGCGTTGCCTTTTCGGACAATTTCCATTATCTTGAACGCCATTTTAGGCTCAACGCCCTTATGCATAAGATAAACCATAATACTGTCTCGTGTACCGATAACCTCTGAAATAGTGCAGGTTCCGTTATGGATAAGCTCCTGAGCGTTGCCCAGCCATACGTCTGTGCCGTGAGAAAGACCCGATATCTGGAGAAGATCGGAGAAATTTTTGGGCTTAGCTTCAAGAAGCATACCTATAACAAACGGTGTGCCCATTTCGGGGATTGAGAGAGTACCCGTCGGACAGTCGATATCCTCTGCGGTGACGCCGAGCGGCTCGGGAGAAGCCAGAAGCTCATAAATCTTCGGGTCGCAGATGTCAACATCCATAACAGGTATGCCCGTGGAGTCCTCAAGATGCTTATAGAGCGTGGGAACATCGTGACCGAGGTTATCAAGCTTCAGAATGGTATCGTGAAGAAAATGGAAGTCAAAGTGAGTTGAATATATTCCCTTGTCGGGGTCATCGGCGGGGTGCTGAATGGGAGTGAAATCCTCAGCCTCAAATTCATTCGGCACAACAACCATGCCGCCCGGGTGCTGACCGGTGGTGCGCTTGACGCCTGTGCAGCCGTTTTTGAGCCTTTCAATTTCAGCCTTTGAGGTGACTTCAAGCAGATCCCTCTCCTCAAGGTATTTTCTGACATAGCCGTATGCCGTTTTTTCGGCAACGGTAGCTATAGTACCCGCCTTGAAAACATGATCCTTGCCGAAAAGCTCTTCGGTGTAGCGGTGAGCATAGAACTGATAGTCGCCCGAGAAATTAAGGTCAATATCGGGGCTCTTGTCGCCCTCGAAGCCGAGGAAGGTCTCAAACGGAATATCGTGACCGTCACGAGCCATAGCCGCGCCGCATTCGGGGCAGTTTTTAGGCGGAAGGTCATAGCCCGAGCCGACACTGCCGTCAAGGAAAAATTCGGTGTGCTTACATTTTGGGCAACGGTAATGCGGAGCAAGAGGGTTGACCTCTGAAATACCGCTGGCGTGGGCGACGAAAGAAGAGCCGACTGAGCCTCGTGAGCCGACATGATAGCCGTGCTCCTCTGAATTTTTAACGAGCTTCTGAGCAATCATATAAAGAACGCCGAAGCCGTGCTTTATTATGGCGTCAAGCTCACGGGTGAGACGATCCGAAACATATTTGGGAACATCTTCGCCGTAAAGCTCTTTTGTCCTTGTCCAGCACAGACGCTTAAGCTCATCGTCTGCGCCCTCCATACTCGGCGGGAAGTTGCCCTCGGGTATGGGTCTGAGGTCTTCTATCATATCGGCGATTTTGTTGGTGTTTGTGACAACAACCTCATAGGCTGTTTCTTCGCCGAGATATGAAAACTCCTCAAGCATTTCTTTTGTGTTTCTGAAATAAAGCGGAGCCTGATTGTCGGCGTCGGTGTAGCCCTGACTGGCCTGTAAAATGCTTCTGAAGATTGCGTCCGTCTTATCTAAAAAGTGAACGTCACAGGTGGCGCATACGGGTTTATTCAGCCTGTCGCCCAGCGAAACTATGTAGCGGTTGATGTTTTCGATATCGGTGAACGAATTAATATTCGGGTAGTCGGCGCTTCTTATCATATACTGATTGTTGCCGCTTGGCTGAATTTCAAGATAGTCGTAGAAATTCGCAATCTTTATGATTTCGCTCTCCTCCTCGCCGTGAACGACCGCGCGGTAAAGCTCGCCCGCTTCGCAGGCACTACCGAGAATTATACCCTCACGTCTTTCAATAAGCTCGCTTCTCGGAATAAGCGGTCTTTTATAGAAATGCTTTATATTTGAAGCGGTTATCAGCTTATACAGGTTTTTCAGACCGACTTTATTTTTGGCTAAAAGAATAATGTGATATCTCGGCACACCCTTTTTCTTGAAATCGGGGTATTTTTCATCGTCAACGAGGTAGCCCTCCATACCGAGTATAACCTTTATATCACTGCCCTTTTTGCCTTTCATTGCGTCGGGGTATGCCTGAACGACGCCGTGGTCGGTTATTGCAACCGCCTTGTGACCCCAGTCTATCGCCCTTTTTACAATAGCTGTGGCGTCCGACACGGCGTCCATCATCGACATCTTGGTGTGCATATGAAGCTCGACACGCTTAACCTCAGCGTCATCAATGGGCGGTATTTTTGATATGGTGGCGATTGAACTGACGCTAATGACGTTCTCTTTTGCGAAGCTGTCCATCTGAACACTGCCCCGAACCAGAACAGTCACGCCATTTCTGATGTTTTCAACAACAGCGTCGCTGTGCTTCTGCTTTAAGAAAATCTTGCAGGAATATGAGCTTGTCCTGTCGGTGATACAGAAGGTGACAATCTTGAAGCGGTTGTCTCTTGTGTCCTTTTCTTCATAGCCGAACACGTCACCCCAGACGGTGACATTACCGTCCATTATATCTATATCTTTTATGGGCTTTGGCAAGTCCTTTATGTCATTACCCATAATCATCTTTTTGGTTTCAAAATAAAGCGGATAGCCCTCTATTATTTTATGCGGCAGAACTTGCGGCGTATCCCCTGCCGTTTCGGGGATTTTTCCGTGAGAGGCAGCTTCATCTATTGCCTGCTGCTGTTTTATAGCTTCTTTTTCTCTTTCACGGCTTATTATCTCAATTTCGGCGTTCTTTTGCATCTGAAGATATTCTTCGCTGTCGGGCGCTATTTCAGCCCCGTCGCTCTCAATAACGACAGTGACATCTTCGCCGAAAAACTCTTTTATTATCGAAGAAAACAGCCTGTCGATTTTATCTTCATAAAGAAGAGCTTCCGCACCCGGAGCGACCGTAATTTTAAGCTCATTGTCAGCGTAGCTTGCCTGACTGTCCTTGAGAACGCCGTGAACGGACGCAATGCTCCCGTTAGCCGCTTCAATTATTGTCGGAAAATATTTCGCCGAAAAGCTGACACTGTTATATCTCGGAATAAAGCGAACCTTACGCACCTTCAGAATACCCTTCAAAGCCGAGGCAACGCTCACAAACTCACTGTACTCTATAAATTCACCGCATACCACACGGATTTCAAGCGTTTCCTCCTGCTTATTAAGTGCACAGCTTTCAACCTCACAGGAGCTGAACAGAGACTTTTTATCGTCAGATACCGCTTCATTAAAAAAGAATAAAAAATCCTTGTTAATCATATTTCACCTTTATTTTAAAGTAATTCTATTTCTTTCATAAGCTCATCTATGAGCTCGCTTTCGGGTACTTTTCTCAGAATTTCGCCCTTTTTGAAAATAAGACCGCATTTGTCACCGCCCGCAATGCCTATATCGGCTTCTCTGGCTTCGCCCGGTCCGTTGACTATACAGCCCATGACCGCCACCTTGATGCTCTTGTGACAGTCACGAAGTCTCTCTTCAACCTCGCTTGCAAGCGAAATAAGGTCTATTTTCGTTCTGCCGCAGGTCGGGCACGAGATAAGATAAGGGCAATCGGTCTTTAAGCCGACAGCCTTTAAGATGTCATAGCCGGCATAAACCTCCTTGACGGGGTCGGCGGTCAGAGAAACTCTTATTGTGTCGCCTATTCCGTGGACGAGCAGAGAGCCTATACCTGCGCTTGATTTAATTGTGCCCATTCGCTCTGTGCCTGTTTCGGTGACGCCTAAATGAAGCGGATAAGGGCACATTGCCGCTATTTTTTCATAGGCTTCGACCATGTTTCTGACATCAGATGACTTTAGCGAAACAACTATATCGTCAAAATCGTATTTTTCAAGAAGTCTGACATGATACATTGCGCTTTCGGCAAGAGCCTCGGGCGTCGGAGAACCGTATTTTGCAAGAATATCCTTTTCGACCGAGCCTGAATTCACGCCTATTCTTATCGGAATATTCTTTTCACGGCATTTGTTGACAACAGCCTTGACTCTGTCGTCCGAGCCGATGTTGCCGGGGTTTATTCTGATTTTGTCGGCGCCTGCGTCTGCGCTTAAAAGAGCGAGCTTATAGTCAAAATGAATATCGGCGACTATAGGCACTTTTACGTTTTCTTTAAGTGCGCTGACAGTTTTAACCGCTTCTGCGTCGGGCACAGCGAGCCTTATAATCTGACAGCCCGCCTTTTCAAGAGCAAGAGCCTGCCCGACATTGCCCTCAATGTCATGCGCTTCTTTATTGAGCATTGACTGAACAAGAACGGGATTTTTTCTGCCTATGGCGACATCGCCTATTTTAACTTCTTTGCAAATTCTTCTGCTGAACATATTTTTCACCTTTATTTTCACAGATAGGTTTTACCTTGAATCAGCTTCCATATATCGCTGAACGAAACGACTGCCATAAAAATGAGCAGTAAAATCATACCCGCCGAGTGAACCCAGTTCTCATATTTCTGAGGCACGGGCTTTCTGAACAGAAGCTCGATAAACATAAAGAAAAGCCTGCCGCCGTCAAGTGCGGGAATGGGTAAGAGATTGAAAAGACCGATGTTAATCGTAATGAGAGCCATTATATTGAGAAGATATGAAAAATCAAATGAGCTTGCGCTTTCCTGAGCAACCTCGGCTATAATCTGCATTGTGCCGACAGGTCCGGAAAGGTCGCTCAGATGATACTGACCCGTGATAAGGTCAAAAAGGCTCAGATAGACCATTCTGCCGATTGAAACGGCGTCACCGAAGGAATATTTTATCGAATTTCCGAGAGCCGAGAAGAAGTATGCGCCCTTGTTTTCCGCCTGAGAAAGACCCTTAAACGACGGAATACCGACAATTATGAAGTCATAGATTATTACATTTTTGCCGTCTTTACCCTCTTTGGTCGCAAACTTCACATCATTAAGGCATACCTTTTCGCCGTTTCTCTCGACAACGAAGTCAAAAACACCGTCGGCGTTTCTCTGCATAAGAAAAGAAATATCATAGCCCGAAAAAACACGCTTTCCGTCAATTTCAATGAGCTTGTCGCCCTCCATCAGACCGCCCTCGACATTACTGACTGCACTTTCGTCAAATGAGTGAATCTGGGTGGTCGAAATGAGGTCGCTTGAGCCTAAAATAACGGCGCAAATAATAAGTCCCAATATAAGGTTGAACAATGCGCCGGCGGCAACAATTATCATTCGCTTCCACACGGCTTTTTTTGAAAACGAGCCGTCGCTGTCGCTTTCCTCCTCTTCGCCCTCCATGGCGCAGAAGCCGCCTATCGGGAACAGTCTTAAAGCGTATTTTGTCTCTTTGCCCTGAAATTTTAAAAGAGTGGGACCCATACCCATGGCAAATTCGTTGACCTTGACCTTAAAAAGCTTTGCGAAGATAAAGTGACCGAATTCGTGGATAAAAATAATCAGACCGAAAAACAGAATGGCTATAAGTATCGGACAGACCTTGCCCCACACCGCCGATATTGAAAGAAAGGATAAGTTATTCATTTTTCTCTCACCTCATGACTTTTGTGAATGATATTCACATTATACTAATGATTTAATGTATGCCTTGGTTTCTCTGTCAACAGAGAGAACATCGTCAAGGCAGCTATAGCTTCTCTCGCCGCTTATGAAGCTCAGCGCCTTTTCGACGAGGTCGGCTATATCTAAGAATTTAATCTTTCCGTGTCTGAAAAGATAGTTCGCTTCTTCATTGGCCGCATTCGCTATCGCAGGGTAAAGACCGCCCTTTCTTATAGCGTCACGGCAAAGATTTATACATCTGAAGGTGTCATAGTCGGGCTTAAAGAATGTCAGATCCGCATAATCCGTAAGGCTCAGCTCCTTAACCGGCGACGGTATTCTTTCGGGATATGTCAGAGCGTACTGAATGGGAATACGCATATCGGGAACGCCGAGCTGAGCGATAACCGAGTTATCGACATATTCAATAAGCGAATGAATAACACTCTCACGGTGAACGACAATTTCAATATCGTCGGGCGAAACATCGAAGAGCCACACCGCTTCGATAAGCTCAAGCCCCTTATTCATCATTGAAGCGCTGTCAATGGTAATCTTTGCGCCCATCGACCAGTTCGGGTGCTTCAGAGCGTCGGAAACCGTGACATCTTTAAGGTCGTCTCTTGTCTTGCCGAAGAACGGACCGCCCGAAGCGGTGAGAATGATTTTTTTCAAAGCTTTTTTTTCGGGTGAGCCTTGAAGAGCCTGAAAAATCGCCGAATGTTCACTGTCAACAGGAAGAATTGAAACGCCCTTTTCCTTTGCTCTGCCCATGACGAGCTTTCCGCCGGCGACAAGCGTCTCTTTATTAGCGAGGGCTATGGTTTTGCCGCTGTCAATAGCCGTGAGCGTAGGCTGAAGACCCGCCATTCCGACAACGGAATTGATAACGGTGTCGGCTTCTTTATGTGAAGCACATTCACACACGCCCTCCATGCCCGAAAGCACCTTGGTGTCGGTATCCTTAACCGAGGCTCTAAGCTGTGAAGCCGCTTTTTCGTCAACGAGAGCGGCAACACGGGGCTTATATTTTCTTATCTGTTCTTCGATAAGCTTTGTGTTTGAATAAGCCGAGAGCGCAGAAACCTTATAGCCCTGCATATCGGCGACCTCTAAGCTCTGAGTGCCGATTGAGCCGGTTGAGCCGAGGATAGCAAGATTTTTTGTCATATTTTTCACTTCTTAAAATAAATTCGGGATTGAACTGATTATCGCATACATAGCGGGGAGGACGAAAACCGAGGAATCAAATCTGTCCATAATTCCGCCGTGACCGGGGAGAATATTAGAATAATCCTTTAAGCCGTAGTTTCTCTTGTGCACCGACGCAGATAAATCGCCGAACATACTGAGAATATCAAGAACAAGGAGAATAAGCGAAATAACGGCATATTTTCTGAGTCCGCCGCCGAGTACATGAATACCGTAAATCTTGAAAATAACAATGTCGTAAAGCGCAACAAAAATATTCGCAATAACGATTGAGACTATCACGCCGCCGACTGCGCCCTCAACGGATTTCTTAGGGCTGATTTTCGGACAGAGCTTATGCTTGCCGAATTTTCTGCCGACAAGAAATGCGCCGGTATCGGTGAGCCATGAAGCGGCGAATATCATAAGAAAAAGCAAGTAGCAATCCTGCTTTGTATAGCTTTGGTTTATTTTATAATAATCGGTTATCAGAATAAAGCACGAAAATGAATAAGAAAACGCAACCGAGCCGATAAGAGCAATACCGATGTCGATATATTTTGTTTTTTCATGCATAACGACCGTTATTATCAGAAGCGCAAGAATATAGGCGGTCAAAAGAACATTCCAGCGCACATCAACGCCGTAGGAAAGCAGAAAGACCTCCGCCGCCGAAAAAACCATCGTGACAGTATAAAGAACCTTATTTTTCGAGCCTACGGAATGAATAAGCTCATATGTCGCAAGCGACGCAATGAGCGCCGTGAGTGAGGTCGTAATTATCTTCAGTGAAGTATATGAAAAAATCCAGTAAGCAAGCATAAAAATAACGATAATTATCGTTGAAAGCGTTCGCTCTCCCTTGAATTTTTTACTCGCTTTTTCAATAAAGTTTGCCATTTTTACCTCCGTCAAATGCCGCCGAAACGACGGTTGCGCTTTTGAAACGCTTCAAGCGCCTTGTTTAAGTCTTCAGGTGTGAAATCGGGCCAGAGTATATCGGAATACCAGAATTCCGAATATGCGCTCTGCCAGATAAGAAAATTCGAAAGCCTCTGTTCACCGCTCGGTCTGATAACCAAGTCGGGGTCAGGCTGATAAGCGGTGTAGAGATTATCGCTTATCATATTTTCGTCAATATCCTCCGCTCTTATTTCACCGCTGAGGACTTTCTGAGAAATTTTCTTCACAGCGCCGACTATCTCATGTCTTCCGCCGTAGTTGACGGCGATGTTGATGTGAGTTTTGGTTTTTGCCGAGCTGTCCTTCTCGACTACGCTGAGAAGCTTCTGAATATCCTCGGGTATGCCGCCGATGTCGCCGATAAACCTGATGTTATAGCCTCTCTCCTCATTCTCCTCTTCTCTCTCCTGCATTTCGCTAAGATAGTCTCTGAAAAGATTCATAAGAGCGTCAACCTCGTTCTGAGGTCTTTTCCAGTTTTCCGTTGAAAAAGCGTAGAAGGTGAGATATTCAATCCCGAGGTCTGCGGCGTAGTCGCATATTTTTCTGAAGGTTTTGGCGCCCTCCTTATGCCCTGCGCTTCTGTCAAGACCCCTCTTTTTCGCCCATCTGCCGTTGCCGTCCATTATAATAGCGACATGGCGTGGCAGAATATCAAAATGAGGTAAGTTCTGTTTATCCATACATACCCTCCTTAACATTGACAAAAGGGGCAGAAAAATCTGCCCCGTTGTTATTATCAGATAGCCATGATTTCTTTTTCTTTAGCCGCCGCAATCTTTTCGACCTCAGAAACAAAGTCATCGGTGATTTTCTGAATTTTCTTTTCACCGTCTTTCTGGTCATCCTCAGTGATTTCTGAGTTTTTCTTCATCGCCTTGAGCTTTTCAATAGCGTCACGGCGGATAGAACGAAGAGCAACCTTTGAGTTTTCACCTATCTTCTGAACCTCCTTGCTCAGCTCCTTACGTCTGTCCTCTGTGAGGGGCGGGAAGGTAAGTCTGATAACAGAGCCGTCATTCATGGGATTAATGCCAATATCTGAAGTCTGAATTGCTTTTTCAATCGGCTTTAAGACTGATTTATCCCAAGGCTGAATGGTGAGAACTCTTGCTTCTGAAACCGAAACCGAAGCAAGCTGATTAATCGGAGTCGGTGTTCCGTAATAATCAACAGTAACTCTGTCGAGAATCTGAGGGTTTGCTCTGCCCGCGCGGATTGTTCCGTATTCGGATTCGAGGGCATGAATGGTTTTGCCCATTTTTTCTTTAATCTTTGCAAATAACTGTTCCATAATATAATCTCCTTTAAGTGTATCAGCCCTCTGTGACAAGAGTGCCTATTTTTTCACCGCTGACTGCCTTGACTATATTTTCGGGGTCATTGAGATTGAAAACAAGAATGTCAATGTTGTTGTCACGGCAGAGTGAAGCGGCTGTGCTGTCCATAACATTGAGACCCTTTGAGAGAATTTCCGAGTGTGAAAGTCTGTCATATCTGACTGCGTCGGAGAACTTATTCGGGTCTTTATCATAAACGCCGTCAACATTTGTCGCCTTGAAGATAACGTCTGCGTTTATTTCGGCGGCTCTGAGAGCGGCGGCTGTGTCTGTTGAGAAGAACGGATTACCTGTTCCGCAGCCGAAAATGACTATTCTGCCCTTTTCAAGGTGTCTGACCGCCTTGTTTCTGATATAAGGCTCGGCGACCTGCTGCATTGAAATAGCTGTCTGAACTCTGACATCAGCGCCCATCTGTTCAAGTGAATCACACAGTGCAAGTGAGTTCATTGCGGTAGCAAGCATTCCCATGTGGTCGGCTCTTGTTCTGTCCATATTACCGCTTGAGCGGCCTCTCCAGAAATTACCGCCGCCGACAACTATAGCTATCTCAGTTCCGAGGTCATGCGCCTTTTTAACGGACTTGCATATAGTGTCAACCGTGTCGAAATCAATCCCTTTGCCCTCACTTCCGGCGAGAACCTCGCCGCTGAGCTTTAAAAGTAATCTTTTATAAACCATTTTGACTCACTCCTGAATTAAAAATCTGTCGGAAAGCTGAACATTCCTATGGTGTATTTTACTAAATATCATTTAATGTGTAAAGAGATATCGCAAAATTTTGAAATCTCTTTACAATTACACTATATTTTTAACCAAAAACAAATCAAAGTGTAGAAACAAGATCTATAAGGAAGCGGATAAGTTTCTTTATAAGCTCGAAAAGAAGCTGTGCGTAGCTGCTCTCTTTAACCGACTGACTTGACTTGAACTCACCGCTGAGCTGTTTTGTCGTGCGGTTATACTCCATGAACTGAGGATAAGCGGAATCCGAATAGACGCTGATTTCTTCATCACTTGTCGAAAGAAGAGTTAAAAGACCGCAAAGACCTGTGTCATAGAGATAAGCCATGTGACCGACATTCTTGATAAACCATGTCTGCTCGGGGAGAATACAGGTTGAAGCGTCTATTATTGAGTCGGGTGAAAGATGGTTGTGAGTTTCATCTGCGCAGACAGTGCCAAGGCATGAGCTGAGCGTTTCGCCGTATTTCGCCACTGTAGCATTGCCGCCCGCATACTTAACATCAATGAGGTTGTCGGTGTAGTTTGCAGGGTCAGCCATTACGGGTATGCCCGGGCAGAAATATGTTGCGGTGACATAGACGTTGACGCCGTTTTCTCTCGCCGAGGCGATTATCTCAGAAGCCTTTGACTGAACGTTATACATATAGCAGTCAATGCTGTTTTCGCCGTTTTCAAGGAAGGCGTATCTTGTCTTGTCGGTGACAAGGGTCGCCTTGGCTGTCTCATAATATGAATTCGGCATGAGCGCCCAGATGCCCGGCATTGAGACAAATGTGTCAAGGAAAACGTCTGAGAAAAGAATGTCCTTGAGACCCGCAACAAAGTCGGCGATAAACTTGTCGACAGAGCCGAGAATATCAACGTTTGCTTCTTCAATCCCTTTCTGAGCAAGAACAAATATTGTCTGAACAAAGTCGTAGCCTATGAACTCGCTGAAATATCTCAGCGCGTCATAAACGCTGATTTTGACATCCTTTGCAAAGAGCTGACCGACTATTTCCGTGCCCAGGAAAGCCGTTGAAGCGAAGGTGACATTTTTGATTTTCGCCGTGCCGTATTTATAAAGGTATGACATTGTTATTGTGCCGCCCATACTGCAAGCGATAAGCGAAACCTTTTTCGCGCCCGTCTGCTCAAGAACGTCATCTATGTATTTTTCAAGGTCATCAGCGTGATCCAAAGGGTTTCTTGACCATGTGTAGTTGAAGAAATATGAATTGTCATAGCCTATCTTGTCGCCCACACTACGGCAGATAGCTCTTTCGCTTGAGACATCTTTTTCGCTGAAGGCGTTGGGGTAGTTACCTATGGCAAGCGGATAAATGTCGGCTGTGACGTTATGGATGAGCTTTCCGTCACTGTCGCAGGCAAGGGGAAGAAAAATTTCTTTCACGCTCTCAAGACGAGGACCGATATCGGAATAATCGTTTGTGAGCATACCCTTTAAAAGACCGGGGAGAAGCTCTGTGACGGCATTTTTGATTGCGTCACCCTGAGGCGGCCAGATTTTTGTCTTTGAGCCGTCTTCATTAATAACATACTGGTCTGTGCCCATACCGCTGACAACAATAACCGGTGAAACCTCTTCGGCGGCAAACGCAACGCTGACAAAGGTCAGGAGCATGACAGCCGTGAGTAAAACTGAAATTAATTTTTTCATATTATTTCCTCCTTAAAGAAACTTTGCATAATTGAACATGATTTTTTTTGTGCCTGCTTTATCAAATGCCACTGTGAGCATTGTGTCATTAGCCATCGGCGTGAGCTGTAACACCACGCCCGTGCCGAAAACCTTATGTCTGACGGTGTCGCCGACTTTAAGGGTGCAGCCGCTCTTTGTCTCTTTCTTTGGCTCAGTGCGGCTGAAGCCGAAATCAATATTCTTCTTTTTCGGCGCAGAAGAATAAAAGCTGCTTGAGGATTTGTTCATGCCGCTTTGTGACTGAGACGAGGGTCGTGAGAACATTCCCCCGGGCTGTCTGCCCTTTTGCTCGGTGAGCTTTTCGGGCACCTCGGTCAGAAACTGCGAAACTCTGTTTCGTCTCGTCTGACCGTAGAGCATACGGCTGGCGGCGTGAGTGAGATAGAGCTTTTCTTTTGCTCTTGTCAGCCCGACATAGGCAAGACGGCGTTCCTCTTCAAGACTTTCTCTTTCAAAGAGGTTATTCTCACTCGGAAAAATTCCATTTTCCATACCCGGAATAAACACAACGGGGAATTCAAGACCTTTAGCCGAGTGAAGCGTCATCATCACAACGGCGTCGGTCTGCGCATTATAGCTGTCGATATCTGTCATAAGGGCAATCTCTTCGAGGAAGTCGTTGAGTGTTGCGTCCTCGCCGTTTTCCTGAACAAAGGTGACAAGGTTATTTGTCAGCTCAGAGATATTTTCAAGCCTCTCTTCACCCTTTTCGGCGTCAAGCATAAGGCTCGCGGTGTAGCCTGTGACCTCAAGCATTTTTTTGAAAAGCTCGTCAACAGGCATTGTCTCCTGCATCTGTCTGAGGTCATTTATCATTGAGGTGAACTCTTTAAGCCTGTTTGCGCTTCTCTGCGTCGCCGCATACTCATCGGCGTGTTCGAGAACCTCAAAAAGAGATATTCCCAGACCCGCCGCAATCTCCGAGGCGTTTGAAACGGTCGTTTCGCCTATTCCCCTCTTGGGAACATTTATTATTCGTCTGAGCCTCACCTCGTCGCTCGGGTTATTGATAACCGCAAGGTATGCAAGCGCATCTTTTATCTCGAGACGGTCATAGAAGCGAAGTCCGCCGATAATGCGGTAAGGAATACTGTTTCGGGTCAGAACGTGTTCAATGGAGTTTGACTGAGCGTTCATTCTGTAGAGAACCGCAATATCCGAAAACTTTCGCCCGTGAACGGAGCTTTGTTCGATTATCTCGTCAACTATAAGCCTTGCTTCGTCGTTTTCGTCGTATGCGGTGAGAACCGTTATTTTTTCGCCCTCTCCGTTCCCCGTCCAAAGCTCCTTGCCTTTTCGCTTCTCGTTATGACGGATAACTGCATTTGCCGCGTCAAGTATAGTCTGAGTTGAGCGGTAGTTCTGCTCAAGTCTTATTGTGACGCAGTTTCTGTATTCGCCCTCAAACGAGAGGATATTTTCAATGGTTGCGCCTCGGAATTTATAAATACTCTGGTCGTCATCGCCGACAACGCATATATTCTCATTCTTCGAAGCAAGAAGAGAAACGAGCCTGTACTGAGCGTGGTTAGTGTCCTGATACTCATCGACCATGATATATCTGAATTTATTCTGATAGTATTCAAGAACGTCGGGGCAGGTTTCAAGAAGCTCGACGGTATTCACGATAATATCGTCAAAATCCATTGCGTCCGCTTTTTTGAGCATTTTCTGATAAAGCTCATAAGCCGAAGCAATCTTTAACATTCGTGTATCCGCACCGCAGTTTTTTCTGAACTCTGAGGGAGTTATCAGAGAGTCCTTTGCCATGCTTATTTCATGGAGAATTGTTTTATGGGGGAGATATTTATCCTCAATGCCGAGCTGTTTCTGACACTCTTTCATCATCTTTCTTGAATCATCGGTGTCATATATGGTGAAATGACTTGTGTAGCCTATTCTGTCGCCGAACTTTCTCAAAATTCTGGCACAGCTTGAATGAAAGGTGCTCGCCCATATTTCGCCGGCTTTTTCACCCAGCATCTTTTCAAGTCTTTCCTTCAGCTCTCTCGCCGCTTTGTTTGTGAAAGTGATGGCAAGAATCTGCCAAGGCTGAGCGGGGCGAACCGACAGAAGGTCTTCAACCTCAAACAGGTCGTCGCACTCCCCCTGGGCATATGCTCTCATTATATCAATATCACGCTGTGTCGGCTCAAATTCGGATTCATCGCTGTTATATGCGTCGCCGAATTTAATAAGATTAGCTATACGGTTGACGAGCACTGTGGTTTTGCCGCTACCTGCGCCCGCAAGGACAAGGAGAGGCCCGTTCACCGTAAAGATAGCCTTTTTCTGCATAGAGTTCATGCGTGAAAACTGCATTTCAATTATCTTTTTTCTAAGCTTCGTAAATTCACTGTTAAACATTATTAACCGTCCTGTTGCTATTATCCTGATAATTTTACTATAAAAATGAAATAAACTCAACACAAAAATGAAATTTTAATGAAAAATAAAACAAAAAATTCCGCAAAGGAAGAGTGATGCTTTCTTAGCGGAAAAATATATTCTTTTTTTCGGACAAAGCTCTCAATTCATCGGTTATATGTGTCGAAACATTGAATTAATTGTCGAAATGTGTTAAACTTCAAAACAGAATACAAAAGAGGGGAGAGACCGCCATGAAACGATTTTTTGCGACCGTCGGTTTCTCCTTTGTCTTTTCTCTTCTGCTTCTTAACCTTATCCTTTCGGAATATGCCGTTTACTATGCATTAGCGGCGGCTTGTCTGTTTGCTTTGTCCATGCTAATAAAACCGCTCAGAAAAAGAAAAGAAATACCGTGTATCTTTCTGTCGTTTTTGCTTTCTGCGCTGTCATTTATCGCCGTGACGGAGCTTTCATATAAACCGCAGATGAAAATTGCAGGCTCGGAATGTGAAATCACGGCAACCGTCACGGATAACCCGACGCTCAGCAGTTCAGGCAATTACAGCTATCCGATTATAACAAAAACGGTAAACGGCGAAGAAATTAAAATCAGAATGAGACTATATACGCCCTATGACATCTGCTCAGAGCCTTATGACGAAATCGAGTTTTCATCAAAGCCGTTTGTGCTCGGCGACAATAATGAGATGACCTACAGATATTTCAGAGCTAAGCGGACATATCTCGGGGCATACACAAAAAATGAAGTGTTACTTTTTGAGCCTGAGAAAAAGCCGTTTATCAGCTTTTTCTTTATTCGAAAAGCAAAGAGCGAAGAAAACATAAGAAACTATCTTGACGGGGACTTTGCGGAATTTGCGATAAGCCTGCTGCTGGGCGATAAGACATATCTTTCACCCGAGATGAAAGAGGACTTTTCGTTTTCTGGGCTTTCTCACATAATGGCTGTTTCGGGGCTTCATCTGTCCGTGTGGGTCATGGGTCTTTTTCTGATTTTACGAAAACTGCGTTTTGACAAAAGGGTGGCGGGCACACTGTGTATTCTCTCAAGCGTATGCCTTGTATTTTTCTGTGCGTTTTCTGTGAGCGTAATACGAGCCGCAGTGATGATGACGGTTTATTTCAGCGCTCCGTTTTTCGCTCGGAAGGGTGATTCACTCAATTCGCTCGGCTTTGCCGCCTTTATCATCTGCGCCCTCAATCCTTTTGCGGTATGCGATATTTCGTTTCTTCTGAGTTTTTTCGCAACGCTCGGTATTCTCGTTTTTTCTGATCTTTTTCCGTTTTTCTTTAAGAGGAACACTGAAAATAAGCCGCTTTATAAAATCGGGCGGTATGCAGTCGGTACTGCGGCGGTGAGCCTGAGCGCAGGCATTTTCACCGTGCCCATAATTATCAGATATTTTTCATCGCTGACAGTCTGGGGTGTGCTCGGTAATGTCGCCGTAGCATTCGCCGTTGCACCGTGTCTGCTTCTTGCGGGTGCGCTGTCCGTCTGCCCAGATATCACATTTATCGCATACCCTGTAAAAACACTGCTTATGCTGACGGAAAAATATATCTTCTATGTAGTTGGAAAAATCGACTCGCTTAAAATCGGTGCGATAATATCAGACTCACTGTGTTTCAGGCTGATATTCCCACTGTTTATTATCTCGGCAGTGTTTGTGCTTTATTGCGTTAAAAAGAAAAAGCTAAGCCCCACCGCACTTTTAACCGCTCTTTCAATGATAATTGTGACCGTTTCATAGTTGTAAAAGCATGGGGTTTGTGATAGAATAATAAAAAATTTTTCAGGTCGGTGCGAAATGGACAGAATAACCGAAATAGAAAGAAGTATTCAGAAAACCTATAAAAAGGATATCTGGAAACGGTTTATTGCAGGTATAAATGAGTATGAAATGATAAAAGAGGGCGACAGAATAGCTGTTTGCATTTCGGGCGGCAAGGACTCAATGCTGCTTGCTAAATGTATGGAGCTGCTTCAGCGTCACAGTGATTTTCCGTTTGAGGTGAAATATCTCGTCATGGACCCGGGCTATACCCCTGAGAACAGACGGAAAATTGAAGAAAACGCAGAGCTTTTAGGTCTGCCCGTTCATATTTTCGAAGCGAATATTTTTAACTATGTTGTCGATGTTGAGGCTAACCCCTGCTACCTGTGCGCAAGAATGAGAAGAGGCTATCTCTATAAAAATGCGCAGGAGCTGGGCTGTAACAAAATAGCACTCGGGCATCACTTCGACGATGTTATCGAAACTATTCTTATGAGTATCCTATACGGCGCAGAGGTCAAAACAATGATGCCTAAGCTTCACTCGACAAACTATGAGGGTATGGAGCTTATAAGACCGCTCTATATGGTCAGAGAAAGAGATATTATCCGCTGGGCAAGGCTCAACAACCTGAGCTTTCTTCAGTGCGCCTGCCGATTCACCGAAAAATCAGAGGAGCATGAGGACCTTTCGAAGAGAAGAGAAGTAAAGCGTCTTATCGAATCGCTCAGAAAAGGCAATTCAAATGTTGAAATGAATATTTTCCGCTCGGTTCAGAATGTCAATCTCCAAACGCTTATCGGCTATCATTCAAGCGATTTCAGCTATAATTTTCTCGATGATTATGACGACAGAGGAAAGAAGAGTAACACTGAGCAGGAATAAAGCCAATATTTAGAGAAAAGCGAGACATAGAGGGAAAGCATTTTTTCCGTAGTGCAGAGCAGTGCTATGCTAAAAATAACCGAACAAATTATATGTAGCGGCGGTCAATGACCGCCGCTACATATAATACTATTCGTGTATGAAGAAAACTCACAAAGTAAAATATCTATACACATGAACGCTGAAGCAGAATGTCAAGCTCATCTGACAATGCGTTTTTCATTCTTTTAAGTTCATCATCTGACGGTCTTTCTTCGGGAGAGTTCATTTTTTCTATCGGATACCACCATACAGGACCGGCTTTCTGACCACATTCATAACCGATAAGGTCACCGTTATGTCTCGGAAAGATATGCCAGTGAAGATGAGCGTCACCGTTTCCGAGAAGCTCACAGTTCATTTTATCTGCGCCGAAAGCATTATATGCAGCCTCCGTTACGACAGACATTTCTTCAAGAAATTTCAGCTTATAATCACTATCGAGATAAAACAGTTCCGTTTTATGCTGTTTGCACAGAAATAAAGTATATCCTTTGAAATGCTGAAAATCACCTATAACCACATAACCGGTTTCAAGCTCCTTAACAAAATAGGGATTTTCTCCCCTTTTAATCATTTCTATTCTATCGCAGATAATACACATAATCAAACTTCTCCTTAATAAGCTCTTTCAAAATCGAACACGGCTTTTTCAGTTTGAATTATACTGTATCCTGCTCAAAAAGGCAAGGGAGAGACTGCATTCTCGTGCAGTCTCTCCCTTTTGAAAAATCTATTATTTGCTGATTATTAATACATTCCGCCCTGCTGAGCAGCCATAGCCGCCGCGGCAGCCGCATCACCCTGCGGGTCGGGAATATCTGTGACAAGGCTTTCTGTTGTGAGAACCATAGCCGCAACAGAAGCCGCATTTTCAAGCGCAGAACGTGTGACCTTTGTCGGGTCAAGGATACCTGCCTGAGCCATGTCAACATAGGTTTCCTTATCAAAGTCAAAGCCGTAGCCAACCTTGCCCGATGAAGCAATAGCGTTGACAATAACTGAGCCTTCAAGACCTGCATTTTTAGCAATCTGTCTGACGGGTTCTTCAAGAGCCTTGAGAACAATCTTGACGCCTGTCTTTTCGTCGCTGTCCTCTGTGCAGTCAAGAAGAGCCTTGACTGCGGGTATAGCATTGAGAAGAGCTACGCCGCCGCCTGCGACAGAGCCTTCTTCAACGGCAGCCTTTGTAGCGGCAAGTGCGTCGTCGATTCTGAGCTTCTTTTCTTTCATTTCTGTTTCTGTAGCCGCACCGACCTTGATAACGGCTACGCCGCCGGCAAGACGGGCAAGTCTTTCCTGAAGCTTTTCTCTGTCAAATTCGCTTGTTGTGTTCTCAATCTGCTGTCTGATCTGTTCAACTCTTGACTTGATTGCGCCGCTGTCGCCTGCGCCGTCAACGATAATCGTTGTTTCCTTTGTAACCTTGACCTGTCTTGCACGACCGAGCTGTGAAACCTGTGTCTCCTTAATATCAAATCCGAGTTCTTCTGTGATAACCTCGCCGCCTGTGAGAATAGCAATATCCTGAAGCATATCCTTTCTTCTGTCGCCGAAGCCGGGAGCCTTGACGGCAACGCATGTGAATGTACCTCTGATTTTGTTGAGAAGAAGTGTTGCGAGAGCTTCACCCTCAACATCGTCGGCGATGATAACGAGCTTCTTGCCCGCCTGAAGAACCTGCTCAAGAAGAGGAAGAACATCCTGAATATTTGAAATTTTCTTGTCTGTGATAAGAATGTATGCGTCGTCGATAACGGCTTCCATCTTATCTGTATCAGTTGCCATATAGGGTGAAAGGTAGCCTCTGTCGAACTGCATACCCTCAACAACCTCTTTGTATGTCTCGGCTGTCTTTGACTCTTCGACCGTGATAACGCCGTCTGTTGAAACAGCCTCCATAGCTTCTGCGATAAGACTGCCGATTGATTCGTCAGCCGATGAAATTGTAGCAATTCTTGCTATATCTTCGCTCGTTGTGACAGGGCTTGAATTTGCCTTGACTGCTTCAACGGCTGTCTCAACCGCACGCTTTATACCCTTCTTGACAACCATCGGGTTTGCGCCTGCGGCAACATTCTTCATGCCCTCTCTGACGAGTGCCTGAGCTAAAAGAGTAGCTGTTGTTGTGCCGTCGCCCGCAACATCGTTTGTCTTGATTGAAACTTCCTTGATAAGCTGAGCGCCCATGTTTTCAAACGGGTCTTCAAGCTCAATTTCTTTAGCTATTGTAACGCCGTCGTTTGTGATAAGCGGTGCGCCGTATTTCTTGTCAAGAACAACATTTCTGCCCTTGGGACCGAGTGTGATTTTAACTGTGTCGGCGAGCTTATCAATACCCGCCTGTAATGTTTTTCTGGCTTCTTCGCCGTAGAGAATCTGTTTTGCCATTGTAGTTCCTCCTCTTATTATTCAACTATTGCAAGAATGTCATCCTGACGAACGATTGTGTATTCAATTCCGTCAAGTTTAACCTGTGTGCCTGCGTATTTGCCCATGATGACTCTGTCGCCGACCTTAACGGTCATTTTGACTTCCTTGCCGTCAACAAATCCGCCTTCGCCGACAGCAACAACCTCTGAAATCTGGGGCTTTTCCTGAGCCGAAGCAGTGAGAATAATACCGCTCTTTGTTGTTTCTTCAGCCTCAACAGCTTTAAGAACAACTCTGTCTGTAAGTGGTCTGAGTTTCATAATATATACCTCCGATTTAAAATATACGTTTTGTTTAGCACTCTCTCTTCTTAAGTGCTAAAACATATTATAGACACTTTTCCGGAAAAATCAAGTACTTTTAGAAAATTTATGAAAAGATTTAATTTTTTATAATAGAGGCAACAATAATATTATAACTTTAAGGAGGGTGAAAATATGCATAAAAGAGGAATTTCAATATTTATTGCCTTATGCGTTCTGCTTTCGGGCGTTCTTTTCAGGATTATTTCGCTCAATTATCTGCCGTATGCGGATGTCGGCTCGGCTTATTCTTCAAAGACGCTTTTAATAGGTCAGACGAGAGGAAATATATATGACTGCAATCTTCAGAACCTTGTCAATAAAGAGAATAAGCTCGTCTGTGCGGCAAAGTGCGGCGCATACTCGTTATCATATATCGGCTCATTGAAAGACAAAGAAAAGGCGGAAAGCCTCAGCGCTCAGCTGACAAAGGGTCTGCCCGTCATTTTCGAGACCGACGAAAAAATTCAGAATGACGATATGGAAACCTTTGAAGTGCCGGAAAGATATGAAGACAGCGATTTTTTATGCCATGTTATCGGATACACGGATTCGTCGGGGCACGGCGTGAGCGGGGTCGAAAAGGCATACGACACGCTTTTGTCTCAGGGCAGCGGCTCGCTTTCGGTCACCTTTCAGACCGACGCAAACGGCAGAGTTCTCACGGGGATTGTGCCGACGGTCAAAGACGACAACTTTAATTCAGCCTCGGGCGTTATTCTCACCATTGACGAGGATATTCAGAAAATAGCCGAAAACGCAATGAAAGAATGTGAGATAGACAGCGGCGCATGCGTTATTCTGTCAGCCGAAGACGCCGGAATTTCGGCTCTCGTCAGCACGCCGACCTATTCAAGAGATAATCTCGAAGAAGCCCTGAAAGGCAATAACTCTCCGCTTATGAACAAAGCTCTGTCAGCCTATGCCGTCGGTTCGGTTTTCAAGCCGATTATTGCCGCTTCGGCTCTTGAAAACAAAATTGAGACTGATTTTGGCTATAGCTGTAACGGAAAAACCGAGATAAACGGCACGGAATATATCTGCAACGGACAGACCTCTCACGGAAAAATGAACCTCAAATCAGCCCTTGAGGTCTCCTGCAACACCTATTTTGTCAATCTGTCAAAACGACTTGAAGCGGATATGATTTATAAAACCTGCACCGATTTAGGCTTTTCCGCCGACACTTATCTGTGCGACGGTATAAGCGGTGAGGCGGGCGCTTTCCCCGAAGAAGAAGAGCTTGAAAACAAAGGTGTGAAAGCAAATATATCCTTCGGTCAGGGCAATTTCACGGCGACCCCTCTTCAAATGGCGGCTTCTTATCTCGCTATAGCAAACGGAGGGTATTATAAATATCCTTATCTTATAAAAGGAACAATAGACAGCACGGGAAACCTTATTCAGACCCAGAAAAAGCCTGACAGCAAAGTTTTAAGTGAGCAAACCTGCAATATTCTGCGCTTAGACCTTATAAGCACGGTTGAAAACGGTAACGCTTATAACGCCGAATGTTCACTCTGCACTGTAGCGGGAAAAACAGGCACTGCTCAGAGCGGAAGCTATGACGAAAGCGGAAAGGAAATTCTCAGGACTTGGTTTGTCGGCTTCTTCCCCGCAAACGACCCGCTCTATTGTGTTGCGATACTCAGTGAAAACGGTCAGAGCGGAGCACGTGACTGTGCGCCTGTGTTCAGCATTATAGCGGAAAAAACAATGGAGCTGATGATAAGCAGGGCTAATTGAAAGTGGAAAAATGTTTGGATAGAGAACGGCGAAAGCAGTTGGAAAGGGAAATTTTTTTACTCCCACCACCGTGCAAGCACGGTCCCCCTCCCTCAAAAAGAGGGAGGCTTTTGCCCTCTCAGTCTCGCTATGCTCGACAGCTCTCCCGGAGTGAGAGCCGAGAAGAAAAGCACTTGCCTCGCCCTTTGGGAGAGGTGGAAAATCCGTAGGATTTTTCGGAGAGGGTTATTACTCCCTCAGTCAGCAAGCTGACAGCTCCCTCAGAGAAGGAGCCTGATTATGCCCTCTCAGTCTTGCTATGCTCGACAGCTCTCTCAGAGTGAGAGCCGAGAAGATGTTTTTTATAGATGAATTTTCCGTAGCACAGAACATCGCTCTGCCGACAAAGGTTAAGCAAGCAAAGCAGGCGGTCGATGACCGCCACTACGAAAAAAGGAATAAAAATATATTTATACAGGAAAGGCGAAAAAAGTTAGAGAAGGAATATATATCACTCCCTCAGTCAGCAACGCTGACAGCTCCCTCAGAGAAGGAGCCTGATTATGCCCTCACAGTCAGGTTTGATTTTCGCCCTCTCAGTCTCGCTATGCTCGACAGCTCTCCCAAAGGGAGAGCCAAGAAGATGTTTTTTATAGATGAATTTTCCGTAGCGCAGAACATCGCTCTGCCGACAAAGTTTAAGCAAACAAAACAGGCGGTCAATGACCGCCGCTACGAAAAAAGGAATAAAAATATATTTATACAGGAAAGGCGAAAAGAGTTAGAGAGGGAAGATATATTACTCCCTCAGTCAGCTACGCTGACAGCTCCCTCAGAGAAGGAGCCTGATTATGCCCTCTCAGTCTCGCTACGCTCGACAGCTCTCCCAGTGGGAGAGCCGAGAAAAAACATCTTTCGGGAAAATATTCATCGGTATAGCCTGTCCTTTTATCCTGTCGGGTCATTCAGTGCGTATTTCACTTTCACTCTTTCGAGAATATCCATAATAGGCTGAGCGCCGAACCACAGAAAGATAACCGTTGAAAAGGCGTGAACGGTATCCATAGGAAAGCCCGAGATATAATAGCTGAGCAGTATTTTCAGATTAAGCGTTTCACTGCTCCATATAAGAGCGGTCGATGCGTTGACAATACCGCCGTAGATGATATATGTGCTCAAAAGACCGAAAAGGCATATCGTGACTTTGCTTTTTCCGAGTAAACCTTTTTTTGCAAGAATGCCCGCAATAAAGCCTATCATACCCATAGCGAACATCTGCCACGGCGTCCAGGGACCCTGAGAAAACAGCATGTTTGACACAAGCATTGTCACTGCGCCGACAAGAAAGCCTGACTGTGCGCCGAGCATTACGCCCGAAATTATAACTATCGCCGCCACAGGCTTGAACTGAGGCAGCATAAAGAAAGCCGCTCTGCCCGCAACACCTATGGCGCACAGCACCGAAATAACAACAATTTCTCTGGCTTTCGGCTTTCTGCCCTCAAATATGAGCGCAAAAGGCAGCATACACTCAAAAAGAACGAGAACGGCGGTAATATAATACTGCTTTGAGGGGAGAAGATATAAGCCTATGAAAAGCGTAAGCGGCACTAAAAGAAGAAAAACCGAAGCGGAAAAAATAGTCCTTTTCGGGAGCTTTTCTTTAGCAAAAAACGGTTCTGCCGCCGCCGAAATCTTTTTTTCTCCGCCGAGAAAAACAGCAAGAAGTATGAGAACGAAAATAAAAGCGCCGCATAATGCAAGCTGTTTTATCCCCTGCTGTGTCAGACCCTCACCGTCAACTATATCCGCAAGGCTCTGTTCAGCCGAGGAAATCAGGAGCAGGATAAACGCAATAACAGAGCAAATACCTGCGCCGATTTTTCTGAAAAGAGGAAGTTTTTTTATGCTTTCTTTTTCGGGCAGAACGACCTGAAAGCCGAGGTCTTTTTCAATGGATACTGTGTTTTCCGCTCTTTCACCGCCAATAGCTTCAATAACGTCGTCAGTTGTTACACAGTCCCCTATAATACCTCTCGACATTCTGTCGGCGGCGGTGGTGTAAAAGCTGTTGTGTGAGAAAAATTCGGAGGTTTTCGAAACGCTGACAAGTCCGCCGTCGAAAAAAAGACCGCATCTGTCGGCGTACTGAGCGCAAAACTCAATGTCGTGGCTGACCATGACAATACATTTTCCGCTGTTTTTCAGATTTAATAAAATCTCGGCAAGCGTATTTTTAAAAGGCACGTCAAGCCCCTTTGTCGGCTCGTCAAGCAAAAGAATATCGGGTGAAAGTAAAAGAAGCTTTGCTATTGCCGCTTTCTGCTGTTCGCCGCCCGAAATATCATGGGGGTGACAGTTCAGAATATCCGTTATACGGCAGAGTGAAGCGACCTGAGAAATCTGTTTTTCGCTTTCTTCGGGGCTGAGATTTTTGAGATTTGCCGCCTCATATAAATCCTCAAGCACCGTCTTTTTCACAAATAAGGCAGACGCCTGCTGAGGGAGGTACGCCGCCGAGCCGAGCCGTGTTATCTGACCCCGATAGGCTTTTTTCAAGCCGCCGAGAACCTTCAGGGCGGTTGTTTTGCCTGCGCCGTTTGAGCCTAAAACGCAGAAAAATTCGCCCCTGTGAACCGAAATGTCAAGCCCTTTGACCACATCGGGCAAATCTCTTTCATAGCGAAACCACACTTCTTTGGCTGAAAGAATTTCTTCGCCGAAAAGCGGGTCTTTTTTTTCGCTGACAGCGTTTGGGGTATGCGTTTTTGTGTATTCAGCTAAAAATTCTCTTCCCTTATTTACACTCACAGGGCAGGAAAGCTCTGTTTCTACACTGCCCCAGACACGCATAGGTGTGGGCATTGCAAGAAACATTGGACTGTTTTCTTTTTTGAGATAAAGCCCGACCTCTTTCGGAGTGCCGACGCATAGTATTCTCCCCTCCTGCATAACGGCTACTTTATCAGCGTAAGATGCCGCTTCTTCAAGCCTGTGCTCTGACATAATTAAGGTAGTGCCGATTTCACGGTTAATTTTTGAGAGAACCGATAAAAATTCAGAAGCGGCTATAGGGTCAAGCTGAGAGGTCGGCTCGTCAAGAATAATCACCTCGGGCTGAAGCGCCGTGACGCAGGCAAGCGCTAAAAGCTGTTTCTGACCGCCCGAGAGCGTTGAAACATCGGCGCTGAGCAGGTTTTCAATGCCGAAAAAGGTTGCAGTCTCGGCTGTTCTTCGCCGTATTGATGCATTATCAAAGCCGAGGCTTTCGAGCGAAAACGCAAGCTCATGCCATACCTTATCGGTCACCGTCTGATTTTCGGGCGACTGCATGACAAAGCCTATTTTTGACGCACTGTCAAAATCGGAAAGCTCGCTTAACCTGTCGCCGCAGAAAAAAATCTCGCCGCTGAAAGAGCCGCTCGGTGAAAGCGACGGCTTGAGCGAGCGAAGAAGAGTTGACTTTCCGCAGCCGGAATAGCCGCAAAGGACAAAAAAATCTCCCTTTGAAACGGTGAGGTTCACGCCGTCGAGCGCTTTTTTCTCTTTTTTCGGGTAAGAAAATGTCAGATTTCTGATCTCAAACGTTTCCACTGCCGCTTCTCCTTTTCGTTAAGATAAACGGGCATTATGCAAAGAGCAGAATATGCCGCAAAAAGTATAAATGACAAGTGTGTAAGCGCACCTTTAACGGTCGGGTAAAAACGCCATTTCAGCGCACCCGACACTGCGCCGCATACGATAAAAACAGCGCACGAAAGTATAAAACAGAGCGCTATTTTATCCCTTTCTTCAAAGCGATAGATTGAATATGCCGTTCGCTTTGTTGTGCCGTATCCCCTGCTTTTCATTGAGTCGGCGGTCTCAACCGCATTTTCAAGGCTCCATGAAATAACACTGACAAAGCACCAAACAGCCGTTTTTGCTTTTTGTATTTTACTTTTCTTTTCGTCTATATCAAGTGAGTTCTGCGCCTCACTGACTGTTTCAAACTGATTTTTAAACCTCGGTATAAATCTGAGCGTCATACTCAGCATGAGCGACAGCGACGGCGAAAACCGTGAAAACAGATAAACGAATTTATCGCTCGTCATAACGGAAGAAAAGCAGAAAAACCAAAGCATCACCGAAGCGAGCATCAGCCCTGCGCATACGCCGTAGAGCACGCTTTCAAGGGTGAGCGGATTTTTCGAGGGCAGATAGAAAAGAATTGTCTGACCCTCATGGCTCAGAAGCGGATTCATCACCGAGGTTATAAGTATCACGGGGAAAATGAATTTCACGATAAGTTTTTTCGCCTTGCTCCCCTCAAGGGTTATATAATAAAGGCAGGCACAAAAAAGCGAAATAAGGAGGCATAACGGATGCATAAAGAACATAGAAAACGCTATGACCGCCGAAAAGTAGAGAAACTCCGCTAAGGGGTGATAAGCCGAAAAGCTGTCTATGCCGTGCATCCTGATGCCTCCTTTGATTTTTTATCAGAATTCATCAGTGAATTCACAAATATAATGAAAAACAATTTTATCGCCCTGAGTGAGCGTATAGTCGCTGCACCCGAAGCTCGGCGACTTTCCGTTGACTGAATAAGTCCATCCCGAAGCCTCGCCGCAGTCAAATTCATAGAGATTGTTTATCCCTTTGATGTATGCGGTGTTGAAGCCCGGCGTAATAGAAGCGTCAAGGTGAATTTTTTTCTCGGTGCAAACGCGGCGAAGAACATCATATACGCTTTCGCCGTCACTAAAGCCGAATTCCTCTTCACTTAGGATAACTCCGTCTTCGGGTATGACTTCGGCTTTATCCTTATTCAGCTTGTCCATGTTTTCAAGCACGGTCTTACACTCTATTTCAAGTGTGCAGGTGCTTGTGAAATTTTCGTTTTTCACCTGAGCGCAGGCGGAAAGAATAAAGCATAATATAACGCATAAAGCCGCACTTATGATTTTTTTCATCTTAACGCCTCTTTTTGATAATTATTACCGCCGACACCGCCCCGGCAAGAACGAGCACGGCAATGACATAAACGGCTGCTGAGGGTCCCTCCCCTTTTTCGGCTTCATCGCTTTGAACAGTCTGATTTTCTGCCCCGGCGTAAGCTTCCTGAACAGCCGAAGAGGTCACAGATGAAGGCTCCGTGACTGTTTCTTCAGTCCCTTTCTGTGAAGAAACGCTTTCGGTCTGTTCGGCTGTTTCAGAAGAATAGGTTTCAGAGACGGTCGAAGCAGTCTGTGAAGCTGTCTGTGAAGCCGTATGAGAATCAGTCTGTAAAGCAGTTGTGTCTGTGGTTGACAGAACCGTCGAAGTTACTTCTTTCGTCTGAGCCGCAGTCTGAGATGTTACCGTATGATTTTCTGTTGTCTGAGAAAAAATTCCGAGAATATCAAGACCGCTCAGAAGACCTGTGCTCTGTGCTTTCGTTGTTGACGGTGACTTAGTTGTTGACGGCGGCTTCGTTGTTTCACGGTTTGTTGTCGCAGCCGAAGTCGATTTTTGAGTTGTCGCCGGCTGTGTTGTCACAGGCTCAGACGATATTTTAACGCTGAACTTATATAGTGACCCCTTGCCCGTCAGAAAGCGGTAATAAGAGACAAACGCCGAAAGCGCCTGAACGGTCGCATAGCTGTCACTGCCTTTTTCGTGAGTATGTGAAAAAGAACCGTCAGACATTTTATATGTCAAAAGTGTGTCAATAAGTGTTTTTCCGTTTTTTATAAAGCGGCTGTCCTTTTCTGAATCTATACCGAGAGACGAAAGAGCGATAATAACCTGTGACGCGCTTTCACTGTTCACTTCGCCGTAGCTTGAATATTCGCCGTTTTCATCAAGACGTGACGAAAGAAAAGAAAGAGCCTTATTGACAGCCGCATTAACCTTACTGTCAGAGATATTCTGAGAAAGTGCCTGCAAGGTCATTGCGGTTGTGTCAACATCGCCGTATTTTCCGCTCACGGCAAAGCCTCCGTCTGACTTCTGACGGGATAAAATCTCGGTAATAACCGCCTGTTTTGTGACTGTCTTAGCTTTATACCCCAAATTCAGAAGGTGGAGCGAATAGACATAGCTCATTATTCCGAGCTTTCCTGTCGAGCTTTCTATTATATCACCGATATAATTTCCGCTGTAGCCTGTCGCCGCAAGCAAAAGTGCATACATTTCCCTTTCGGTAGGGTTGCCCGCTCCCGAAGAAACATATTTTTCAAGCGCACTTCTGTATTTTGAAAAGTCGAGCGAGGGATTATACTGCACGAGTGAGAGAATATACCACTCAGCTCCGACGCCAACCTGTTTTGGAAGCACATCGGAGACGAGAGACTGAACCGATTTTGCTCCCTCTGATTTCTGCTTATATGAAATTATCGAGTCAATCTGCGCTTTTATCTGTGAGGAAGAACTCCCCGCATACGACACAAAGGCAGTGAATGTGCAAGATATGCACATTATCAAACAGATAAACAGCGCCGTTATTTTTCTGTATTTTTTCAAGATTATTTACCGAAAATTGAAAGAATTGATGAGATGATAAGTCTGAAATAATATGAGATAAGTGAAGAAATATTTGAATTTACGGTTACCTCACAGACAGGCGGTGTGATAATTTCGCCCTCGGGTGACTGTGCGCTGACAATATGTCTGCCCTTTTTCGTGAGAGTAACAGTCGCATTGCCCTCAGCGTCGGTCTTGACCTTTGTCGCCTTGCCGTCAACGGTGATTACTGCGCCTTCAACAGGGCTTTCTTCAAGAAGCCACAGTGCGTTATAGCTGAGCTTTTTAAGCGAAACCGTTATCGCCTGACCCTGATCCGCCGAAGCCGTTGTCTCGGTGAAAAATGAATATGAATCAGATAAATCCTCTGTATCCGAATAAACAAACGCATAAACATGATCGCCCTCATTAACTTTATCACGAAGAGACCATGCGCTTGAGTTGTTGACATAATAGCCGAAGCTGCCGCCGTTTTCAACGCCCCAGAGCTTCATAAGGCTGAGTCCCCATACTGTTACGCTTGATTTGTAGCCTTCAGCCGCTCCGCCCTTATATGCCTTTTCGTGGGCGCAGTAAAGCGCATCGTTTATTGTGAGAGCTCCGTCGCCGTCAACATCGGTGACGCTGACCGAAACATATGCCATATCGAGGGTATTCCCTTTTGATGATATTGTGACATATACGTTTGCCGAAGCGTCGGCGGCAAATGCCGTGACTGAGAACAGACTCAGTGCAAGAATAAGTGATAAGATGACTGCCGTTAATTTTTTCATTTTGTTTTTTCCTTTCATAAATAAAATTTCATTTCTTCACCGGCTTCAGCCCTGCTTTTTCAAGCGCTCTGGGCCAAGGACCGAGGAAGGCTTTTATTCGGGAGCGGGTCTTGTCGTCAAAGTCTTCCTTTTTCGGCAAGCGACCCAGCTCTTTTTCTTTTGCGCATAGCTGCTCCGTCGCCCAAGCTGTCTTTTCCTGACAAGTCAATACCCTGCCTCCCTTCCTTAAATTAAAAAATACCCTTTCATCACTGATGAAAGGGTACAGCCGGACACGCTCAAATAAGACAGCCGCAAAAGCTGTCTCAAGGCACATAAATCGGCTGCACTCTTCTCGCCCAATAATGAAATAACCTTCGCACAGCATTATGCCTCTGCTGTGCAGAAAAGGCGGCAGGTCTCCTGACTTATGACAGAAAAATGCACCTTCTCAGCGCTGAAAAGTGCGACACGGTGTACCGTATCACGCAAAGCGCCAATGGTCGGGCAAAGCCCACGCATTTTCTTTTCGTCAAACACAGTAATGGCGGTTGTTCCGGATTCTGACCGGATTCCCTATTAATCCAAGGCTTAAAGCCCTCATAACCGCATTTTCTTTTGAGTATTTAATTTTAATTATATTAACACATTTTTACGGACAGGTCAATAAATTTTATAAAGTTATTAAGGCTTAATGAAAAACTTATTCTCCCTGAGCAAAATTATAAAAAGCGTTCACACATTCGTCCCTATTAAGAGAATAGGTATCCGAATTATCACTGATTTCGGTGACAACATAATCCATAATAACATCATGTTCATTAGCCTGAATATCTTCACACAAGAGCTTTTCAAAGCAAAGACACATTTTCACGGTGTCATTTTTTTCAAGAAAGCGGTCATAGTATCCTCCTCCGTGACCAAGCCGCCTACCGTCACGGGAAGCGCATAAACATGGCACTACGGCAAGGTCGATACTCTCCGCACCGAAGGTATTTTCGCAGTCTTTCGGCTCAAAAATGCCGAACGCACCCTCAGAAAGGTCTCTGAGGCTTTCTATTTTCACCGCTTTCATTATACCCTTGCCGCAGCATTTCGGGACACAGACCGTTTTGCCGCTTTTCAGGGCATGAGCGATTATCCCTGAGGTCGGCGGCTCTGCTTTTGTGCTGACATAAACAAACAGAGTTTTACTGTTTTTGTAAGGCTCGGAATTTATTACCCGGTTTTCTATCTCCCTGCCCGCAGTGCGGATATATTCCCCGCTCAGGGAAGAAATCCGGTTTTTCATCTTATTTCGAAGGTCAGATTTATTCATACGCATACCCTTTATTATCGGCAAAAGCTTCGCCGTGTTTCATCAGGAGTATAGCATAATCGCAGTTTGTTTTCAAGGCGTGACAAGAATCCGCGGTATGCGCTTTCGGTTTTGTGAAAAAGATTTAATTTTTTTTGAAAAACTATTGACTTTTATGCCGTGATTTTATATAATAATCAGCGTCGCATTGAGGAATATGCGGGTGTAGTTCAATGGTAGAATCCCAGCCTTCCAAGCTGGTCGTGTGGGTT
>JBJEOI010000060.1:0-7216 GCA_051880635.1 Acutalibacteraceae bacterium | reverse complement strand
ACCTGTGACCCTCTGCTTGTAAGGCAGATGCTCTCCCAGCTGAGCTATGCTCCCGAGCTGTTCGCTGTATCAGCGACTTGATTAATATACACTATCAAGACAAATTTGTCAACACCTTTTTTGAATTTTTTTCACTTTTTTGGAAAGAATTCTTCTGACAATTAATACAATTCCGATAAGTGAATATCTTATGTTAAAAAACAAAAAATATTCACAGGTGATAAATGATGAAAAAGCTCAAGCTTATTGCCGGCGGATTTTTCGTCGGAATTGTAAACGCGCTTTTCGGCGCAGGCGGAGGAATGATAGCCGTTCCCCTGCTGACAAAAAGCGGTCTTTCACAAAAGGAGGCACAGGCGACGGCGGTGTCGGTTATTCTACCGCTGACGGTCATAACAAGTGTTATATATTATTTTCAGGGCAACCTCAACATTATGGACGCAGTGCCGTATATATTCCCGGGTCTTATAGGCGCAGGCATCGGTTCGTTTCTGCTGAAAAGACTGCCAGACAAAATACTCAAAAAGATATTTGCGCTGTTTATGATTTGGGCGGGAGCGAGGCTTATTTTCAGATGACTGACGGTGTATGCATTGCGGCTCTTTTAGCGGGACTTCTCGGGTCAATGGGATTTGGCGGCGGCAGCGTTCTCATTATTTATATTACGCTTTTGACAAATATGCCGCAAAAACAGGCGCAGGGTATAAATCTTCTGTTTTTTATTCCGTGCGCAATAGTATCGGTGCTGTGCAATTTAAAAAATAACCTTGTGCGGCTGAGAACCGGTCTTTGGGTCACGCTCGGCGGCGTGTTCGGCATAGCGCTGGGAACTTTCATCGTCGGCAGACTAAGCTCCCCTATTCTCGGTAAAATTTTCGGCGGATTCGTTGTTCTCATGGGTATTATTACGTTATTTTCAAAAAGCGGATGCAAAGAGAATAAGCCGTGATGAGAACAGACATTTTCCGTAGCGCAGAGCATTGCTCTGCCGAAAATCAGGCAGAACAGGCGGTCGATGACCGCCGCTACGGATAATTTGTTTGGGTATGAAAACAAGTTCACAAAGGAAAGGCATAGGTGCAAGGGTGAAATATGAAACATGTATTACTCCCTCAGTCAGCAAGCTGACAGCTCCCTCAAAGAAGGAGCCTGATAAAGCCCTCTCAGTCTCGCTACGCTCGACAGCTCTCCCAAAGGAAGAGCCGAGAAAAAGCACATATCTCGCCCACTCTATTCGTGTGGTATGAAAAGGCGCAGACGCACGGGCTGAAATATTGAACATAAATCACTTTAAACTTGGATAGTGAAAAAAGGCGTGCAAACGACCGGAGTGGGTCTGTGCAGTCGGATAAAGACATCCGAAAAATGCAGGGTGATGGTGGGTGTCGGGAGGAATAGGGGCTGCTTTAAGCCTCCTCTTTCCTCCTGACCGGCACTTTGGTTTCTTTCTTGCTGTTGAGAAAGAAACGCCCCTGCGGCGAGCAGAAAGAAAAGTTGGATAGAGAGAGTTAAACTATGTGAAAAATTGTTGGGATAGAGCAAAGGCAAAAGAGTTGGAAAAGAAAAAAATATTGCTCCCTCAGTCAGCAAGCTGACAGCTCCCTCAAAGAAGGAGCCTGCTTTTCCCCTCAAAAAAAAAGTCTGATTATCTCTTTGACTTTCGCATAATTTGTCTCATACAAAACAGATATAGTAAAAACCGAACTATACCGTTTCGGCAAGTTCGGTTTCATTGATTTTATACTTATGTTATACCGCAACGGCTTTGGCGAGATTTCTGACCTTTTCCGAAGCCTCCGGAAAAGCCTGATTTCTGACCATTTCAATCGCACCCTTGATAATATCGGGGAAATCTGTTAATGCGCTCTTCAGCGCTTCTTTTGTCTCTTCATCCATACCTAAAAAAGTATTTTTGGCACTTTTTGCCGATGAAACAGCCGATTTAGCGAAATCAAGAAGTCCTCTGACATTCATCGCTTCAATACAGGCTTCAAGAACCCTGTCAAGGGCATTGAGCTGTTCATCGCTTGATTTGAAAACAAGATCAAAGAAAGCTATGTCAGATACCTTTGCCAAAAAGCGAAGATCATCTTTCTTTATAACAGTGTCGCCCTTTATCTGCCATGTGACGAGATCATGCTGAAGCGGACCGAAAAATCTGCTTGATTTAACAGGGACATAATCGTCGTCATGTGCCAGAAGCATACCGACAAAGGAATTATCCGGGACAAAATGCTTATATCTCGGGAGAAGCTCTTTATAAGCGGCAGAGTTTATGTAGTCGAAGTTGTCAAATCCGGGTCCGTCGTTATTGTAAAGATATTCTATTCTCTCTCTGACTGACTCGTCACAATAAAGTGCGCCGTAAAGAGCAACATTGCCGCCCTTTGAGTGACCGCATACAATAATATCACCGTCGAACATCTTGCCGACTGTGTTGAGATAATCAACAGCGAGCTTGTGTGACGGAACACCCTTCTTTGAATAAATGTCAAAATCCTCTTTCCAGCCGATAAGAGTGTCGTCCGTGCCCCTGAACAGAACAACCACAGTCCCGTCGGGGAGAAGAAGCGTTACCGCCCCGAACTGAACGGCGGGCTTCTCTCTGAAAGTCTCAGTGCAGGCGATAACCTTCATTTCGGCGTATCTTCTGCATTTAGACATTTTCATCATCATTACGCTGATGCCCTTTGTCAGAACAAGCCCCGGCGCAACATTCTTGTTGCCGTTATACGCATACATTCTGTTGCATACCTCGTCAAATGCCATAGGCTCGTCTGTGAAATTGTTCGGAGCTACCTTCTCAAGCGGCATATAGAACATACGGCACAGCGCCACATTATCAGCGTCGCAGAAAGGCTTTTCAGTGAAAGATATATCACCGTATTCCTGAATGAAATTGTTTGCGTTCGCCATTTGAATCAGTCCTTTAAATAATATTTAACACCACTAATTTTATCACACATTTTTTAGCTTTGTCAACTGAATTGTTTATGGTTTATTAACAAAATTAATCTGAAATTAATCGCAGATTTTGTCTATTTCTATATATGAATAAATTTTAAAACATTCTTTAAACTTTTGTCAAACAATAAAAAATCTATTGATTTATATCCCCTGTTATCATAAAATTGAATCCAATATATTCCAAATTCAGGAGGACTCACAATGAGAGAAGAAATCAGACCGTATGTTGACGAAGCCTTTGAGATTGTAAAGCACGCCGCCAACGAAATAGGTCCACGTCTCCCGGGCGGAGATAACGAAAAGAAATTTCACGACTACATGGGCGAAAAGCTCAAGGATATCGGGCTGAAGCCAAAGACCGAGCCTTTTTCTGTTGCCCCGAGAGCTTCAATAGGCGGTATTCCCTATGCGGGCTGGGTGGGCGTTGCTCTGAGCGTAATGACTTATTTCGCCCTTAACATCCGTTCGCTTTGGGCGCTTATGGCCATTGTTTCAATGTGCACTTGGGTGTGGCTTGTCTGTTCGGTATTCCTTTATAAGAGATGGTTTGACTGCTTCTTCCCTCAGAAGATTTCCAGAAACACATACGGCGAGCTTCTTCCTCCCGACGGAAAATATGACTACACGATAATCCTTTCGGGTCACACCGACACATCGTGGAACTGGAAGCACTCCGAAAAAAACTACGCCCGCAGAGGCAGTCATATATGGGGTCTCATTATTACGTATGCAAAGGTTGGCTTCGGTGTTATTTGCTTTCTTCTTCACACTCTTATTTCAATCTTTATGTCCCTTACATACAGCGGGCTTTTCTCATGGACAAAGAGCCCTGAATTTATAAACTTCTTTATTAAATTCAGAGAATCTCTTTATTTCCTTCCGGTCGTTCTTGCAATCGGCTGCGCTTTCATCATAATGTGGAACGACAGCGACGAAAAGAACGCTTCGCCCGGCGCAATGGATAACGCAACAGGTATTGCGCTTGCTTACTCCGTCACAAAGTATTTCAAGGATAACCCTGATAAAATGCCGAAAAATTGCAGAATAATCGACTTCAACTGCGGCGCAGAGGAAGCAGGACTCCGGGGTTCTATGGCTTTCACGACAGAACACAGAGGCGAAGATATTCTCAAAAATGCATGGAATATAAATATAGACTCAGTCGCTGACGACGATTATTTTGAAGTTGTTATAAAGGACGACTGGCAGTTCACAAGATTTGACAAGGATCTTGAGCAGATGTTCAAGGACACCTTTAAAGAAATGAAAATCGAGAGCAAGACAAACGGCTGTATTCATAACCCTGTCGGAGGCTGTGACTCAACGCCTTTGACAAAAGCCGGCGTAAAGTCAGTCACATTCGCCGCTCAAAGACCCGAGCTCACATATTATTATCACACCTTCCGAGACACGCCCGACCGCTTCTCACCCGAAACTGTCGGCAAAGGCTTTGAAGTTATTCTCGGTGTAATTGATAAAATAGGAAAGTTCCAGGCTGAAAACGGCTATAACGGTCCACGAACAAAATAATAAACACTTCTCTGCCTCCCCTGAAAATGGGGAGGTATTTTTTTTTGGTCAAAAAAACAAAGAAAAAGAATATTAATAAATTATTAAATATTATAATAAAATATTGACAAAATAAATATTTATTCATACAATAAATATATCAAAAAAACAGAAAGGAATTATAATTATGGTAGATTTTTTCAAGTCACTCTATGAAGCAATAATCAATATCTTCAAAGGCGAAGTCAACGGGAATACACAGGAGGGTAATATTTTTAACACTATCAAGAAAATGTTTGATGACTTTTTTGCAGGTTTAAGCAATAAAGAATAAAAATATCCGGCACTTTCTTCTAATTTTGTCTAAGCATTAAAAAGTATTATTATTTTGATTTTAATAAACGCAATTTTTATTGACAATTTATATTTTTTTGATATAATGAAGTTGAGCATTAAATATGCAAAAAATAAAAAAGGAGTGTAATGTCATGGAATTCATTAAGAGCCTCTGCGAAGCTATCTTAAACATTTTCAAGTCAATCCTCGGTGAAGACAATGAAATTTTCAACTCACTCAAGGAGTTCTTTGAAGGTCTCTTATCAAAAGAGGGAGAATAATTTCACACTAATTGAAAAGGGGTCAGGCTGAGCCTGACTCTCTTTTTTTTAGGAGTATGCTAAAAAAACAATGAAACGAGTGAGAAAATGAATTATGAACTTATACGCAGTAACCGCAGAACTGTTTCAATCGGGATAAAAAACGGGCGTATTATTGTCCGGGCTCCTTTGAAAATGAAAGAAAAAGAAATCGAATTGATTTTAAACACGAATAAGAGCCGGATAGAAAAAAGTCTTATAAAGAGCGCAGAAACCGAAAAAGCCGCTCGGTCTGAGGGTATGCTTTCTAAGGAAGAACTGAATGCTCTCACCCTTGAAGCGAAAAAAATCATTTCCGAAAGAGTGGATTATTACGCTGAAATTATAGGTGTTTCATATGGGAAAATTACCATAAGAACTCAGCGCACACGATGGGGCAGTTGTTCGTCAAAGGGAAACCTTAATTTCAACTGCTTACTTATGCTGACTCCTCCGCAAGTAATAGACTCGGTAATAGTCCATGAGCTTTGCCACCTGAAAGAAATGAACCACTCAAAGCGGTTTTACGCCGAGGTTTATAAGGCATACCCCGAATATGACAGATGGAATAAATGGCTGAAAGATAACGGTCCTGTTATTATGAGAAGAGCCTTTTAGATTTAAACGCACCCTTTCGCTGTGAAAGAGTGCGCTTTTTTATATAATTATGTCGCTGAGTTTTCTTTTCGGAACATAGTGAACATCATTTTCGTCACGGTAATATTTTGTACTTTCGCCGTTTTCAATCTCGGTTATCACTATTTTTTCCGCAGGCTTGCCGAGAGCAACTATAAGCATCGGCTGTAAATTATCGGCAAAATTCAGTTTTTCTTTGACCACATCGGGTAAAAAGTTACCTATCATGCACCCTCCGAGCCCCTCCTCTGCCGCCGCAAGAAGTATAGTCTGAGCTACGATGCCTATATCCTTCTGAAAGCGGTCGGTATTAGGAGCAATATCAGTATCCTGACAAATAACAATGAAGCCGGTCGGATGCATGTTATCATGAGGTATTATAAGCTCGGGGAGTCCCCTCGCCCATTTTGTCATTGACTGAATGAGACTGACTTCTTCTTTATCATACGCTATATGATATTTCAGCGGCTGAACGTTGACGCTTGACGCAGTGTAGCGTGTCAGATCCACATAATCCGTGAGCTGTTTTTCAGTAAATCTGTAGGATTCATCATAGCCTCTATAGCTTCTGTTTGCAACAACTAAATCTTTAAGCATAATAGCCTCCGTTTTTTATTATTCCCATCTCTATAAGCCGGTTAATTATATAAGATAATAATTATTTCTTTTTTCAGCATTGCTTACTGTGAACATAGTCAGTTAAAAAACGACGTTCATATGCCCTCTTTATTCTCCTTTGCAGGGCTGACGACTGAACATTCCGTTCGCTTTCCTTGCGCTTTTCTTTTTCTTTTAAAAAGGTAAGATTCTTTTCTCTGTCAGGGTAGTTTTTATCTTTAAGTAAAGCTGTAAGTTCTTCGCTGAGCATTATCGGGTTATCAATAAACTCCTGTTCTTCCATCTTTTTGACTAAAACCATATTCGGAATATATGCTTCATCTCTTGTAAACACATCACTGCATATAAAAACTATATCATTATCCGCACAGAAGCTCTTAAGCAGTTCAATAACAGACAAATAGTTTTTCTTGAGATATTCAAGTTCATTTTCATTTCTTATATATCTTATAAACAGTGTTGGGCTTTTTGCACTTTCATAAAATCGTGCTGCTCTTCTCATATATTTATTTCTGACTTTATCAAGTTGCTTTTTAAGAGAGTGTTTTTTATCAAAATCATGAAGAAAATCAATATTATAAACTTTGTCAATATAAGCACTGAGACTATTCTTGTGCTGATAAAGGTTATCATATATCAAGAAATTTTCAAAATTGGTTCTTATAAAAAACTCTACAGAAGTCCAATCTGATTTAATCCAGTCAAAAGGATATGCGCTATCACGAAGCCCGAGCTTTTCAAGGTCACTGGCAACATAACAGTTATATCCGAGTGAGATATAATGCAAATACTCTTTTGAAAAAACTGTATCATTAATCATATCTTATACTCCTTGAATTATTTTTTATCCT
>JBJEOI010000059.1:0-7250 GCA_051880635.1 Acutalibacteraceae bacterium | reverse complement strand
AAGCACTTGCCTCGCCCTTTGGGAGAGGTGGAGATTTCGAAGAAATCTTCGGAGAAGGTTTTCTCCCTCAGTCAGCTACGCTGACAGCTCCCTCAAAGAAGGAGCCTGAAAATTCCCTCTCAGTCTCGCTTGCTCGACAGCTTTACTCAGCCGCAGACGGCAACCCTCTGTCTGCTTCGCAGACATCTCCCTTTCAAGGGAGTAACCAAAGTGAGAGCCAAGGAAAATGTTTCGCTTTCGAAAACAGCTTTCGTACAAACAGGCGGTCGATGACCGCCGCTACGGGGTTTGGATAAATTTACGGAGAGGTTGTTGCCCTCTCCGTAATTTTGTTTCTATTCATCATCTTTATCGAAAAGCCTTGAGAAAAGCCCTTTCTTTTTCTTATCGGAGTGCTTTCTTTCGATTTTTTCGACTTCTTTCATAAAATCCCGTCTGACAAAGAGCTCTCCGCCTGAAAGCGGTGTGACATCAAACTTTGAAATGCTTCTGTTTATAAGCTCCCTCATTTTATACTGATGACCGCCTATAAACCCGATTTCTTCAAAAGCACTGACAAATTCATCATCTGTGATTTCGTCGGTCGGGCGGGCAAAAACCTGTTCCCCCGTCACACCGTATTCGGGGTTAAGATAAGTGAAGAATTTTTTTGCAATAGAAAGAATAATTTCTTCCCTTTTTTCCGTCGCTTTGAGCTCTTCATGCGGCATCATCATGGTGATTTCATATTCGTGCTGAGTGATTTTATAAACGTCTATCTGAGCCATGATACCGCTATACCGAGACTCAAACTCAATCTGAACGTCGGTCATATCTCTGTCAGCTTTCGTCAGATCGGCGGTGTTGAGAATTTCACCGCCCGAGAAAGTGAAAGTGACTACGCTTTGCTCTTTTCTGAAAGCAGCGACAAGGTCACAGACCTTTTTTGTCAGGTTATCGCCCGTTACATTAGCCGAGAAAATATAATCCATAGCAAAGGAAATATCTTCATAGTATTCTTCGTTTTCATAGAGGTCGTCAAACATATTATCCATTTTCTTCTCTTCCTTTTTTCCGTTTTGCATTTTTATAATATCAGAAAACACTCCTGCGGTCAAGATATCGCATACCGCGCAATATTATTATATTTTCAGCCTCTCTTTAACAAAGAAGAAAAAAGCCTTGCATTATTTCGATTTTTGTTATAGAATAGTAGAAATAAAATGCGGAATTTTCACATTCACTCAGGAGGTTTTTAACATGTCAAGAGTTTATAATTTTTCAGCGGGTCCGTCAATGCTCCCGGAATCTGTGCTTAACCTTGCCGCAGCGGAAATGCTCGACTATAAAGGCTCGGGTCAGTCGGTTATGGAGATGAGCCACCGCTCAAAAACCTATCAGGCTATAATCGACGAGGCTGAGGCTCTCGTTCGTGAAATTTATAATGTCCCCGATAACTACAAGGTCTTATTCCTTCACGGCGGCGCTTCAACTCAGTTCGCCGCTATCCCCTTAAACTTCATGAACGGCAGCGGCAAAGCCGATTACATCGTCTCGGGTCAGTGGGGCAAAAAGGCATACGAAGAAGCCTGCAAGTACGGCGACGCAAAATGCGTAGCAACTTCTGCCGACAAGACTTTCTCATATTTCCCCAGAACAACAAGAGAGTCGTTCCGCCCCGACGCAGACTATGTCTATTACTGCATGAATAACACCATATACGGCACTCTTGCGCCCTATATCCCCGACACGGGCGATATTCCCCTTATAGCTGACGTTTCGTCATGCTTCTTCTCACAGCCGCTCGATATTTCAAAGTTCGCTGTTGTCTATGGCGGTGCTCAGAAAAATGTTGCGCCCGCAGGTCTTGTTATCGCAATCGTTCGTGAAGATATGCTCGGAAAAGCCAGAGACATCACGCCGACAATGCTTAACTGGAAAATTCACGCCGATAACGGCTCAATGTATAACACTCCCCCTTGCTACATAATTTACATCTGCAAGCTCGTTCTTGAGTGGATAAAGAAGCTCGGCGGTCTTGAAGAGATGGAAAAGAGAAACATCCACAAGGCAAAAATTCTCTATGAGTTCCTTGACAGCAGTAAGATGTTTCACGGCACAGTCGTCAAGGAGGACCGTTCGCTCATGAACGTACCCTTTGTCACGGGCGACAAGGAGCTTGACGCAAAGTTTGTCAAGGAAGCTGAAGAAGCAGGCTTCATAAACCTCAAGGGTCACAGAACAGTCGGCGGTATGCGTGCGTCAATTTATAACGCAATGCCGATTGAGGGTGTTGAAAAGCTCGTTGAGTTCATGAAGAAATTTGAAGCCGAAAACTCATAAGGAGAACTCAAAATGTATAACATTCTCACTTTAAATAAAATCGCAAAAATCGGTCTCGACGTTTTTGACGCTGATTATGTATGCGGCGACTCGGTCGAAAGCCCCGACGGTGTTCTCGTGCGCTCGGCTTCAATGCATGAAGCTGATTTCGGCGAAAACCTCCTTGCTATTGCAAGAGCCGGCGCAGGCGTTAATAATATCCCCTTAGACAGGGCAAGTGAAAACGGTATTGTTGTTTTTAACACTCCCGGCGCAAACGCAAACGCAGTCAAAGAGCTTGTTATAGCTTCGCTATTTCTCTCTTCGAGAAAGGTTGCGGCGGCTTATGACTGGTGCAAGGGTCTCAAGGGCGAGTGCGAAAACGTAGGCAAGCTCGTTGAAAAGGGCAAGAGCCAATTTGCGGGCCCCGAAATCATGGGCAAGACGCTCGGCGTTATAGGTCTTGGCGCAATAGGTATGAAGGTTGCGCTTTCGGCTATGGCTCTGGGAATGAACATAGTCGCATACGATATTGTTAAACCCGCAGGAACACCCGATGAAATAAAGTTTGTCACCTCACTCGACGAGGTATATTCTGAGGCTGACTACATAACGCTTCATCTGCCCCTGCTTGACAGCACAAAGGGTATGATAAACAAAGCCTCAATCGCAAAAATGAAAGACGGCGTCCGTATTCTCAATTTTGCTCGCGGCGGTCTTGTTGACGACAACGACCTTTTAGAGGCTCTTGAGAGTGAAAAGGTAATGGCTTATATAACCGATTTCCCCTCGGATGCGGTTATCGGCGCTAAAAACGTCACAGCCCTCCCCCATCTCGGCGCTTCAACTCCCGAAAGCGAAGATAACTGCGCTGTTATGGCGGCTGAGCAGATTAAGCTTTATTTTGAAACAGGCTCGATAAAGAACTCTGTCAATATGCCTAATGTTATTCTCGGCGAAAAAACAGCTCAGAAAAGACACTGCATTATTAACCGCAAATGTGACAAGCTCGCCGATAAAATAAAGGCACTCGGCGCCGAGGCGCAGGTTTTCACAAGAGGAGATTATTCCTACACTGTCTTTGATTTTGACGAGGATATTTCTGAAAAGGTCAAAGAATTTGATTGTGTTATAAGAGTCAGAGTGATATAAAATAAAACATACCATACCCCAAACGAAATTAGCCGAGTGTTCAAAAGGACACTCGGCAGTTTTATTCGCCTGACGGCGAGTGATATTGCTTCGCAGTTATATTATACTTTTCACCCTACCGTTGTCGGTTATTTTGTGAACATCAGCCCAGCAGCCTGTGAGCATTGAGCACCAGCCCGGAGCGGTGCTTGTCGCCTGCGTCGGCTTTTCGGGGTATTTCACACCGCCGCAATAGTTTATGTATGCTTTTGCGCCGCCGTCAAGAAGAGTTTTAAACGCCCCTTTGCTTTGCGCAATATCCGTCAGCGCATCAAGACGGCATCCGTCATAGCCGATAACTGTTGCCTTTTTCGCTGTTTTCCCCTCGGGCAGTGCGCTTTCAAAGTGAGATTTTATTATCGTATAGACATCTGTCTGAGGCAGTGCGTCGTCAAGTTTATTTTCAAAGCAGTCAATACCGTTGACCTTATCAAGATATTTTTCCTTAGTGTCGCCCGAAAAAATGCGATAACAGGTCAGAGCCGCCGCGCCGACAGTCACTACGGCAACAGCGGTTATAATTACCTTGCTTTTCTTCATGTTAATACACCTTATAGGTTTATAAATTAAACTATTATTGTATCAAGCACGGCGATCGCATGGCTGTAATCCTCACTGCTTCTGATATGTGAAAACTGCGTTCTGATACCTCTTCTGAGCTTGTCGATAAATCCGCTTTCTTCGCTCTCCTCACGCCTGAGCTCTTCTTCTTTTTCAAGATAAAGCGCTTTCAGCGAAGTCAGAAACTCTTTTTCGGTATAGATTTTCAGTCTGTCAAGCCCTATTTTATAGCCAAGCTCTTCAAGCTCTAAAACAACGTCACAGCCATAGTGCTTCACAAGAGAAGCAAATGTCGGCAGTCTGAAATAGAAGATATTTCCGCCGAGCTTTCCGAACGCCTTTTTGGTGTCAAAATAGCCGAATTTTATCCTTTTTTCTATAATTTCATCATCGAAATCAAATGACGCGCCGAGGTCTTCAATATCATAAGGTCTTATGTAAATAATATTTGCGCATGAAAAGTCGCTCTGATGCGCTATGCCCTTGATTGAAGAGATGTCAACAACTATGAGGCGGTTAATGCCTCTTTTTTTGAGCATACTTATCGGGGCGTTGTCGTATGCGCCGCCGTCAAGAAACCATTCGCCCTCGGGTCCGATATTGCTCACGCCCGGGAATTTCGCCGAAGCAAGAAGATAGTCGATAAGCTCCCCCTCGGGTATATCGTCAATAAAAAGCTCAAGCGGCTTTAACTGTGAAAGCTGATAAGTGACGAGACCGAACGGTATTTCACTTTCACGAACCTTTTTCTCATCAATATACTGACTGAGGTAATCCTTTGTCGGTGAAGCGTCAATGCCTCCGTTTTTCACAAACTCTTTAAAAAGAGTCGCATAGTTTCTGAAGCTGAACAGATTCTCGGGATCTTTCAGCTCACTTTCTATTTTTATTCCTTTGTCAATCGTGACATTGTTCCACAGGCTTAATGCGTTTTTATAGTCAGCCGAAGCGATAAGCGCACCGTTTATTGCGCCGATTGACACGCCCGCAATAGCGCAGAAATTTATCCGCATTTCACGCATTGCCTGCCACGCACCCATTTGATACGCTCCCTTTGCTCCGCCGCCTGCAAGTATAAGCCCATACGACCTTGAAGACTTTATAAAATTCATTTTCCTCACATCCTTAAAAATATTATATATTAGTTCATATGGAAATTCAAGGGAGTAATGATTAAAAAAACTTGGTTTTGGGGAGCGACACAGTGAACACAAATCATGAGGTGTTTTCTTTTAAAGTGAATGCACAATCGGATAGCCGAGAAGAAAAAGGCACTTATCTTTTCCTGTGTTTTGTTATCAACATAGTTTTCACACAATTCAACTTCAGACGGACTATTCAAATTTTAACATTTTTAATAAAAAACAGTAGAAAAAACCGCAGTAATATGTTATAATACTCAAAATTTATTTTCAGGCGGTGTTTATATGAGTGAAAACAAAGGGGTCGTGTCCCGCAAAGAGCTTATGATGTATTCTATCGGCGGCTTGGGTCAGGGCATGATCTATGCAACAATGTCGGGCTTTATAAGCGACTATTACACAAACGTGCTTGTTCTGCCTCACATATTTGTATTTATGCTCATGCTCTTTGCAAGAGTGTGGGACGCAATCAACGACCCTCTTATGGGTATAATCGTTGACAAGCATACGACAAAATGGGGCAAGTTCAAGCCGTATATCCTTTTCACGGCGGCTCCGATAGCGATATTCACATTCCTTATGTATTGGTGCCCGAAAGGACTTACGCAGACTCAGACAATGATTTACTGCGCGGTTGTCTATGTTCTCTGGGGTATGATTTACACTATGAGCGACGTTCCGTTCTGGTCGCTCCCCAACGCCATGACAGCCGACCCGAAAGAGAGAGGAAGCGTTATTTCTTTCGGCAGAATGATAAACGGTATCGGTTCGGCTATTCCGACGGTGCTTTTCGCCGTTCTCGGAATGATTTTTGTCACCGACGGTCTTTCAGCCACTGAGGCGCTTGACGTCAACAAGAAGAAATATCTTATCATTGCCGTTGTCGCTTCTGTTCTGGGCATTATTCCGTTTGTCAATTCATATTTTCATGTTAAGGAAAGAGTTGTTGTTCCGCCTAAGAAAAAGGTCAAGGGTGATAAAGGCAGTCTTGCCAGAATATTCACCTGCAAGCCTCTTATGCTCGTTATAATTATGGGCGTTCTTTCAAGCGGACGATATCTTATGCAGGCGGCGGCTATTCACGTTTCACGCTATGCCTTTGACGCCAGCGCAAACGGTGTGTTCATCGTCTTACAGGTATGCGCCGCGGCGGGTTCTTTCGGCGCAATGCTCTTCATGCCTGCGCTGATGAAGAGATTCGAATATAAGTCTATTGTTATTTTCACAGCTCTTGCAGGCTTTTTCGCAAGTATCGTCACAACGTTTGTCGGCTGGACGACGCAGAATTTCTACATATGCGCTCCGTTTATACTTTTACAGTGCTTGCCCATAGGCGTTCTCAATACGGTTTCATACGCCATGATAGGCGACTGCCTTGACTATATGGAGGTTGAGACGGGCTTCAGAGACACTGCCCTCGGTTCATCTTGTCAGGGCTTTGTCAATAAGCTCGGCAACTCGCTTGCAACTGCGGGTATAAGCCTTATGTATATCTTTATAGGTCTTAATCCCGCCGACTCGCTTTCAAGCGACGCACTTATAACTGCGGCTGACCTTGCGGCAAAACAGCGTTTCGGAATGTTCTCGCTTGTTTCAATAGTTCCCGGTATCTGCTTCCTTCTCTGCGCAATACCCATTTTCTTCTATGACCTCACCGGTAAGAAGAAAGAGGATATCACGAGAAAACTCGCCGAAAAGAGAAAGGCAGAAGGTATAGTTATTGAATAAATGAGAAAAAGCCGATTTTCGGGTAAAATCTTATCTATACCGTAACGTAATATTTTGAACTGAATAAATGAAAATCCCTCATCATACCGAAATATGGTGAGGGATTAGTTTTGATGTTCAGTTTTATTTATCCGTTTTCATGTAAAGGTATGTTTTGTCAAAACACCGTGACGATATTCTTTACGCCGCTACGGGTATTTTAAAGGTTTAAATCAAACTCGAAAAGGAAAGGCGCAGACACACGGGCTATAATAGTGAACATAAATAACTACAAACTTGGATAGTGAAAAAAGGCGTGCAAACGGCTGGAGTGTGTCTGTGCAGTCG
>JBJEOI010000058.1:0-93086 GCA_051880635.1 Acutalibacteraceae bacterium | reverse complement strand
ATGTCTGCGAAGCAGACAGAGGGTTGCCGTCTGCGGCTGAGCAAAGCTGTCGAGCTAGCGAGACTGAGAGGGCAAAATGCACAAAACTCAGACTATAGATTTGTAGAAAATTTACGGCAAAAGAGTAAAAATGGGTTGACTTTGGAAAATGAGAGTGATAAAATATGTAGCGTGCTACACAAAGGAGGCGGAACATGAAAAAAGATGTCAGTTATTTGATTAAAGTCGTTCATGACGGTTTTCGCGCTAAGATTGACGCACAGCTAAAATCTTTTGATATGACAGTGTCTCAAAGCCGGGTTCTTCATTTTATAAGAGACTCGGGCGGCGTCACCACTCAGAAAAAGATTGAAGAGTTTCTCGAGGTGTCACACCCGACTGTTGTGGGTCTGCTCTCAAGAATGAATAAAAGCGGCTATATTGAGTGCGGCTATGATGAAGAGCACGGCAAGAATAAAATAGTCCGTGAGACACAGAAAGCGGTCGATTATTCAAAAGAAATGGAGAATTTTTTCGAAAGGGCTAACGAAAAGCTGACGGAAGGGCTCAGCCAAGAAGAGAAGAGTGAACTTATGAGATTATTAGGTGTACTCTATGAAAATGTAAATAAATTTTGACATAAAACACCGAAACGGTTTATGTAATAAATAATAATATAGAAAGGAAAATTGAAATGATTAAAAAACTGTCTGCGTCAATCAGGGAATATAAGCTCGTTTCAATTCTGTCACCGCTGTTTATGCTCGGCGAAGCAGCTATGGAAACGCTTATTCCTTTTATCGGCGCTAAACTTATTGAAAACATTCAGCAAGGGTGCGAGATAAAGACGATAGTGAATTACGGTCTCGTGCTTGTTGCGCTCGCTATGGTTTCACTGATGTTCGGCGGTCTGGGCGGTCTTGTCTCGTCCAAAGCCGCGGGAGGCTTCGCCAAAAATCTCAGACATGATGTGTTCTATAGGATTCAGAGCTTTTCATTTGAGAATATCGACAAGTTCTCATCGTCGTCGCTTGTCACCCGTCTGACGACGGATATAGGCAATGTTCAAATGGCTTTTATGGTTATTATCCGTCTGGCAGTCAGAGCGCCGCTTATGTTCATGTTCTCAATTCTCATGGCTTATATCATGGGCGGTTCACTCTCGATGATGTTTGTCGTTATTATTCCGGTTCTTGTTTTCGGGCTTCTTATGATTGCCAAAAAAGCAATGCCCTCGTTCAGAGCTGTTTTCAAGAAATATGATAAGCTCAACGAATCAATAGAAGAGAATGTCATGGCAATGAGAGCGGTCAAGGGCTTCTCAAGAGAAGAATACGAAAAGGAGAAGTTCAACAAGGCGTCTGACAATATTGCCGCCGATTTCACAAGAGCCGAGAGAATTGTGGCTATTACAAACCCTCTGTTTCAGGCGTGCGTTTATTCGGTTATGATTGTCGTTCTCATTTTCGGTTCAAAGATTATTATATCAACGGGTGCGGCTGACGGCTTCGGCGTCGGTCAGCTCTCGGCCATGATAACATACGGCTTTCAGATTCTTATGAGTCTCAACATGCTCGCTATGATTTATGTCATGATAACAATGTCGGCTGAGTCGGCAAACAGAATTGTCGAGGTTCTCAGTGAAGAGCCGACCATTCATAACTGTGAAGAGCCGGTTTATGAGGTCAAAGACGGCTCGGTTGACTTTGAAAATGTCAGCTTTAAGTATGCGAAGAGTGCGAAGAGGCATGCTCTTTCGGATATAAATCTTCACATAGAGTCGGGCGAAACTATAGGCATTTTAGGCTCGACAGGTTCGTCAAAGACAACTCTTATTCAGCTTATCTCCCGTCTTTATGACGCAACAGAGGGCGCAGTTAAGGTCGGCGGTGTCAATGTTAAGGATTATGATATCGAAACGCTTCGAAACGCCGTTGCGGTTGTTCTTCAGAAAAATGTTCTTTTCGCCGGCACAATCAAGGATAATCTTCGCTGGGGCAATAAAGAAGCGACCGATGAAGAAATCATTGAAGCCTGTAAGCTCGCTCAGGCTCACGAATTTATAGAGGCTCGCCCCGAGGGCTATGACACATGGGTTGAACAGGGTGGAGCGAATGTTTCGGGCGGTCAGAAGCAGAGACTCTGTATTGCTCGGGCGCTTCTGAAAAAACCTAAAATACTTATTCTTGACGACTCAACAAGCGCAGTCGATATGAAAACGGACGCTCTTATCAGAAAGGGCTTCAGAGAATTTATTCCCGAGACGACAAAAATTATTATCGCTCAGCGTGTTTCTTCTGTTATGGATGCCGATAAAATTATCATTATGGAATCCGGCAGAATAAAAGAAATGGGAACGCACGACGAGCTTATGAAGACAAGCGAAGAATATCGTGAAACATACTTACAGCAGACGAGGGGAGGCGAGGAGAATGAGTGAGAAAAAAGCCCCTGTTCAGGGTCAGAAAAGACCCAAGGCTAAAAAAGGCACTTTGAAAAGACTGATAAAAATGCTCTTTGAGTTTTATCCCGTTCTGACGCCTGTTATTATTGTATGCATTATTTTTTCATCAATAGTTTCCTCAATTCCTGCGCTGTTCATTCAGAAGGTAACGGCGTCTATCGGAGAGTTTGTTTCAACAAGAGACTGGAATGTGGCTAAACAGCAGATAATACCCGAGGTGATGATTCTTCTTTCGCTCTATATTGTTTCTGTTCTTGCCATAGCGCTTTTCACACAGCTTGCCGCCATTCTGACGCAGGGCTATCTCAACAAGATGAGAAAGAAAATGTTCGGCGGTATGCAGGATCTGCCGATAAGCTATTTTGACAGAAACAAAAAAGGCGATATCATGAGTCATTACACAAATGATATCGACGCAATAAGACAGCTTATCTCACAGGCGCTCCCGAGCCTTCTCATGGCGTCGATTGTTGTTGTGACAGTCTTTGCCATAATGCTTTCATTCAGCGTGTGGATAACTCTGCTTATTATTTGCGGTGTGGTGCTGATGTTTGTTGTGTCAAAGGTTTTCGGCGGCGGCTCTGCGAAATACTTTATCCGTCAGCAGAAATCTATGGGTAAAACCGAGGGCTTTGTTCAGGAGATGATGAACGGTCAGAAGGTCGTCAAGGTATTCTGCCACGAAGAGGACAGCCAAAGAGACTTTGACGAGATTAACGACGCTCTATTCCATGACAGCTATAAAGCCCACGCTTATGCGAGTATGCTCGGCCCGGTTGTCATGAATATAGGCAATATTCTCTATGTTCTTGTCGCTATATTCGGCGGACTTTTAATCACGCTCAATGTGCCGAACTTAGCTCTTAACCCCGCCTACAGGGGCGCAATAGGTGCGGCAGGTATGATAACTCTGCTTGTCCCGTTTTTAAACATGACAAAGCAGTTCACGGGCAACATCAATCAGGTTTCACAGCAGATAAACTCTGTTGTTATGGCTCTTGCCGGTGCGGAAAGAGTTTTCGCTCTTATGGATAATCCCCCCGAAGAGGATAACGGCTATGTCACGCTTGTCAACGCTGAAATCTCTGAGGACGGCACAATAACAGAATCCGACAAGAGAACAGGTCGTTGGGCGTGGCGGCATCCGCATACCGCAGACGGCACTGTCACATATACGCTTCTTCGCGGTGACCTGAGAATGGAAAATGTTGACTTTGGCTATGTAGAGGGCAAGCCGGTTCTTCACGATATAACGGTCTATGCCGAGCCTGGTCAGAAGGTCGCATTTGTCGGCGCAACCGGTGCGGGCAAGACGACCATCACAAATCTTGTCAACCGCTTTTATGATATTGAGGACGGAAAAATCCGCTATGACGGAATAAATATCAATAAGATAAAAAAGAGCGACCTGCGCCGTTCACTCGGTCTTGTTCTTCAGGAGACGAACCTATTCACAGGCACAGTTATGGATAATATCCGCTACGGCAGACTTGAAGCGACGGATGAAGAGTGTATTGAAGCGGCTAAGCTTTCGGGCGCAGACGACTTTATTACCCGCCTCCCCGAGGGTTATGACACAATGCTCAAAAATAACGGCGCAAACCTTTCTCAGGGTCAGAGACAGCTTATCGCTATCGCCAGAGCGGCAGTCGCCGACCCGCCGTGTCTTATTCTTGACGAAGCGACATCTTCGATTGACACTCACACTGAAGCTATAGTCCAGAAGGGTATGGATAAGCTCATGGACGGCAGAACGGTTTTCGTTATCGCTCACAGGCTTTCGACTGTTGTCAACTCCGATGTTATCATGGTTCTTGACGGCGGACGCATTATCGAGCGCGGCTCACATGAAAAGCTCATAGCCGAAAAAGGCGTTTATTATCAGCTTTATACAGGTGCGTTTGAGCTTGAATAAAAAATCAAAATAAAAAATTGAGGCTGTCGGCTTCCTTGCGCAGAAAGCGCATGAAGCCGACAGCCTGATTTTTTACTTATACGTATAATATCCGCCGGTTTGTTTTGAATAATCAGCCGCTTCCTTATCGGTGAGCATAAAGCTGTCTATCGGGTAGTCCTTATAGTGAGGGCAGGTGTCGAAATGATACCATTCGCCGTTATAAAGAACCATGTTCCAGTAGTGGCTTGAACTGCTTTTTATTCTTTGGACTTCCTTATTCTCAATGCCCGCCATAGTCAGAAGCTTTCTCGATATGGCGTAGAAGGTGAATGAGTCGCCCTGTTTTGAGCGAAGCCCACGGTATGCCTCCTGCTCCCAGTCGGATTTTTCCGAAGTGCCGTTATATGATATGTTTTCTCTGACATAATCATAAATGGCTCTCATCTTATCCTTTTCAGTCATATGTTCGTTGACTATCTCGTTAAAGACGGGGGTGAAGAGGGAGTCAATAACCTCCTGTGTGTAGCGGTATGCGTATTTTTGCTTCAGCGTGAAGTTGACGGTTTTCTCGGCTGTGTTGCCCGATTTATCCGTTGCGGTGAATTTTATCGGGTATGTTCCGGGTGTTTCTCTGTCAAAATCACCGATATCGACAGTGACTTCAAGCTCACCGTCACAGTTGTCGGTCACAGTGACGCCCTCTGAAAATCTTATGTTATCACCGATATAGACCGTTCTGTCCTCGGCTGAAATTATGGGCTTTTCAGTGTCCGCCATGACGGTCAGAGTAACTTTATAGGTTCTGGTGTTCTTTCCGTCGTCTTCAAGAACTATTTCAAGAACTTTATAACCGATCTCATCAAAGTCCGGCTCTTCGGTGTAGCTGACGCTGACCTTTGTTTCATCATAAAATGTCTTGACAAAATCTTCGGCAGGGATAGGTACACCCTTATATGTAGCTCTGTTCATTATATAGCCCGCAGGCGGCTTTGTGTCCTCAACATTGACCGTGACAGTGTAAACAGCGGAGCAATACATTATTTCAATCTTTGTCGAGCCGACCTTATGGAATAAGTCCTCCCCGACCTGCGTCACAATGCAGTCGCCCTCATATTCCTGTGCGTCCTGAGAAAGAAAATCCCTGACCGACAAATCCGCATACCCCGCTTCAAAGGTAACCGAGGGGCTGACTTCTTCGGGGAATACTGTAATTTTTGACTCAACGCGCGTGGTGTTGCCGCCGAGGTCCGAGAGAATGACAGTCACATTGCTGTCGCCCACTTTATCAAAATCGGGCGGCGTTTCAAATTCCGCCCTGACCTCGGTCTTATCGCTGACGCTCTTGACAAAATCCATAGCCGATACCTGCCCGCTGCCTTGCCTTATTCTGACATGCTTAGGCTTTGCCGTCGGCGGCACGGTGTCCTGAATATTGAGCGTGACATGATAAAGCAATACGCCGTTTCTGACCGTTAAATCGTATGCGCCGGGCTTTGACGTGTCAATCTCATCCTTTGAGACAAAGAACGCCCTGACATCATCTTCAAAAAAATCAGAGGCTGAAACCATGTCGTCACCCGCTTCAATGGTTAAAGAGCGAATGACGGTTGTGCCCATGAAACCGAAGATAAAAACAGCCGCCGCAAAAAGAAGCAGTGAAGCTATAAGAACGAGAATAGACGCTTTGAGCTTTCTTTTTTTTCTGTATTCCTGCCTTTTTCGGCTGATATCCGGCGTGAACGCATTGCTCACAGCGGCAGGTTTTTTGTTTTTCATAGCTTGTCCTCTTATTTAATATCTTCTATATCGTAGGGTGTGTTCTGATATACAAAATAGTTGAGCCAGTTTGCATAGATAAGATGTGCGCTTGCACGCCATGTAACAACTGGCTCCTTTGTGTCGTCATCATCGGGGAAATAGTTTTTCGGCACTTTAATAGGCAGTCCTGCGTTCTTATCACGAAGGTATTCTTTCCTCAGAGTGTCTTTATCGTATTCCGAGTGACCGAAAACGAATATCTGTTTTCCGCCGTCGGTTGAAACAGCGTAAAGCCCTGCCTCCTGTGAGGCGGCGAGAATTTTAAGCTCAGGGACTTTCTCGACATCTTCTCTTAAAACGGTTGTGTGACGGGAATGAGGCACCATAAAGGTGTCGTCAAAGCCTCTGAAGAGAATTGAGCCCTTGTGCTCAACACGGTGTCTGAAAACGCCGAACAGCTTTTCGCTCAGAGGCTTTTTCTGAATACCGAAATGATAATAAAGACCCGCCTGAGCGCCCCAGCAGATGTGAAATGTGCTTGTGACATGAGTTTTGCTCCACTCCATAATTTCACACAGCTCCTGCCAGTAGTCAACCTCTTCAAACTCAAGATTTTCGACAGGTGCTCCCGTGATTATCATTCCGTCAAATTTCTTGTCCTTGACCTCATCAAAGGTCTTGTAGAAAGCTAAAAGGTGCTCCTGTGAGATATGGGTGGGAGTGTAGCTTTTTGTCTGAAGAAACTCAGGCTCAACCTGAAGAGGGGTGTTGCTCAGAACACGGACAAGCTGAGTTTCCGTTTCTATTTTCGTCGGCATGAGATTGAGAATAAGAATTTTCAGCGGACGAATATCCTGCGATATCGCTCTTGTCTCCGTCATGACGAAAATGTTTTCGTCAATAAGGGTCTGAGTCGCAGGGAGAGAATTTGGGATTTTTATAGGCATTTATATCACCTTTTTAAATTGAAGTAATCAGATTTTATCAAGAGCCTGAATAATATCTTCGATAATGTCGTCGATATTTTCAATGCCGACGCTCATTCTGATAAGGTCGGCGCTGATGCCGCCGTCTTTGAGCTGCTCGTCGGTGAGCTGTCTGTGAGTTGTGCTTGCCGGGTGGAGAACGCAGGTTCTTGCGTCGGCGACGTGAACAACTATCTGAGCGAGTTTAAGAGAATCCATAAACTTCATGGCTTTTTCTCTGCCGCCCTTTATGCCGAAAGATATAACGCCGCTTGAGCCCTTGGGCAGATATTTAAGCGCAAGAGCGTGCTCCTTACTGCTTTCAAGCATGGGGTAGTTGACCCATGATATCTTGTCGTTTGCTTCAAGAAACTGCGCAACTTTCAGAGCGTTTTCACAGTGTCTTTCTATTCTCAGGGGGAGAGTTTCGAGGTTCATGTTAAGAATGAACATTGCCATAGGGCTCGGCGTACAGCCGAAGTCACGCATAAGCTGAACTCTTGCCTTTGTGATATAAGCGGCTTTGCCGAATGACTCGGTATAGACGATGCCGTGATATGATTCGTCGGGCGTTGTCAGCTCCGGGTATTTATCCGAAGCAGTCCAGTCAAAATTACCGCTGTCTATTATCGCTCCGCCGACTACGCTTGCGTGACCGTCCATATATTTTGTTGTCGAGTGTGTGACAATGTCTGCGCCGAATTCAAACGGACGGCAGAGAACGGGTGTGGCAAAGGTGTTGTCAACAATGAGAGGAACACCATGCTTGTGAGCGAGCTTTGCATACCTCTCAATATCAAGAACATTAAGTGCGGGGTTTGCGATGGTTTCGCCGAAAACGAGCCTTGTCCTGCTGTCAAACAGCTTATCGACTTCTTCATCTGTCATATCGGGCGTCGCAAAACGAACCTCAATGCCCATTCTTTTCATCGTTACGGCGAAAAGGTTTATTGTTCCGCCGTAGATTGATGAGAGCGAAACAAAGTTGTCGCCCGCCGAAGCAATGTTATAAATGGCAAGAAATGAAGCCGCCTGACCCGATGAAGTGAGAAGGCAACCGACGCCGCCCTCGAGAGAATTTATTCTTTCCTCGACAAACGAGGTTGTCGGGTTCGAAATTCTGGTGTACATATGACCGTCAGCGGCAAGGTCAAACAGCTTGCCTAAATGCTCCGAAGAGTCATATTTATAGGTTGTGCTCTGATAAATGGGCAGAATTCGGGGTTCGCCGTTTGAAGGCTTATACCCCTCCTGTAAGCATTTTGTTTCAATTCTGTAGTCACTCATAATATATATCCTCCTGAAGATTGTTTTATCCGTGCTTTTTTTCAACTCTGTCCCGTATTTTTGACGTGACGGAGGTGTGTTCTTTTATAAGCTCATATTTTTCAGCCTCAGCCGAAATTTTCTTTTCAAGCTTTGAAAGGCAGAGCTCCTCAAGAATGTCGCTCTTATATGTGACGAAATAACCGAGGTCGTCGCCCGAGATATCTATTCTGTATGCCAGATAAATTGTGCTCTCGTCTTCAATGACGGCGGCGGTGTTATATGACAGCGAGCTTATTTTTGAGAAAAAGTCTTCGCCGTAGCCTACGCTCGACTCGGTCATAACATATGTTTCAAGCGACTGAGTGCCGATAAGGTCAAGGTTAGTTATATAGTCGCTGTAAACGCTGTCAATATCGGTTCCCCCGTTAAGGCGGTCCCTCATGGTCTGAAACATATTTCTTATATTTGAAAGCTCATATGTGTCAAGCGCAACCGTGTTGCCCATGGTGTCGGTCGTTGTCAGAGAAGCGGCTATGACTTTTATACCGATGTATTTTTTTGTGAATTCGTTTTTAAGCTCCTCGGTGCTTGTCGGCTTTATCTTGCTGTCCTCACCGTAATAATAGTCAACAAGGGAGGATTTCAGCGCCTTGTTAGTGAGAATTTTGTTTAAATCCTGCTTTGTCATTCCGATGGAAGAATAATATTTTCCGAAAAGCTCCCACCTGCTGTCGGTGTCATCTGCCGTCTGAGCCTTTAAGGTGTAGGAAAGCGAAATGCCGAGCCTCTCGCTCATTGAATTGACGGCAACATATTCTTTCAGAAGCCGAACGGTTTCGTCTTCGGCATTTTTTGAGCCGCCCTCGTCTTCAAGCCCGAGTTCATCCTTGTTACTGAGAACATAGTCATAGAAATATGTGTATATTCCTTCTGATATTTCTGCACCGCTGATATTAACGGCGACACCTTGAGACGATGAACATGAGACAAAAGTCATCATAACAAGAACAGCCGTTAGCGCAAATATAAAAAGTCTTTTTTTCATAATAATATATCTCCTGAAGGTCGTTGTTTTTATTCAATAGCAACACTTCAGAATATTATACACTATAAAATAAAAAAAGTCCAGTCAAGAATGAGCATAGGAATGAATAGTTGACAAAAATATATTCATCTGATATATTCTATGTTATATTTTTTCTTGGGGATGTGCTTAAAATGAATAAAAAGGCAGTAAAAAGCAATTTTTCTCTGCTTCTTGCGGCGGCGATATGGGGACTTGCTTTTGTCGCTCAGAGTGATTCAATGAATTATATCGGTCCGCTGGCGTTCACGGCTCTGAGATATTTCCTCGGCGCCTTTGCGCTTATTCCCGTATGCGTTTTTACGCTCGGCTCTTTCAAAAAGCATAACGGCAGTGAGAAAACCAAAAAGGCGGCGAAGCGTTCACTGATACTCGGAGCGGTATGCGGCGTTGTGCTTTTCGGGGCGTCCGTTTCACAGCAGATAGGTCTGAAATATACTGCGGCGGGCAAGGCGGGCTTTATAACGGCGCTTTATATTGTGCTTGTGCCTGTAATGGGCAGAATTGTCTTCAAAAACAAAACCTCGGTCAACACCTGGATAAGCGTTGTTCTTGCGGCGGCGGGTCTTTATCTTCTTTGCGTCAAAGAGGGCTTTTCAATCTCGAAGGGTGATTTATGGGTAATTCTCTGCGCTTTTATTTTCACCGTTCAGATTCTTCTTATTGACCGCTACGCAGAGGGAACGGATACTACTCTTGTTTCAATGACTCAGTTTCTGACCGTTGCGGTTATTACCGTTCCGTTTGCGCTTATTTTTGAGCCTAAGATAACGGCTCAGCAGATGAGCGGGGCTTGGATTTCGATTGCATACACGGGAATATTTTCCAGCGCGGTAGGATATACGCTTCAGATTGTCGGTCAGAAAAGCGCGGAAAATCCCACAATAGCCGCTCTTTTAATGAGCATGGAGTCGGTTTTTGCGGCTCTTTCGGGCTGGCTTATTCTTCATGAAACCCTCTCGGGCAAAGAGCTTATAGGCGTTGCTTTAATGGCGTGCGCAATTGTTCTTTCACAGCTTCCGGTCGGAGAAAAAAACAAAAAAGTAAAAGCATGACAACTGACAATTGCATTTTTCGGACAAATGTGGTAAAATTAAGAGCATAAAACAGATATTGGTTCTCTTCTTTAATCAGGGGGATTTGAAATGAACAGAAAAATATATGTTAAAGAAAAGCTTCTTATAGATATTCTCAAAGCTGTACTTATTGTTTCATTTTCTTTGGGTATATACTATGTATGGGTCAATTTTTATAACCCTTATATTCCGAAACCGCTATGGAGATACGGCAACTACCTTATCTGCTTTGTATTCGGCGCAGTTTACTTTTTCCTTGCTCAGACCTATGGCGCTTTTATGATAGGCACCTCGACTGTGTCGGATCTTATATATTCTCACGGAATATGTATTGCTTTGACGCTGGCACTGACATATGTCATTTTTTCTCTTATGAGCTATGCTCTTGTCAATGTCATTCCGTTTATAATTATTTTCGCTGTGTATTTTGCTTTTGCGGTCATTTGGGTTTTAATCACGGACAGAGCCTTTTTTGCCATTCATCCGCCCAAAAGAACAATCGTTGTCTATGACAGGGTTGATTCTTATCTCTCTCTCAGAGGGATAAAGAGTATGGACAGGCGTTTCAATGTCATTGAAACCTTACGCTCAAGAAACACCGATCTTGACACTCTCTTTGAAAAACTGCTCGACGCCGACGCCGTATTTCTCTGCGGCGTGCCTTCCGAGTACCGAAATAAAATAGTCAAGTTCTGCGTCAGAAACAACAAAGTCGCTTATATCAAGCCCAAGATTTCAGATACTATCATCAGAGGCGGAAAGACTATACAGCTTCTGAATGTTCCCGTCTATAGATGCACAAGAAGCAACCCGAAGCTTTTTTATGTTTTCGGCAAGAGAGTGTTTGATATTATCATAGCGCTTATCGGTCTTATAGTTCTCAGTCCCGTAATGCTTGTGACGGCTATTGCCATTAAGGCGTATGACGGCGGTCCCGTTCTTTATAAGCAGACAAGGCTCACGCTCAACGGCAGGCAGTTCAAGGTCTGGAAGTTCCGCTCAATGAGAACAGACGCCGAAAAAGACGGCGTGGCGAGACTTGCGAGCGAAGACGACGACAGAATAACGCCTGTCGGAAAGATAATCAGAAAATTCAGAATTGACGAAATTCCGCAGATATTCAATATTCTCGGCGGGTCAATGTCAATAGTCGGTCCGAGACCCGAAAGACCCGAAATCGCCGCAAAGTATGAAAAAGAAATGCCCGAATTTGCGCTCCGGCTTCAGGTAAAGGCAGGTCTTACGGGCTACGCTCAGACCTATGGCAAATATAACACACCGCCTTATGACAAGGTTCAGATGGATCTGATTTATGTCGCAACGCAGTCCTTTATGGTTGATCTCAAGATTATTCTTATGACGATTAAGGTTCTCTTTATGAAAGAGAGCACAGAGGGCGTCTCCGACGGCAGTATCACTGCTCAGCAGGACGCTGACGAGTCTGTACTCGATGATGACGAAAAATAATTTCGGAGCTGTCGCATTTAGCGCAGAACAAAAAGCAAAATATCAAATTGATAATATAATCAGAAAGATTTTGCTTTTTTAACCGTTTTTTCACCCACTCGCAGTATCTTTATACGGCTTCGGGGTGAAGAAAACGGTTTCTGCATCTAAATGAGACAGCTCCGTTGAACTTTTAAAGTATTTCACCAAGAATACGTTTTTCAATTTTGTCAAAATCCGAAAAATCCATAGCCGGAGTATAAATCTTTTCTATTTCATCGTGTATCCGCTTTGCTTCTCTGAGCGAGAGCACGGCTTCGGCGACAAGCTCGCTCTGTATTCTGTTATTGAAAGCAATACGGTTCTTTCGCTTTGAAATCATTCCGGCGTCGAGAAATCTTTCACTGTGAATTGTTCTTGAGCCGACAAATTCAGGATATTCGTCATGCTTTCTTATAAACGCAAGAGACAGCTCGGGTATAATTATATGTTCGGGGTAACCTGACGGGCTCAGCGGGCAGAAGCAGGAGATAACCTCGTAGCCGTTTCTTATTGCAAGGTTTTTCAGCTCCTCAAAGAGCATACCCGAAGCAAGAGAGGTCTTGTCATCGACAAGGATTATTTCCTTTGCGAGCGCTTTGACCGTGTCGCTGTAAAATACTGTTCCGTCGGGCGTTATAGCAGAGATGAATATTCTTTTTTCACTGCCGCATTTCTTATTATTTTTCTTGAAGCGGCGCTTTGAAAATCTATCGGCGTATGCGTGAATTTTATATTCAAGTATGGCTTCTTCGCAAATTTTCTGTGTGTCATATCTGACCTTGCCCGCGGCTGAGAGAAAGCGCTGACATCTTGCGTGACACATGGAATTGAGCTTTGTTTTTTCGATTATCTCCTTTGAATTGCCGAAAAGAGCTTTTCCGTCCCAGCAGTCGCCGAGGTTGATAAGAGTTTCCACAGCTCCCGGGTACACAGGCTCAATGACATGGGGGCTCGTGCCGTCGGCAATGCAGAAATTAAGCTCACGGCAGATAACGGCGTCGAGACTCTGCGGGTCGCTCGAGCAGTGAACACGATGAACTTCAAAGCCCCGTTTTTCAAGCTCAAGGGCGATTTTTTTCATCAGCGTGCTTTTGCCCGTGCCTGCCCCGCCTTTCAGAATATAAGGACGCCGGCTCCCGTCAAAAGAATAAAGCTCGGAAAAAAATGAAGTGAAACCTTCGGGCGAAGAACAGCCCAAAAAATAATTGACAGCGTTTTTTCTCATTATGATACCTCCGTGCGGTGATTTTCATTTTTATATTATGAAAAGCCGCATTAAAATGTGAGAGGACGAAAAAGGGGGGCAGACCCTGTATCTTATCGGATACACAGTCTGCCCCAAAGCCGTTTATGCATATTTTGAAAGTGAAAGAGCAAGGTATTCAAGCTCGGTTTTTTCGTCATAGAGGATATTGAGCACATGACGAAGGCGGCGCATTTCTTCATAGTCTCGGTTTTTCTCAGCCTTTCCCAGCTTTTTGCGGTTTATTGAAATAACGTCATTCTGCACTCTGATGCAGTTATCATATGTAGCTTTCAGTTCTTTTATATCTCCCATTTTTCTCTCCTCATTTTATTCTGCGCCGAAAAGAATATAGTCTGCGCTGACGCCGTAAAAGGCAATGAGTCTTTTAAGCTCGCCCGAGACAAGATTGCCTGTTCCCTCAATGGTATTCAGCCTTTCTTTTGTCAGACCGGTGCAAAGAGCCGCCTTTTCAAGCGTTATCGCCTTGTCGGTTCTTGATTTTCTGAGCCTCAGCCCGATTTTATCCTTTGAGGAGTTTTCAAGAAGAAGCTGAGAAACCGCTATTTTCACATCGAGCGGCTTGTCGCTGTTTTTAAGACCCATGTCGGCGAAGAGACTGACATATTTCATGTATGCGGCGACTATGCCTTCGGCCTTTTTAAGACATCTGTTCACGGCGCTCGGGCTCATGAACAGCTCTTCGGCGATTGCTTCAAAGCTCTTATTCTCAAAATGTCTCAGCTTCAGAACTGCTTTCTGTGTGTCATTGAGCTCGTTTTTGATTATGCGTTTCATAACGGCGAGCATATTCCCTTTTCTTATCCGTTCAAGATATTCCTTTTCGCTTTCAGCTACGCAGTCGTTCCAGCAGAACAGCAGACGGCTTGCCTTATTGATTTTTATTTCATGACGCTTGTTTTCGTCAAGCTGAATAATTTCTGATGAGCACATTTATTTTTCCTCCGATAAGAATATTTCGAACAAATGTTCGATTACAATTTTCATTATAGAAGCAAAAACGAATTTTGTCAATAGAAAACAGAAAAATCGCCGCAAAACGCAGCGATTTTTACTCAATTATCAGGTTTTGTTAAGAAATTATAAGCTGATTTCGTTCTGTATTTTGCCCTCAAAAAACTTCTTAATATTGTCGCAGGTTGTGTCGGCGATATTCCCCAGAGCCTCTTTGGTGAGAAAAGCCTGATGAGAAGTGACAATGACATTGGGCATTGAAATGAGCCTTGCAAGAGTATCGTCCTGAACGATGTGACCCGAAAAATCCTCAAAGAATATGTCGGATTCCTCTTCATACACATCAAGGCATGCGGCGCCGATTTGTTTTCTCTTTATTCCGTCAATGAGCGCCTCGGTGTCAATGAGATATCCTCTTGAGGTGTTCAGGATAATAACTCCTTTTTTCATCTTGGATATACTGTTTTCGTTTATGATATGAGTGTTTTCCTTTGTCAGAGGGCAGTGCAGAGAAATAACGTCGCTTTCACGAAACAGTCTGTCGAGAGAAACATATTCGGCGCATACGTCGCCGGCAGGGTAGGGGTCATAAGCAAGAATTTTCATTCCGAAGCCGCCGCAGATTTTTATGAAAGCCCTGCCGATTTTCCCCGTGCCTATCACCCCGACCGTCTTTCCGCAAAGCTCGAAGCCCGTGAAATCATTCACGCTGAAATTGAAATTTCTTGTTCGGATATACGCCTTGTGAATACGCCTTATCGAACACAGAAGCATTGCCATTGTGTGCTCGGCTACAGTCTGGGGCGAATAGGCGGGCACACGCAGAACCGTTATTTTGCCCTTTGCATATTTCAAATCGACATTGTTGAAGCCCGCGCACCTGAGCGCAACAAGCCTTGTCCCATATTCGCAAAGCCTTTCAAGCACTGCCTTATCAACCGTGTCATTGACAAACACGCATACTGCGTCAAAGCCCTTTGCCAGCGGTACGGTGTCAGAGGTCAGCTTGGTTTCGAAAAACGTGAACGAAATCCCGTTTTTTTCACCGTATTCGATAAATCCGGGGCGGTCATATTCCCTTGCGTCAAACAAAGCGGTCTTTATCATATAATCATCTCCGTATAAACTCTTTTGTGATGAGTATTGACAAGCAAAGGAAAATTACTCACAAAAAAATTCGAATATATGAAAAATAAAGCGGGAAAAATATTGACAAATTCGTTTTGTTATGGTATTATACTCGGGCAAACGGAGAGATACCGAAGCGGTCATAACGGAACGGTCTTGAAAACCGTCGTACGTCTTGTGCGTACCGTGGGTTCGAATCCCACTCTCTCCGCCACAGAAAAGGAACCTGAAATACTTGTGTTTCAGGTTCTTCTTTCAAAAACGAATATCAGTCGATTTCGGCACGGAGGATTACTCAAGTGGTGAAGAGGCTCCCCTGCTAAGGGAGTAGGTCGGGCAACTGGCGCGAGGGTTCAAATCCCTTGTCCTCCGCCAAAAATCCCGTTCGCATTTTTTGCGGGCGGGATTTTTACTTTTTACATCTTCACTCTTCCCTGACTGCGGCGGGATTTTTGGAGGTAAGAAGTAAGAGTGAATAGTGAAAAAGTGAAAGTTGGAAAGTTGTATAATAAAAACGGACTGTTCAAAGAGTGAATATGATGGTAAAATTATAATAGGAGAGTGAACAGTATGAAAAGATGAAAAAAGTGTTGTAATATACTCAAAAACTTTAGTGAGGTTAAAAATGACAACAAACGGGAATTGTCCTTGCAGAAAGAAAAAGTGTGAACGTCACGGTAACTGTGAGGCATGCAGAAAACACCACTCGGAGTCTAAACGTCAGAGACCTGTTGCCTGTGAGAAAGAGAAAGAGGTCAGACATATCCGATAAGCCGATTTATGGGCAAAACTGCTTCATCCCGCTGAAATTTTTGTTGAAACATTTGCAAACATATGATATAATACTTTCACTATGAATTTTCAGGAGGAAAACATAAATGGACAGATTAAAAGGCAAGGTTGCTATTGTAACAGGTTCCACAAGCGGAATCGGAACAGGTATTGCGAAGCTTTTCGCTTCTGAGGGTGCAAAGGTTGTTGTCTGTGGCAGACGTGAAGAAAAAGGTCAGGCTGTTGTTGACGCCATCAAAGCCGAGGGCGGAGAAGCAAGCTATCATTTTATGGACATCATGCAGGTTGAGAGCATTGAAGCTCTGATTAAAGACACCGTTGATAAATACGGCAAGGTTGATATTCTTGTCAACAACGCCGCAAACGTCAGCCTGAAAGACGGACGCATTGACGAGCTTACACTCGAAATGTGGGACGCTATCTTCGAATCTGATATTCGCGGAACATTCTACGCCACAAAGTGCGTTATTCCCTTTATGCAGCAGAATAACGGTGGCTCAATCATCAATATCGGTTCAATGGCTTCATGCGGCGGCGACCTCGGTTCAACAGCTTATGCCTGCGCAAAAGCAGGAGTTGATATGCTCACACAGTCAACCGCTCTTCAGTACGGCAAGAGCAATATCCGCTGCAACTGCGTTCGCCCGGGTCTTATCGTTACACCCGATAACGAGGCTCATGTTCCTCAGGTTCTGAAGGATATCTTCCTCAATAACATTATGGTCAACCGTTACGGCTGCCCCGCCGATATAGCTAACATGTGCGTATATCTTGCTTCTGATGAAAGCGAATTCTTCACAGGTCAGGTTGTCACAGTTGACGGCGGTCTTAACAGCCATGTTTCAACAGTCGGCGAGTTCAAGAAAATGGCTTCCCGCACATGGTAATATCATACCTTTAAATACAAACAAAGCATATAAGGAGCTGTCGCATTCAGATGCAGAAAGCGTTTTCTTCACCCCCGAAGCCGTATAAAGATACTGCGAGTGGGTGAAAAAACGGTTAAAAAAGCAAAATCATTCTGATTATATTATCTTTTTGATATTTTGCTTTTTGTTCTGCGCTAAATGAGACAGCTCCATTTCATTTCTTTTTAATCTTCACCGCAATAACGGTGATGTCATCGGGGAAGCTCTTTTCATTCTTCATCTTAGCCTTGTCGGCAATATGGGTTGCAAGCTCCTGCATATTGTCGGTGCTCCAGCAAAGGAGAGTTTCTTTTATCCATTCGTCGCTTTCGCCTTTAACTCCGTCGCTCACCATGAGAATAACGTCATCGCTCTCAAGACGGATTTCTTCTTCGGCAAAGTCAACCTTTCTGAGAATACCGACAGGCAGAGACGGCTTTTCGACGGTGTATATTTTCTCATCATGCTTTATATATGACGCCGCCGCTCCTGCCTTATAGAATGTGCAGGCGGCATTATAGGTGTTGACGCACAGTGCGTCAACGGTTGAAAGAGACTCTTCGCCGCTTTTTATCATAAGAGCGGAGTTGACAAGTCTCAGAGCGCTTCTGAAAGTGAAGCCCGATGAAAGAAGCCTGTTCATTATTGTTGAGGTCATATCTGCGTCAAGAGCGGCTCTTTTGCCGGTTCCCATTCCGTCGCTTATGACGGCGACAGTGCAGCCCTCTTTAGCGTCAAATGACTGAGCGCAGTCGCCGCATTCAGCATTATCCGAGCAGGCGAGCTGTTTTATTCCTATAGCCGTCTCGTATTCGCTTTTTTGCCTGAAGGTCAGAACGGTTGAGAGGTCTTCAACCGATACTTCGGCGTCTTTGAATTTCTTTTTAAGCTCCGACGAAATGACTTTTCTGATTTTTTCACAGTTTATTCTGTCGGGTTCGTCACGAATAACTATTTCTACGGTTGCTCTTGAAAATGAGTTTTCACGGTATGCCGCTGACTCTGCGTTTATACATTTTTCTCTCAGCGCACGCTTTACGGCTCTTGATTTGTTTTCGTCATAAACTTTTTCGTCAACAAGAAATGATGAAATATCATAAAGAAGCAGAGCCATTGAAGAGAACTGATCGGAGACGACGTTTCTCATTTCATCAATTTTCAGCCTTGAATCCATTGAGGTGACATATTGTCTGTAGTCTCTGTCGATAGCATCTGAGAGCTTTTTAATTTTCTGACAGCGACCGGCAAGACCGCCCGAAAGGTTTTCGGGGCGAACCTTCTGAGAATTAAGCCGCAGCTTTGCTATCTGCTGAATGTCACGCACGGTTGAGTCAAAGCTCTCGTTCCAGCATATCCCCTTGAAGCTGCAATCCTTACAGACATTGTGCTGTATGCGCGCGAAGGTCCGGCTTATTTCGGGGCTTACGACATCGTCCATCTTCCGGCTGACCTCGCTGACAATATCGCTTATGGAATCAACGGTTTTTGCGGCGTCCTTGAGGCTGAGAGCCACTTGCATGTTTATTTCATTGTCATTTTTAAGCCCGCTTTTTGTCAGGTATTCCTCTGCACGGGAAAGCCACTTTGACGGCAAAAGCATAAAGATAACAGTCGCCGTTATACACTCAATCAGCGCAGGTATGAGCGTTATATCGGTTTCGGCTATAAAAGCCGCCGCACAGGCGGAAACAGCGAATATCAATGAACTTGCATACTGACCCATGAACGAAAAGACCCCAGCCGCAAGTCCACCTGCCGCATACATGTAAAACAGTGCGGGCATTTCACAGCCGAATGAGAGAATTAAACCAAGCAGAACTCCCGAGATGCAACCGCCCGCCGCCTTGCCGTAATATGCGCAGAAGATAATCAGAAGGCAGGCAGGAATGTGAAATATATAAAATCCGAGAATATTTATTTCGCCGACACAGCAGAGAAGACACGCCGCAGCGATGCATATGCATACAGCGTCATAGTTTGATATTCTGCGTATTCCAATCTTGAGAACAGGTACGGAAAAACTTCTCGAAAAGAAATAGACGGCGCATGCACAGAGAAGCGAGTCGGCAAAGCAAAGAAGTACTCCCGCCGCACTTATTCTGACCGACAGCATCTCAAGCCCGTCCGATAAAAGCGTGAACAACGCCGCAAACACTGCCGAAATCATGGTTTTGTCAAGCGACATGAAACGTTTTTGAGTGACTGTTCGTGACGCAAGAATAAAACAGAGCGTGATTATATAACGCAGACTCTGAGAAAACCCACGGCTCACGATATAGCCAAGACATGCGCCCAGATATGTCAGCAGGGCATAGCCGCTTTGACTTGAAACAACTGCGGCGCCCGCAAACGGGCTGACGATATAGCTTTCGGGGAAAAGTCCGGTCACAAAGCCTAAAAGCAGATGAAGAACAGATTTTATGATTTTTGGCTTGTCCGATAATTTTCTGAGTTCGTTTTCTTTCAGACTTCCTATTGCGCTTTTTACCTCCTGATTCATAACCGCTTGTTTTTTCATATTTTTTCTCCTGATATTCTTTTTTTGAGATTATATAACTTTTTCGGGTAAGAATTTGTCACAATGTAGATTTATCGCAAAATTAAGGCAAAAATTTCCGGCTGTCTTTGAAGAGAGCCGGAAATTTTTATAATATATAGCTGAATTTTTCTTTTCTTTTTTCATTCGGGCAAAGCAAAATTAAGTGCTCCCGGGACTATTTCAGCGGTGAAATGCTCTTCATATATTATTTCACCGTCAAGCGAATAAGCGAAGCCCTTTTCTGCGAAAACCTCAACCTTTTTCGCCTGTCTATAGACAAGAATATCACTGAATTTGTCAGTGTCAAGATGCTCGCCCGCCGTATAGGGTTTTAAAAGCGAAACAAATCTGAACCTTGAAATAGGCTTACAGACGCATACTTCTATCAGTCCGTCATCGGTTTTTGCTCTCGGAGCGCATTTGAACGAGCCGCCGACATACTGACCGTTCGCTAAGGTGCACAGGAGAAGAGTTCCTTTCGGGTTAAGTACCTCACCGTCGGCAACGACCTTACAGTTTGTTTTCATAGCCGTCAGAAGAGCTTTTATTACGCCCTTTTTATAGGCGCCTTTGTTGCCGTGACCTGTTTTTTCTCTTTCCTTGTTTATTGTGATTGCGACCGTAGTGTCAAAGCCGAAGTTTGTGACATTGACGCTGTATCTGTCACCGATTTTTAAAAGATCGAGCTTTCTGTTTTTCGCTTCAACAATTTTCTGAATGTCGGCGAAAATCTCCTTACCGCCGAAAGCCTTGACAAAGTCGTTGCCGCTGCCGCAGGGGTAACAGCTTACAGATGCGTTTTCAAAGCCGACCGCACCGTTGAAAACCTCGTTAATTGTTCCGTCACCGCCGCAGGCTATAAAACGCACGTTTTCCCCCTTGTGCTCTTCACAGTATTCACGGACAAAATGTGTAGCGTCGTTTGCGGCTTTGGTGATATAGATTTCACAGTCATCTCTCTGCGGGATTTTTGAGATTTCCTCTTTAATAAAGCTCTGAGCCTCACCTTCACCGGCTTTGGGGTTGATAATAAAAATATACTTCATAATAATTCCTCCCGTATTATTGTGTGAGCATCATTACACCTTGAGTTATAAGAAATTCGCCTAAAACATAGGTCAGCATAACCGTGAAATGGCGCTTAAAAATAATATCCTTGTTTTTGTGGAACTTAACGAAGAACAGCGAGCAGTCGGAAATAAAGAACAATACAGCGCCTATGTATGCAATCGCCGAAGCAAGGCAGGGGTTTGAAAGAAGCTGCATGAAAGCGAAAACGTTCATTGCGGCGTTTGCCGATATATAAAGAAAAAGCGGAGCAATCATACTCTTTGAGGTCGTCGGTATAAGCGCTTTAAAAACAAGAACGGCTACCGTAAGATAAACTAAAGCAACAAGTGCGACAGCCCACCATGTAACAGACTGAAAATCGACATTCGGAACATAAACAGCTATAAAAAGAATATGCGAAATCAAAAAACTTATTCCGCCTGCGGTGAACCAAGCCATTCCCTGATGAATGAGAAGAACATCACCCAGCCAGCTCGTAGCAAGAGCGGCGACAAGAACGGCTGACGGTTTCTCAACAGAGCATAGATAATAGCCGATAATTGCCAGCAGTAATATCCATTTTGTGTAGGGGCGTTTTTTTGTGTCATCATTATAGCTGTGATAAAGATGAACGGCGAATGAGACGGCGAGCAATGCTAAAAATAAATATTTCATGACAACCTCCGGAATTTCACTTTATATTTATTTTATACTTATAAACAAATTAAGTCAATATATTACACTATTTTTATAAAAATAAAAAAAGGCTGTCACATTCAGAAACTTCTGAGCCTGAATGTGACAGTCGAAAATTATTTTTTTGAAATTATATGTTACACGTTCTTTTTATGAAGCTGAGCACATCTCCCGCAACTTCGGGGAAGAGATCGGGCTCGTTGAGAATTTCGTGACGGTATCCGTCATAGAGCTTCATGTCAACGCTCTTAACGCCCGCTGATTTCAGCTTGTCGGCGACTTCACGAACGCCCTTGCCGTATTGACCGACAGGGTCTTCACTGCCTGCTATAAGTAAAACGGGCAGGCTCTTATTGAAGCCTTCATACCAGCTTTTATCCGAGACGAATGAAAGAAGCGAAATGAGGTCCTTTGAACCAGTGGCGGTGAAAAGGAAGCCGCAGTAGGGGTCTGCAAGATAGTCGTCAATATTCTTTTTGTCAACAGAGAGCCAGTCAAAAGCCGTTCTTTTTTCTGTTTTGTTGTTATAAGCGCCGAAGGACATCTTGTCAATGAGCTTGCTTCTGTGATGGTCGCCCTTGACCTTGGCGATTAAGCCGGCGAGAACCTTACCGACCGAAGCTAAGGGGTTTGCGCCCGATGTGCCGCAGAAGACAGCCGCATTTATATCTTCGGAATATTTGAAAGCGTATGCTCTTGCGACAAATGAGCCCATGCTGTGACCAAAGAACACATAGGGCTTGCCCTCGTTTTCCTTTTTGGCGATTTCGGTGAGCTTGTGGCAGTCCTCAATAAAGTTTTTCCAGCCGTCGCTTGCGCCGAAATAACCGAGTTCGTCGTCGTTTTTTACACTCTTTCCGTGACCGAGGTGGTCGTTGATATAAAGAGCGACGCCGTTATCCGTCAAAAACTGAGCGAATTTCTCATATCTTTCGAGGTGCTCCGCCATACCGTGAGCTATCTGAACCACAGCCTTGACTTCGCCCTCGGGGAGATATTTAGCCGCATGAATATCAGCAAGCCCCGAAACCGACGGAAAATAAAATTCTGTTTTAACCATGATATTTCCTCCTTTGTATATAATCAGAGTGTTTCGCCGTTTTCAATAGCCGAAATCTGATCAATTCTTCTCTGATGTCTGCCGCCCTCAAAGGCTGTTTCGAGAAAAACATCGACAAGCTCAAGCGCAAGACCGGTGCCTACAACTCTGCCTCCCATACACAGGGCGTTTGCGTCGTTGTGAAGCCTTGTGAACTTGGCGCTGAAATAATCCGAACAGCAGGCGGCTCTGATACCCTTGACCTTGTTGGCCGCCATTGAAATGCCGATACCTGTGCCGCAGCAGAGAATAGCTTTTTCACATTCGCCGCTTGTGACTGAGAGACAGGTTCTCTGAGCTATTGCCGCATAGTCAACCGATTCGGGCGTATATGTGCCGCAATCCTTATATTCTATACCTTTTTCGTCAAGGTGCTTTTTAATAGCCTCCTTGAGTTCATATCCGCCGTGGTCTGCTCCTAATGCAATCATTCTGATTTCTCCTTATCTTCAAGTTTTTTCTTTAGTTCCCTCTGAGCCTGAGGCAGTCTGAGATATGACGGCATAAGCGTCTGTGCGCTGATATATGCGTCGTCACTTTTAAGGTATGCGCAGAGTGCCACTGATTTTGCGTTCTGATACCTGTTATTCTCACCTGCTATGCGGCACGGGAGCTTTTCTTTATAATATTCATAACAGAGCTTTGCTCCGTCACCGACAAATATAACGGGCAAATCTTTCCCCGTAATTTCATTTTCAAGCTCGCTTATCAAGAGAGCCTTATCCTCGCACAGTCTTGTGACGACGCCGTTTTCACATCTGAAAAGAGCCGCATAGACCTGATTACAGCGCGCGTCCATAGCGCATACCGCAATGCAGTCGGCGTCTATAAGATTATACGCCAGCGATTCAAGAGTAGAAATTTCAATACACTTTTTCTCTTTCGGGTGCGCCATGCCTTTGACTGCGGCAACGCCTATTCTCACGCCCGTGAATGACCCCGGACCGTTATTGACGGCGAAAAGGTCTATATCGTCAAGCCCGGTGTTTGCGCCCCTGAGCGTATTTTCAACCATAGGCATAAGCGTCTGGCTGTGGGTGAGACCTGTGTTTGTGAAAGACGCACCGAGCACTTTGCCGTCGCTCATAACGGCGACGCTTGCCGCCGAGGCGGTTGTGTCAACAGCTAAAATTTTCATATATTCCCGCTCCTGTGACCGTAATTATTCTTTCGTTGTCGCTTTCCCCCCGCTCAAATTTTACCCTGAGCGTATTCTCGGGCAGAGCTCCCTCAATATTTTCACTCCATTCAACAACGAGTATTCCGCCCATGTCGATATAATCGAAAAATCCGGTGGAATAAAGGTCGTCCCAGCCCTCAACACGGTACATATCGAAGTGATAAACGCTCGGCGAGCCCGTGTATTCATGAACAAGGGCAAAGGTCGGGCTTGATACCTCGGCGTCAATATTTCTGCCTCTGACGAAGCCTCGGGTGAACGCCGTCTTGCCCGCACCGAGACCGCCGAAAAGAGCTATTACCGTTCCCGAATACGCATGACGGGCAATTTTCTCGGCTAAAAGCTCGGTGTCCTTTACGCTTTTACTTTTATATATAAACAATATAAGAGTCTTCCTTTCTCTTGCTTATGCGGCAAAAGGCTGTTTTCTGACCGTTTCGCCGCATTTATATATCAATTATACAACATAAGTTTGCAAACTTCAATAAGTTAAATCAATTCACTTGAAATATTCACAAAACTAATATATAATGAAGACCATAATAAATAGAAAGGGGGATGTCATGTGATTGCCTCTCTGAAAAAGGCTTTCAGAGAAACGGACAAAATCCTGCTTTTACTGTGTTTTACGCTCTCGGCTATAGGTATTGTTGCCGTCTCGAGCGCAACCCACGCTTCTGTCACTGACGGCGGCTTCTTTTCAAGAGACGCCAAGGTTATGCTGATAGCTGTGGCGCTCGGAGCGTTATTTGCACTTTTTATATCGTTTTTTGACTATGACCTTATTTTAAAGCTGTGGCCTATCGTCGGCATTGCCTGTCTGGGACTTATGCTTATTCTTTTCACGCCGCTGGGCTGTGCGCCTAACGGGCGAACCGACTCACGCTGCTGGATAAAAATAACCTCGACACTTTATTTTCAGCCGTCGGAGATTGTCAAGATAGGCTTTGTCATTACATTCGCCGCCCACTGTGAAAAGATAAGAGAAGAGAATATTTCATTCAAAAATATAGTTTTCCTTTGCCTTCACGCTCTTATATTCATCGGGCTTGTTGTTCTTTCGGGCGATATGGGTTCTGCTCTTATCTTCGCTATGATGTTCATCGCCATGATATTCACTGCGGGCGTTCACTGGATTTATTTTGTAATAGGACCTCTTCTCGTTGCGGCGGTTCTTCCCGTTGCGTGGTATAAGCTTTTCGGCACTATTCAGCGAAACAGAATTCTCGCTCTGTTTTACCCCGACCTTTACCCCGACGAGATTTATCAGCAGAATCTTGCCGAGAAGGCGATGCAGAACGGCGGACTTTTCGGCACGGGGCTTTTCAAAGGTGCTTTTTCAAAAACGGTCCCCGAGTGTCAGAACGATATGGTGCTTTCGGTTATAGGTGAGGAGTTCGGCTTTGTCGGCGCAATACTGCTCATGCTGGTGTTCGTTTTACTGATAATCAAAATTATGCGTGTGGGGCGAAAGAGCGGCAGCTACAGCGCAAGAATCATGTGCAGCGGCGTTGCCTTTATGCTCGGCAGTCAGGTAATGGTAAACATAGGCATGTGCACGAAACTTCTGCCCGTTATCGGGATTACGCTCCCGTTCATCAGCGCAGGAGGCTCGTCCTCTCTGTGTCTTTATATTGCAATAGGGCTTATTCTGAGTATCTCAAGGTATTCAAGAGAAGTTCCGGTCAGCGACTTTATTTATCGGACTAAGTATTGAAAAAAGTTAAAAAGAAGCCTATTCGGGCGTATTCATCCGGTCATAGGGGATTTTCCCGACCGAAGTGAATATGCCCGATTATTTTTTGCCTTATAAGTAAAAAATGCTATGTTACATTAAGAATTTGACGGTAATGTTGCGAAATGAGAGATATTTCCATAATAAAAAATGGCAAAATCGTAAAAATTTTTTGATTTTTGCTTGAAATAGAAAATTGTGAATGATATAATATCAAGGAATGATAACATTGAGGTAATTTGACCGTTTTTTCAGAAATACGGAAAGGGGTAGAAAGAAATGTCAATAGATTTACACTGTCACACCAAGCTTTCGGACGGTTCTCTCGGCATTGACGATCTTATCATGGTCGCCAAAAAAAGCGGTATGACAGCAATTGCGATAACAGATCATGATTCACTCGCCGGCACGCGCAGAGGTCAGATGATAGGCGAAAGACTCGGTCTTCAGGTTATACCCGGCGTTGAGTTTTCGGCATATGACAAAAAAAGAGACAAGAAGGTACATATTCTCTGTTACCTTCCCGAGTTCCCGGACAGGCTTGAGGGTCTTTGCAGGAAGATTTCAAACGCAAGAAAAAGAGCCGGTCAGTTTATGATTTTAAAGGCGGCTCAGAGATATCCGATCACTCCCGACTTTGTCGTCAGATGCGCTTCGGGCTCAACCAATATATATAAGCAGCACATAATGCACGCCCTTGTTGAATGTGGCTACACAACGACAATATACGGCGAACTCTATAAGGAACTGTTTTCGCCCGAAAGCAAAAATAATATTATTTCAAAGATTGATTACCCCGAGCCGAAAGAAATAATAGAAGCTATTCACGAGGCGGGCGGTATTGCGGTTTTAGCTCACGCCGGCTGGTATGACAATTTCGAGCTTCTTGAAGAGGAGCTTATTGAGCTCGGTCTTGACGGCGTTGAGGTGTGGCACCCGAAAAACAGCGAAGAGGACAGAAGAAGGCTTATGGATATTGCCCGTAAGAATAAACTTCTCATGACCGGCGGCAGCGATTTCCACGGCTCATATAACGCCGAACCGACAAAAATAGGCGACTGCACAATGCCTCAGGAGGAGCTTGACCTGCTTCTCAAATATCAGGCAAAGAAAAAGAGATTACAGAAGAAAGCTGCATCAAAGCAGAACACAGAAGAGTAAGAAAGAAGGTGTTTTCTATGAGTGAAGAGGATGTAAAGATATATTCTTCTCAGGCTGAAGAGCAGACAAATAGTCCGGGCGGTGATATTGAAAAGGTTCTTGAAAACATGAGAGAACACCGTAATAACGGCAATCTGCGAAAGGCAAAGGAGCTTGGCAGAACACTGGGCAGAATAAATTTTGACTATGAGGAGCTTGTTTCACAGAAATTCATCAAGCCCGACATCATTTATCAGATGAAAGTTCTTTTTGTATTTTCGGCAGAAGCAAATCTTCAGATATTCGTTTATGACCCTCTTCTTTACACGACGGCGATAAACTCGATGTATGAAGAAATTCAGAAGAACGAAGAGGGGTTCTATAAGAACATTTCAGACGGTGTGGCTTATTCGTTCTATTATTCCGAGATGAAGAAGGGCGGGGATATTGCCCTCAATATAGGCAAGGCGTTCGCGATGCTCTGCTCGGCTCAGAATAACGACAGCTTCATAGAAACAGGCTCAAGGCTTTACGGGATTTTTGCCGACAGGGTCAAAGAAGAAATCGAGAGCACACAGTTCAGACTGATATGATTAAATTTATACCTGACGAAAATATTGATACCTATGAGTATGCGGTCAGCGCATGTCTGTGCGGCGTATGCTGCAGGTATGACGGAAAGAGCAAATGCATACCCGAAATAAAAAGGCTTTATGACGAAAAAAGAGCCGTAATGATATGCCCTGAGGTTATGGGCGGTATGCCCGTGCCGAGAAAGCCTAGCGAGATAGTCGGCGAAAGGGTGATGAACTGCGACGGGGAAGAGACAACCGAATTTTTCAGAGACGGCGCTCAGAAGGCTCTTGACCTTTGCAGAAAATTCGGCGTCAGAAAAGCAATTCTCAAGCAGAACAGCCCCTCCTGCGGTTCGGAGCATATCTATGATGGCACTTTTTCGGGCAGACTTATTGGCGGAATGGGCGTCACGGCGAGACTGTTTCACGAAAACGGGATTGAGGTCAAAGGCGAAAAAGAATAAAACTTTACAAAATTTTTACAAGTTTTAAAACAAACGTTTTTATTCCCGACGGAATTTAATAAAAACTGTTATAAATAAATTAAATCGGCGGGTTTTCGAATAAAAATTTATTAAAATCTATTGAAAAGGTTATAAACTCGTGTTATAATCCGAAATGTAATAAGTCGGTAATACACGACACGAACGGAGGAAAATTTTATGAAAAAGGTATTATCTATTTTATTAGCAGCTTTAATGGCTTTCTCAGCTTTTGGCATGTTCAGCTTCGCAGCAGACCCCGTAGTCCCCGAAGAAGGCATTACTCTTAAGTATGTTCTTGCAGTTGCCGATAGCATGAAGGGCACAGAGTCAGAGAATGATTGTGCACCCACAGTTCTCGTCTTTAACCCCGGCTCAGCCAAGCTTGGTGATGTTTATATGGGCGAAGCTTATTACATCACAGCCGGCATCAACAAGGGCTGCACCGCTATTGTCAGCTCCGGCTTTGCACCCGGTAATTTCGTTCAGCTTCCTTCAATCAAGGACGCCGGCGAGGGCATGACAGCTAACTGGATGGTTCAGACAGGCGGTCTCTCAGAGACAGGCAAGATTTTTGCTCAGGCTTCAATGTTCGAAATTCCCAAGGAAATGGCAGACAGAGCTCAGACGGACAACTACATTGTTTTCTACGCTGCTCTTACACAGAACCCGTCAACCCCGACAATCGCAAAGATTATGAACATCTTCTATAAGATTATCAAGGTTCTCTTCGGCCAGGATCTCGCTAACAAGTTCGGCGAACTCATGCTTGAATTCGGCGTTGCTATTGAAGATTAATCGTTAAGCACAAAACACTGAACTCCCTTAACGGGAGTTCTTTTTTTGCTTATAAAAGGTTTTTCGGTTTCGACAAAGCTATCAGGAATAAATCAACACATTTCAAAGCTATTGCTTTTTTCTCTGTGATGTAGTAGAATACGAAATGAACACAAGATTAATTGACAATTCTGCAAGACATATTTAATATAGTTGTAAGAAAGTGAATATATAATCCAAACAGAAAAGAAAAATGAATTAATTTTGAAACGGAGAAGAACAAAATGAACATATTGGTGACGATTGATAAGAATTACATTCCGCCGCTGAAAGTTATGCTTGTCTCACTGGGTGAAAGCAATAAAGATGTCGATGTGATTGACGTCTATGTCGCTCACTCAAATCTGACCGAAGAAGATATTAGCCCTCTTGTCGAAGCGACAGACTGCTTTAAAAATATTCATATTCACTCTCTTAAAGTGCCCGACCGATTTTTCGCCGATACACCGGTTATAGAGAGGCTGCCGAAAGAATCGTTTTACAGGCTTATTGCGTTCGCCATTTTGCCCGAGACGGTTGAAAGGTGTATATATATTGACCCCGACACATATATTCTCAGGTCGCTCAAGCCGCTTTATGACACCGACATGGGGGACTGTTTTATCGGTGCAGGCAGTCATACCTACAGCTATATAGAAAAACTTAATCATGTCCGTCTGAAAATGGGCAAGGATTCGAAATATATTAATTCGGGAATAATGCTCATGGACCTCAAAAAAATGAGGGAGCACACCAGCGTCGAAGAAATAATGCAATATCTTGACGAGAATATTCAAAAACTCTTTCTCGGCGATCAGGACGCGATGAACGGTCTTTTCTGGGAATATACCACAGATATTGACATCAAGCTCTATAACATGGACGAAAAGACGCTCAAACGCTACAATCTTCACGCAGACTGGGTTAAGGAAAACACTGTTATTGTTCACTATAACGGCAAATATAAGCCTTGGCTTGAGGGCTACAAGGGCGAGCTTGACGTGTTCTATCCGCCGGTCGAAAATAAAGGACCTGCGCCCAAGGGGAAGATTAAGGCGAAACTTAAAGCATACAAAAATATTGTCAAGCTCAATAAAAAGCAAAAGATTGTTATCGCGATATTCGCAGTTTTTTGGGCGCTGTGTATCGCCTGCTATATCGGCTTCAGCGGCTCAATAAACGCAATGCTTCAGACTGTTCTTGACGAAAACCGTGATTTATTCAAAGAGCAGCTTCACACCGCGTGTCATGGCTTTGAAGCGTTGATTTTTGTGATAATAAGAGCTATTCAGACTGCCGTGAAGGTTATACCCGCCGAGCCTCTTGAGATTGGTTCGGGGTATGCGTTCGGCACTTTCGGCGGGCTGTTCTACTGTCTTATCGGCAACATTCTCGGCTCGTTGTTCATTCTTTTTATGACGAAAAAATTCGGCAGAAAGATTGTTGATATTTTCGTGCCGTCGAGTAAAATTGATGAGATGAAAATTTTCAGAAATCCGAGCAAGATATATACGCTTCTGTTTATTCTCTATATAATACCCGGCACTCCTAAGGACGGCTTCACATATATGGTCGGTCTGACTAACATAGACTTTTTTAAGTTCATGGTGCTGACTTCGATAGCGAGAATACCGTCAATTATCACCTCAACCTATGTCGGCAACGCTATAGGCGACAAAAACTATCTTCTTTCTATTCTTGTGTTTATCGCCACATTTCTTGTCGGTGTCGGCGGAAGTGTTCTTTACACAAAGCGTTTCAGCTCTAAGGAAGAAGAAAAATTCAAGGCTCGTGAAGAAAAACGCAGAGCTCTTGAAGAAGCAAAAAAGAAAAAATAAATTATTGACACACAGCCCGATAATAAGTGAAGTTATTATCGGGCTGAAATTAATATCTGCCGGTGTGTTGGAATTGGCAGACGAGGCGGACTCAAAATCCACCGGGTTAATAACCCGTGCGGGTTCGACCCATGCTCCCGACAGGCAAGAAGCTCTATATCAGGGTTCTGGCGTCAATTCATACGGCGAAAAATCCTCATTCAGTAAAACGGCGGGTATTTACGCTTAAAATCAAAAGCAGTTCACCGATTGGCGAACTGCTTTTTTGATGAAAAAAGAAACCCGATAAACACAATAATGTGAATATCGGGAGTATTTTAAACTATAAAATTTACAGTGAAAAGAAGAATTTCGAGAAGCGCACGGGGAACTGTTTCCATCATTCCGCTCTTTCCGAGAATAATAAACCATAAAAGAAACAGTATAAGAATACCGAAAACACCAAAGAGTATATAACGGAAGATTTTACCTTTTTTGATATTCTTTATCGCATACAGCGCAGTGGAAGCGACGAGAAATGCGACATATCCGCCTGTGGCTACCCAGTGAACGACTCTCTTGGGGTTCCAGTCGGCTATACTGTGGTCAAGCGTCAGAGCAATAGCAAAAGCAAAAACCATTGCGATTATCGGGAGGGCTTTTATGAATTTGTTTGCACCGCCGTATTTTTTATACATATAGTTAATGTTCAGAAACAGTGCGCCGCCGTCAAGAATTATCCAGATCCAGAACCAGATTTTTCTGTGTTCACACAGAAGAGACAGCGTACCCATAGGGTCAAACGGATTGTTTCCCCAGCAGAACGGCAAAATCAGGCTATAGACAAAGCCTGCAATAAGAAGAAACATACATATGTTTTTTTGGAGCTTTGAGTTTTCTTTTGTGGTTATCATGATAACGGTTTTCCTTTTCTATCAGTTTTTTATTCGAAAATTTTTCACCGGCGCATTTCTCTTTGCAGAAAAGCGCTGAAATAAATGATACAATATATGACTTCTTTTTTCAACAGTTTTTGGGATTATTAGCAATATTCATCATATTGACTTTAAATAGACAAAATAATAAGAACTGTCAAAATGATGTTATTTAACGATTATTTTATTATTTAAACCTCTTGACAACCGAAAAAGTGTATTGTATAATTCCTGCATAAATCAAATGCAGTGATGATATTATGCTTTTGAGAGCAATTCTTTCACAGAGAGCCGTCGGCGGGTGTAAGGCGGCAGAGAATCTCAGGCAGTCTCGTATCGGAGCAGGGCTTCTGAAAAACCGTTTGGTAATAGGAAGTCACGGGGGAACCCGTTACAGTTCAGGGGCTTGACAGAGCCTTACAGAGAGGTCGTGTTTTACGGCAATACGGGTGGTACCGTGGTCAAAGTTTGATCATCCCGCAGAGATTATCTCTGCGGGATTTTTTTTATAAAAGAAAGTGAGGTTTATGCAAATGAAAAAAATATCGGTTTGCGATTTTACGCTCAGAAAACTTACTCAGTCAGACAGACAGAATCTTCTTTTCAGAGAAAAGACAGCTATTGCTTCATGCATTGACGCGATAGGCGTTGACAAAATGGAGCTTCCGATGATAACGAAAGAAAAAGAGGACTCTATTATTTATAAAACAATCGCTTCGGTTGTAAAAGGCAGTGAACTCGCCGTTCCCGTCGGTTATGACGAGAAAAGCGTTGAGACAACGTGGGAGTGCATAAAAGACGCAAAAAAGCCGTGTCTTCAGGTAGTGTTCCCTGTCTCGACAGCTCAGATGGAATACGGCTTCAGAATGAAAGATAAGGTAATGCTTGAAAAGACAGCTCAGCTTGTCAGACTTGCTAAAGAAAAGTGCGATAATGTTGAATTTGTCGCTCAGGACGCTACAAGAGCCGATATTGATTTTGTCATCAAAGCCTGCAAGACGGCTGAAGAAAACGGCGCATCCTGTGTGACCGTATGTGATGACGCGGGCGTTTATCTCCCCGAGGAAACAGCTCAGCTTGTTGAAAAAGTCAAGGCGCAGTGCAGTCTTCCTCTTTATGTATGCCTTTCGGACAACATCAATATGGCTGTCGCAGGCGCAATAGCCGCTGTCAAAGCGGGTGCAGACGGGGTCAAAACCTCAATGACGGGCTGTGATGTTCTTCTGACGGAAAAGTTCGCCGAGGCGGTCTTTACAAAGGGCGCACAGCTCGGTATTGAAACCTCGCTTAAACAGACAGAGCTTCACCGTGATATAAAATCACTTATGAAGGGGATTAATTCAAAGAGCTCAACCGACAGCGCTGTTTCGGAGCAGAGCGGAGCGTCTGATATTTTTCTTGATTCACAGAGCTCAATTTCAGATGTCAGCGAAGCGATAAAACTACTGGGCTATGACCTTTCAAGTGATGATAACGGTAAGGTTCACAAGGCGATAATGCAGGTGTGTGAGAGAAAAAGCTCGGTCGGCGCAAAAGAGCTTGAAGCGCTTATTGCTACGTATGCGATGCAGGCTCCGTCGGTTTATCATCTCGTTTCATATAACGCAAACTGCACAAATCTCGGCTCTTCAATGGCGCAGATTACGCTTGAGAACGGTGAAGACACTCTTCACGGCGTTGCCATAGGCGACGGACCTATCGACTCGGCATTCAGAGCTATTGAGCAGTGTATAGGCTATCACTATGAGCTTGACAATTTTCAGGTTCAGGCTGTCACAGAGGGTAAGGAGGCTCTCGGCTCTGCCCTTGTCAGGCTCAGAAACAGAGGCAGGCTTTATTCCGGCACAGGTCTTTCAACAGACATTGTCGGCGCAAGCATCAGGGCATATATTAACGCTCTCAACAAGATAGTGAACGAGGAGAAATAAAATGAAACTTACTTTTTCCACCGAAAACGTCAGGCGTTCGTCATTTCTTGAAACATGCCGCTTCGCCTACGATTACGGTTATTCGGGCTTTGAAATATATGACGCATACAGCGAGAGAAAAAATCACTCCGATAGCGTGTTCAGAAGCGGCAAGACAAGCGACGCAAAGAGAAAACTTAACAACAGAAATCTGACCGTTTCGGCTCTGACATACCCGGGAACGGTTGACACCGCCCTTGTCAGCGCAGAAGAACTCAGAAAATACATTGACCTTGCGCAGAACGCAGGCATTGAAAAGGTTATTTTCAAGGTTGCGGGAGATGACGAGGATAAGATTTTCGAGCTTCTTGAGCCTGCGGTCAGGAGAGCTGAGCAGACGGACACAGAGCTTCTTATTGAAACCTCGGGTGCTCTTTCGGACACTTCAAAGATTATTGAGATAATTAACCGCTTCGCTTCGGCGGCAGTCGGTGTTTCATGGAACATCAGAGAGACATATTTCACCGCCGGAGAGACCGCAGAAAGCACGATAAAAACGCTCGGCGCATACATAAGCTATGTCAGGCTCGGCGACAGAAAAGACGGCAAAAACGTTCTTATCGGCGAGGGCGACCTCCCTTATGAGAGCTTCATTCGTGCCCTTGATTCGCTCAATTATGACGGCTTTATCGCCGTTGACTGGAACGACGAAATTGATGACGCAGACATTGTTCTGACTCATTTTGCGAGCTTCATTTCACGCACCGACAACACGAAAAGCGACGGCGCAAAGCTATATTTCAACCGCGCGCACACAGGCTCGCACCCGTGGAAAAAATACGATGTCATTGACCTGACTTTTTCTCAGGTTCTCGACAAGGTTGCCGACACATATCCCGATCAGTATGCGTTCAGATACACAACGCTTGACTACACCAGAACCTATTCACAGTTCAGAAACGATGTTGACAATGCCGCCGCTTCACTTATTGCGCTCGGCGTAAAACCCGGTCATCATGTTGCCGTGTGGGCGACAAATGTCCCTGCGTGGTTTATTACATTCTGGGCAACCGTCAAAATCGGAGCGGTTCTTGTCACGGTCAACACCGCCTATAAAATTCATGAGCTTGAATACCTTCTCAGACAGTCGGACACGCATACCCTTGTTATGATAGATCATTTCAAGGATATCAACTATAAAGATATCGTTCAGGAGCTCTGTCCGGAGCTTGAAACGCTTGAAAAGGGCAAGGCTCTCTATTCAAAGCGGCTCCCGTTTCTGAGAAATGTTATCTCCGTCGGCTTTTCAATGAACGGCTGTCTGACATGGGAGGAAATGCTCGAAAAAGGCGGCTCGGTTCCGCTTGAAGAGGTCAGACGCAGGGCTTCGCTCGTTAAGCCCTCCGATGTTGCGAATATGCAATACACTTCGGGCACAACAGGCTTCCCCAAGGGAGTAATGCTGACACACAATAACATTCTCAACAACGGAAAGATTATCGGCGACAGAATGGATCTCTCAACAGCCGACCGAATGATGATTCAGGTGCCGATGTTCCACTGTTTCGGTATGGTTCTTTCAATGACCTCGATGATGACTCACGGCGGTACTCTTTCACCGCTCCCGTATTTCTCGCCGAAATCCTCGCTGGCTTGCGTCAACGATGAGAAGATTACCTGCTTTAACGGCGTGCCGACAATGTTCATTGCAATGTTCAATCACCCCGATTTTGCCAAAACCGACTTTTCATATATCAGAACGGGCATCATGGCAGGCGCAAATTGCCCGCCCGACCTGATGAGAAGAGCCGCCGCTGAGATGAATATGACTGAAATACTCAGCGTTTACGGTCAGACGGAGGCTTCTCCCGGCTGCACAATGGGTGAGGTTAATGAGTCGCTTGACCTGCGTGTTGAAACCGTCGGCAGTTCATTCCCCGGTATTGAGTGCAAAATTATCGACCCCGAAACGGGGCTTGACTTACCTGACGGTGAGAACGGCGAATTTGTCGTCAGAGGCTATAACGTCATGAAAGGCTATTACAAGATGCCCGACGCAACGGCTCAGGCTATTGATAAAGACGGCTGGCTTCACTCGGGCGATATATGCTGCCGCACCCCCGAGGGCTATTATAAGGTCACGGGTAGACTGAAAGACATGATAATACGAGGCGGCGAAAACATCTATCCCAGAGAGATAGAGGAATTCTATCTCACAAACGAAAAAATCCGTGACGTTCAGGTTATAGGCGTTAAGGACGAGGCTATGGGCGAAGAGGTCTGCGCATGGATTATTATGCAGCAGGGCGAAGAGCCCGACGAGGACTATATGCGCAAGTATGGTCTTTCGCATATGGCCCGCCACAAAGTGCCCAGATATTTCATGTTTGTCAAGGAATTCCCAATGAATGCGGCGGGTAAAATTCTTAAATACAAAATGAAAGAAGAAAGCGAAAAAATATTGGGTTTAAACTAAAAAAAACAAAAAATCACTTGACACTCAATATGTTCGGTGATATAATTTCTATCAAATTAAATAGACAAAAGGCTGTGACGAAGACGGACAAAGCCAAGTAATTCACAGAGAGTCGGAGTATGGTGTGAACCCGACAATGAAAGACTTTAAGTTCCCATCACTTCCGAGCCGGAGAATGAACGTCAGAAATGATCAGTAGTATCTCCCGTGACTGCTGCGTGAATGCATAAGGCTTAATTGAGCCTGAGGGGCACTTTGGTGCAATTTGAGTGGTACCGCGGGTATCGGATTAAAAAATTCGACTCGTCTCAAGTTTAGTCTTGAGACGGGTCTTTTTTTACCGTGTCTATTTGAACGTTAAAAGTTTTATACGGAGGGTAAAAACATGAGCACAACAAACACACAGCTTTTTGAAATCGCAGAGCGTATCAAGGAAATGCGCGAAATTCTCGGCTATTCGGTGACGGAGATGGCGGCGGCGACAGAAGTCACCGTTAGCGAATATATCGCCTATGAAAGCGGAGAAGCCGATCTTCCTTTCACTTTCATTCATAAATGCGCTCTTGCGTTCGGCATTGAAATAACAGAGCTTCTTGAGGGCAGCAGTGCGGCCCGTCTTTCAAGCTATACAGTCACCCGTAAAGGCAAGGGTCATCAGACCGCTAAAGAAGAGGGTATTACCATTCAGGACCTTGCTCCTAAGTTCAAGGGCAAGCTCGCCGAGCCCTACTGGGTTAAATATGAATATTCAAGCGAGCTTCAGAATGCTCCCATTCATCTGACACGCCACTCCGGTCAGGAATTTGACCTTGTCGTTTCAGGCTCCCTCATGGTTCAGGTCGGAACACATAAAGAAATTCTTAATGAGGGCGACAGCATTTATTATAACAGCTCCACACCTCACGGAATGATCGCTGTCGGCGGTCAGGACTGTACGTTCTGCGCAGTTGTTCTCTCGGGTGAGGACGCACCCGAAGAAGCGGCGAGAGAAAGCGTTGCCGCCGCAGTCACTTCAACGAAGCTTATCTGTGAAAAGTTTATTGAAACAGAAGAAGACGATAACGGAGCACTTCAGTCAATAAAATTCGTCAATACGGAAAAATTCAACTTCGGTTTCGATGTTGTTGACGCTATTGCGGAAAAATACCCCGAGAAGCTCGCTATGCTTCACATTGATATAAATAAAAACGAGCGCCACTTTACTTTTGCCGATATCAAGCGTGAATCGGCGAGAACGGCTAACTATTTCAAGTCGCTCGGTATCAAAAAAGGCGACAAGGTTATGCTCGTTCTGAAGCGTCACTATCAGTTCTGGTTCAGTATGATAGCTCTCCACAAGATAGGTGCTATAGCTATCCCCGCTACATTCCTGCTTAAAGAACACGATTATTTATACAGATTTGAGTCAGCGGGCGTCAGCGCTATTGTGTGCTCGGCAGACGGCGATATCGCAAAAACGGCAGAGACAGCCGCCGACGAATACGGCGCACTCCCGACAAGAATCATTGTCGGCGGTCAGCGTGAGGGCTGGCATGATTTTGACAGTGAATATAAAATTTTCAGCTCACATTATGACAGAACCGAAGACACACCGGGCGGCGAAGACCCTGCTCTGATGTTCTTCTCATCAGGCACAACCGGAAACCCGAAAATGGTTGAGCACAAGCATACCTATGCGCTTGGTCATTTTGTCACGGCTAAATACTGGCATCGCTGTGAGCGTGACGGTCTTCACTTCACAATCTCAGACACGGGCTGGGGCAAGTCACTCTGGGGCAAGCTCTACGGTCAGTGGCTCTGCGAAGGCGCAGTCTTTGTCTATGACTTTGACAAGTTTGTCGCTTCCGATATTCTGCCGATGTTCAAGAAATATAACATCACAACATTCTGCGCACCCCCGACAATGCTCAGAATGATGATTAAAGAAGATTTGTCGAAATACGATTTCTCATCGGTTCACCATATGACGACGGCGGGCGAGGCTCTCAACCCCGAGGTCGCAAAGCAGTTTAAGGCGGCGACCGGTCTTGATATCTATGAGGGCTTCGGTCAGACTGAAACAACTCTCACAATCGCTAACCTCTGGGGCACCAAGATTAAGATAGGCTCAATGGGCAAGGCTTCACCGCAGTATGATATCGACGTTATCGACGCAGACGGCAACAGCGTTTCAAACGGCGAAACAGGTGAAATCGTTATTAATGTCAAGGAGAACTATCCCGCAGGTCTCTTCACCGAGTATTACCGTGATGAAGAGAAAACAAAAGAGGCCTGCCACGACGGCTTCTATCACACGGGCGACACGGCGTGGAGAGACGAAGACGGCTACTTCTGGTATGTCGGTCGTGTTGACGACGTTATCAAGTCCTCGGGCTACCGTATCGGACCTTTCGAGATAGAAAGCGTTATCATGGAGCTCCCCTATGTTCTTGAGTGCGGTGTTTCCGCCGCTCCCGATGAGGTCAGAGGTCAGATAGTCAAGGCGAGCATCGTTCTGACAAAGGGAACTGAGCCGACAGAAGAGCTCAAAAAGGAAATACAGAAGTATGTCAAGGAGCATACCGCACCGTATAAGTACCCGAGACTTGTCGTGTTCAGAGATGAACTGCCCAAGACAGTCAGCGGAAAAATTCAGAGAAACAAGCTGTAAAAGGCTTTAATAATAACAACAAAAAAAGAAGGGGGATTGCTTATGGGACAGATAAGCGGACTTGATTATAAAATCAAGGAGATGGCTTCCCGTATCAAGGAGCTTCGTGAAATCGAAGGCTACACCACCTATGAAATGGCGGCTAAGACAGACGTCACAAACGAGGAGTATGTGCTCTGTGAATCAGGCGAGCATGACCTGAACTTTGCGTTTATTTATCGCTGCGCCTTAGCTTTAAATGTTGACGCAACGGATATTATCGACGGTCACAGCCCGACGCTGAAATCCTTCACCGTCACAAGAGCGGGTCAGGGGCAGGAGATTGCCAACGCTCACGGAATGACATATTATAATATTGCTTATGCGTTTCAGAACAGAATCGCCGAGCCTCTTTATGTCCGAAGCAAATATGACGAAGAGGCACAGCACAGGGACATTGAGCTGACAACGCATAAGGGGCAGGAGCTTGACGTTGTTATAGAGGGTCAGCTTCTCGTTCAGGTCGGTGAGCACAGAACAACCTTAGGACCCGGAGACAGCATTTATTTTGACAGCTCGACGCCTCACGGTATGATTGCCGTCAACGGAGAAGATTGTCAGTTTTATGCAATAGTGCTTAATCCCACAGGCGAGTCAATCCCCGAAATCACTCACTCTGTTTCAAAAGATATCAGAAACGACAATAAGAAGGACAGCAAGGAAAGAATATATCAGAAATATATTGATGTTGTCGAGAACGAAAAGGGGACACCTGTTTCAATAACTTTCAAGAACACCGAGAAGTTCAACTTTGCGTTTGACCTTGTTGACGAGCTGGCAAAAAGAGAGCCGGATAAGCTCGCAATGCTCTATGTTGCCCGAGACAAAACCGAGAAGCGGCTGACCTTTAAGGATATGCAGAAAGCGTCAAATCAGTGCGCTAACTATTTCAAGTCGCTCGGCATAAAGAAGGGCGACAAGGTAATGCTTATTTTAAAGCGTCACTATCAGTTCTGGTTTGCGATGCTCGGTCTTAATAAGCTCGGCGCAATCGCAATACCCGCCACCTGTCAGCTTCTCGCTCACGACCTTGAGTACCGTTTCAAGGCGGCTGATGTGAGCACTATTATCTGCACGAGCGACGGCAACACGGCAGACGAGGTTGACATAGCGGCGAAAACTTCACCGAGCCTCAAGAACAAGCTCATTGTCGGCTCTCACCGTGAGGGGTGGCACAGCTTTGACGACGAATACACCCTCTTCAGCTCTCACTACGAGAGAAAAGAGGACTCGCCCTGCGGCGATGACCTTATGCTTATGTTCTTCACCTCGGGCACATCGGGTTACCCGAAGCTTGCGGCTCATAATCATAAGTATGCGCTCGGTCATTTCCACACGGCTAAATATTGGCACACAGCCGACCCCGACGGTCTTCACTTCACAATCTCAGACACGGGTTGGGCGAAGGCGATGTGGGGCAAGCTTTACGGTCAGTGGCTCTGCGAATCGGCAGTATTTGTCTATGACTTTGACCGTTTTGACGCTTCAGACATTATGCCGATGTTCGCTAAATATCAGATTACAACATTCTGCGCACCGCCGACAATGCTCAGAATGATGATTAAAGAGGATATTTCAAAATACGATTTTTCCTCTGTCAAGCATATGACAACTGCGGGTGAAGCCCTCAATCCCGAGGTTTACCGTCAGTTTGAAAAGCTCACGGGCTTACAGATAATCGAGGGCTTCGGTCAGTCCGAAAGCACAATGATTATCGGCAACCTTGTCGGCGCAAAGCATAAGATAGGTTCAATGGGCAAGCCTGCTCCTATTTATAAGGTTGAACTTATGGACGCTGACGGGAATAATGTCCCCGTCGGTGAAACAGGCGAAATAGTTATCAATGTCAAGGACGGCGCTCCCTGCGGTCTGTTCACGGGCTATTACGGCGACGAAGAAAAGACAAGAGAGGTCTGGCATGACGGCTACTATCACACAGGTGATGCCGCGTGGTGCGATGAAGACGGCTTCTATTGGTATGTCGGTCGTGTTGACGACGTTATCAAGTCCTCGGGCTACCGTATCGGACCCTTTGAAATTGAGAGCGTTATTATGGAGCTCCCATATGTTCTTGAGTGCGGCGTATCGGCTGTACCCGATGACATCAGAGGTCAGATAGTCAAGGCAAGCATTGTTCTGACAAAGGGCACACAGCCGAGTGAAGAGCTAAAGAAGGATATTCAGAATTACGTCAAGAAGCATACTGCACCGTATAAATACCCGAGAGTCGTTGTGTTCAGAGACGAGCTGCCTAAAACGGTCAGCGGTAAAATTCAGCGTAATAAGTTGTAATTATTAATTAAGTGAGATATAATTTATCCGTTATGAAAAGAGTTAATATTTTTTGCGGGCATTACGGCAGCGGGAAAACAAATATAGCTATAAACTATGCCGTTTATCTGAAAAATCAGGGGCTTGATGTGTCAATAGCCGATATTGATATCGTAAACCCCTATTTCAGAACTAAGGACAGTGAAGATGAGCTGAATAAAAAGGGGATTGAAGTGATTTCTCTCCCGTTTGCGAATACTAATGTTGACCTGCCCGCACTCCCCGCAGAGGTATATTCACTGGTTCAGAACAAGTCAAGGTATGCTGTTTTTGATGTCGGCGGAGACGACAGAGGCGCATACGCACTTGGAAGATATGTGCCTTCAATTCTTGAAGAGAATAACTATAATATGTTCTTTGTCGCGAACTTCTATCGCCCTCTGACGCAAACTGCCGAGGAGGCTCTCGAGGTTATCCGTGAGATTGAAAGCGCCTGCGCAATACCTTTCACAGGCATTATCAATAACTCAAACCTCGGCGAAGAAACCGCGGCAGAAGATATTTTCCGCACTGTGAAAGAAGCCGAAAAGCTCAGCAGACTTTCAGGCTTGCCGCTTGAGATGACAACATGCGACGAGAGTATAGACCTTGATAATACCTTTAAACTCAAACTTCAGAAAAAAATTTTTTAGGAGCGTGATATTATGGCAAAGGTTACCTTTGACACGGATATCTGCAAAGGCTGCGGTCTTTGCGTAACAGCTTGTCCTAAAGGAATTATTAAAATTGCTAAGGATAAGATAAACAAAAAGGGACATTCTCCCGCAGAGATAACAGATCAGGAAAAGTGTATTGCTTGCGCTTTCTGCGCAACAATGTGCCCTGACTGCGTTATTACGGTTGAAAAGTGAGGTGTAACAAATGGCAGATAAGGTTTTGATGAAAGGCAACGAAGCTATTGCGGAGGCTGCTATCAGAGCAGGATGCCGTCATTACTTCGGCTACCCCATTACACCTCAGACAGAGGTTGCCGCATACATGGCAAAGAGGATGCCCAAAATCGGCGGAACATTTCTTCAGGCTGAAAGCGAAATTTCAGCTATCAACATGGTCTATGGCGTTGCGGGCACAGGCAAGAGAGTTATGACCTCATCTTCAAGCCCCGGAGTTTCTCTCAAGCAGGAGGGTATTTCATATATCGCCGGCGCTGACCTGCCCGCACTTATTGTCAATGTTCAGAGAGGCGGCCCGGGTCTGGGAGGTATTCAGCCCTCACAGTCAGACTATTTTCAGGCGACAAAGGGCGGCGGACACGGTGACTATCACCTTATAGTTCTCACACCCGCTTCAGTTCAGGAAATGGCTGATATGACAGCTCTGGCTTTCGACCTTGCCGATAAATACCGTATGCCGGCAATGCTTCTTGCCGACGGCACTATGGGTCAGATGATGGAGCCCGTTGAGCTGCCTGAAGAAAAGGTCAATGAGACCGAAAAGCCCTGGGCAGTCACAGGCACAAAGAACGAGAGAAAGCACAACATTATAAATTCGCTCTATCTTGTTCCCGAAGAGCTTGAAAAGACAAACTTTGAAAGATACGAAAAGTATAAATACATCGAAGAGAACGAAGTCAGATATGAAAGCTATCTTATGGAGGACGCAGAATACTGCATAGTTGCTTTCGGTATAGCGGCGAGAGTGTCAAAGAACGCCGTCAATGAGCTTCGCAGACAGGGCATCAAGGCGGGTCTTATCAGACCTATCACCGTGTGGCCCTTCCCAAAAATGCCGATAAAGGAAGCCGCCGACAAGGTAAAGGCATTTGTTTCGGTCGAGCTTTCAATGGGTCAGATGATTGAAGATATCCGCCTTGCGCAGGACTGCAAAAAGCCCGTTGTTCTCTGCAACAGAGCCGGCGGCATGATTCCGTCGCCCGAGCAGATTATTGACACTGTCAAAAACTTAGAGGGAGGTAATGAATAATGGCTATTGTATTTCAGAAACCGAAAAGTTTAACAGACGCCGAGTTTCATTATTGCCCCGGCTGTACTCACGGAATTATCCACAGACTTGTCGCCGAAGCTATTGACGAGCTCGGCATTGAGGGCAGAACAATAGGCGTTGCCCCTGTCGGATGTGCGGTTTTAGCTTATAATTATTTCACCTGCGATATGGTTGAGGCGGCTCACGGCAGAGCCCCCGCTGTAGCAACAGGTCTCAAGCGTTCGCTCCCCGAAAATGTAATTTTCACTTATCAGGGCGACGGCGACCTTGCTTCAATCGGTATGGCTGAAACGGTTCATGCGGCGACAAGAAACGAAAATATTACCGTTATTTTTGTCAACAACGCAATCTATGGTATGACGGGCGGTCAGATGGCTCCGACATCGCTCCCCGGTCAGGTTACACAGACCTCTCCCTACGGCAGAGACGTCAAGACGGCGGGCTACCCGATAAAGGTATGCGAGATGCTTTCAACTCTTGACGGACCTGAATTTATCGCCCGTGTCGCCGTCAACAATGTTAAGAATGTAAAGAATGCAAAGAAACTTATCCGTAAAGCGTTTGAAAATCAGATAAACGGCAAGGGCTTCTCACTTGTTGAAGTCGTTTCGTCATGCCCGACAAACTGGGGAATGACTCCTGACAAGGCTCTTCAGTGGGTTGAAGACAAGATGATACCTTATTACCCCTTGGGTGTTTATAAGGACAGAAGCGCAAAGGAGGCTGAGTGATATGACGACAAATATATTACTTGCAGGCTTCGGCGGTCAGGGTATCCTTTTCGCAGGCAAGTTTATTGCATACAAGGGACTTCTTGAGAACAAACAGATAAGCTGGCTTCCGTCATACGGTCCCGAAATGAGAGGTGGTACGGCAAACTGCAGTGTTATCATCAGCGACGACCCTATCGGCTCACCCATAGTTTCAAATCCCGATGTTCTCATTGTCATGAATCTCCCCTCCCTTGATAAGTATGAAGATTCTGTTGTCAGCGGCGGAAAGATTTTCGTTGACAGCACTCTTATTGAAAGAAAAGTCAAGAGAGATGACGTTGACGTTTATTACATTCCCGCTACACAGATGGCTAAGGATATGAACGTCCCGACACTTGCCAACATGATTATGACAGGCAAGTTTGTCAAAGAGTGTGACGCAGTTGTTTTTGACGGTATGGAGGCGGCTCTTAGCAAGGTAATATCGGCTAAGCACGCAGATATGCTTGAAGTTAACCTCAGAGCTATCAAGGCCGGCTATGATTTTTGATTGAACTGCTTTTTTGCGCAGAACAAATATCCGGACACGGCTCATTGACGAACCGTGTCCTTTTCACCCTATCCATAGCTCCGTTTTATTTAATTATTCTTTTCACATAATGTACAGGTTTGTCACAATATATAGGTAATATATAGAAAAATTATTATTGAGGTGACCCTATGAAAGAAAAGAAAAAAATCAATTTACCGAACAGGCTTACAATTCTGAGAATGGTGCTCACGCCGTTTCTGGTTTATTTCATGCTGACCGATTGGCGTTTTTCACCGCTTCTTTCATTCATAATATTTGCCGCCGCATCAATAACTGATTTTATTGACGGCAAGATAGCCCGTGACAGAAACCTTGTCACGGATTTCGGAAAATTTCTTGACCCTATAGCCGACAAAATAGTCGTGCTGAGTATTCTTATCTGTATGATAACAAAGGGTTTGTGCAGTCCGGTTGTGGTTGTTATAGTAATATTCCGGGAGTTTATAGTCAGCTCTCTGAGGCTTCTCGCCGCCACAAATTCGGTCGTTCTTGCCGCCGAGAAATCAGGCAAGGTCAAAACTGCCTTTCAGATGCTTTCCGTGACGCTTGTGCTTGCGCTTTGTTCGGTTCAGTCTCTGTTCGGGGCAGAAATCCCCGTTAAAACGATAAGCAATATCCTTATGTGGATAACGGCTGCGCTCACACTCTACAGCGGTGTTGAGTATATAGTCAGAAACAGACAGTATATCAATCCGTTTGAATAAAAACAGATTGATACACAGCATATAAAGTTTATTCAAAGTTCTGATGAGAGGAATAATAATATGAGCAGAAAACTAAAGCTCGGCATTATCGGCGTCGGTAACATGGGCGGCGGTCATCTCGACAACTACAAAAACGGCAAAATGCCTGAGATAGAGATTACCTGCATAGCCGACACCGACGAGAGAAAATTTAAAATTGCAAAAGAAAAAGCGCCCGACGCAGTCTGCTTCAGCACTGCGTCAGAGCTTATCAGAAGCGGGCTATGCGAAGCTGTGCTTATAGCTACGCCTCACTATTCACACCCTGAGATTGCCATTGAAGCGCTGAGTGCAGGTCTTCACGTCATGAGCGAAAAGCCCGCAGGCGTTTATACAAAGCAGGTCAGAGAGCTTATCGAAGTCGCTTCACATTCCGATAAGACATATGCTATTATGTTCAATCAGAGAACAAACTGCGTCTATCGAAAGGTCAAGGAGCTTGTTGACAGTGGCGAATACGGCAAAATCAGAAGAGTAAGCTGGATTATAACCGACTGGTTCAGAACACAGCAATACTATAATTCAGGTGGGTGGCGTGCGACATGGTCAGGCGAAGGCGGCGGCGTAATGCTCAATCAGTGCCCGCACCAGCTCGACTTATGGCAGTGGATATGCGGTATGCCGAGCAAAATCAGGGCTTTTTGTCACGAGGGCAAATGGCACGATATAGAGGTTGAGGACGATGTTACAATCTATGCCGAATACCCAAACGGCGCAACGGGCACGTTTATAACCACAACGGGCGATTTCCCCGGAACAAACAGACTTGAAATCACACTTGACAAGGCGAAAATTGTCTGTGAGAACGATCAGCTTGAGGGAGATTTCGTTATACGTATGTGTACTCTTGAAGAAAGCCTGCCCGAATACATAAAGACATCAAGCGAGGGCTTCGGCAAAATCGCCAATAAGTGGGTCAGAGTTGAAACCGACGGAATGAATGAACAGCACTCGGGCGTTATGAACGCCTTTGCCGCTCACATTCTCAGGGGCAGTCCGCTTATTGCTCAGGGCAGTGAGGGCATTAACGGTCTTATTATCTCAAACGCCGCATTTCTTTCGTCGTGGCTGGACAAAACAATAGAGCTTCCGTTTGATGAGGAGCTTTTCTATGACCTTCTTCAGGAAAAGGTAAAAAATTCAAAATTTGTCAAGGTCGTCAACGAACAGGTTCAGTCAGACATGAGTTCAACCTATTGAGAGGTGTAATTATGGCAAAATTCATATTTTCCGCATTCTGCGACGAATCGGGCGAGAGCACAATAGAGGGTCAGATGAGAGTCTGCCGTGAGAACAATATCACTCACATGGAGCTTCGCAATTTCGGCAAGGAAAAAAACATAAACAATCTCACTGTCGAAGAAGCTAAAGAAATGAAGAGAGCTATTGATAAAGCCGGTATGAAGGTTTCATCAATCGGCTCGGCATACGGCAAGATTAATATCAAAGAGCCGTTTGAACCTCACTTCGAGGCTTTCAAGAATACTGTTGAGGTTGCGAAAATCCTTGAAGCAAAATATATCAGAATTTTCAGCTTCTTTTTCACCGAGCAGGACAGTCATGAAGAATACCGTGACGAGGTTATCCGCCGGGTCAAGGCGATGAACGACTACGCCAAAGAGCATGGAGTAATATGCTGCCACGAGAATGAAAAGGCAATTTACGGCGACACAGCCGAGAGAATGATTGACCTTATGGAGGCTTTCGGCGGCGAGCTTAGAGCAGTTTTTGACTGCGCAAACTTTGTTCAGTGCGGTGTTGACACGTTAAGGGCTTTTGACGCTCTCGAGCCTTATATTGAATATATGCATATCAAGGATGCACTTTATGAGGACGGCAAGGTGGTTCCGGCGGGAACAGGCGACGGTCATGTTAAGGAAATTCTTGAAAGGCTTAACAGACAGGACAGAGAAATCGTTCTCACTCTTGAGCCTCATCTTCAGGTGTTTGACGGCTTTGAGAACCTTGAAAACGGTCAGCACGACCCGATCCCCGACGGTGTTTATTCCTCACACGAGGAGTCTTTTAAGGCGGCGAGCGACGCAATGCACAAACTTGTTCAAGAGGTTCAGGTGAAATAAAATGAAAACAGCAGTTATCGGCTGCGGCAATATTTCAGGCTGTCATTTTAACGCTGTCAAAAAAATCGACGGTGTCGAAATTGCGGCTGTGTGTGATATAGTGCCCGAGAGGGCTGAGAGGGCTTCGCGGGAGAACGGCGGTGAAATATACACCGATTATATTAAAATGCTTGATGAGGTGAAGCCTGACTGCGTTCATGTATGCACCCCGCATTATCTTCACGAAGAGATGTCTTCAGAGGCTTTGAAAAGAGGTATAAGCGTTCTCTGTGAAAAGCCGTGCGCTGTGAATAAAGACGGACTTTCGCTTATTGAAAATGCTCTGAAAAACAGCACCGCTCAGTTTGGGGTATGCTTTCAGAACAGGTATAATGAATCGGTTAAGGTCGCAAAGAATATTCTCGAAAGCGGCGAATACGGAAATATCGTATGCGCAAGAGCGTCGGTTCACTGGAAGAGAGAGCCTGAGTATTACTCTGACGGCTGGCACGGAAAGAAAGACAAAGAGGGCGGCGGAGTGCTGATTAATCAGGCGATACACACGCTCGATCTTCTCAGATATCTTTTAGGTGAAGAGCTGAAGTGCGTTCGGGGGCATGCGCTGAGAGAAAAATTCGGAAACGAAATTGAAGTTGAGGATACGGTCAGCGCACGGTTTGAAACCGAAAGCGGAATTATCGCAATTTTTAATGCGACCGTCGGCGCAGGCTGTGACCACCCTATCATGATTGACATTGTGTGTGAAAACGCCGAGCTCAGAATTGAGGGCAACAATGCCTATAAGATTGAAAACGGCAATTTCAAAAAGCTGTTTCTTTCAGACGAAGCAGATTTTATCGGTCAGAAATACTGGGGTAACAGTCACGAATTACTTATAGCGGATTTTTATGACTGCCTGAAAACAGGCAGACATTTTCCTGTTGATTTTTCAGAGGGCAGAAAAGCGGTTGAAGAGCTTCTCGCCGTTTATACCTCATCGGAAAAGAATGAAAAAGTTTATATCGGATAAAAATTTGGGCTGTCACGCTAAGACAGCCCTTTTTGTATGCAGAGAGATATGATTATTGATTGCGTGAGGCGGGGTATCCCTCGTTTTTATTGAGAGAAAAAGACCATACATTATATACTATATTATATATAACATGGGCAGAATAATTTATAAGCAAAAAATCTTTATTTTTTTTGAAAATATCTATTGACAAAACTTAGCAAAGAGTGTATATTATGACCGTAGCTTAGCACTCGACATTAAAGACTGCTAATTTTGATAGGAGGTGCGATGAAATGGAAATGAGCGAAAGAAAGAAAAATATTCTTTCAGCCGTTGTTGAACAGTATGTCAAAACGGGCGAACCCGTCGGCTCTAAACTTATAATGGAAATACTTCCGTTTTCCGTTTCGTCGGCAACCATTCGAAACGAAATGAGCGATCTGACGAGTATGGGTTATCTGACACAGCCTCATACCTCGGCGGGCAGAGTTCCGACGCAGGAGGGTTACCGATACTACATTGATAACCTTATGGATGAGAATGAGCCCGATGAAGACGAAAAAAGGCAAATAAGAATGGGCATCGGTTCAAATATCGGCGACCCCGAAGAGCTTCTCGAAAGAGCGAGCGAAATGCTGGCAACGCTTACAAACTGCGCTACGGTTGCGACGACGCCGACCGACTCGCTTGCGACAGTCAAAAGAGTGGAGCTTGTCCCTGTCGGCAGCAGAATAGCAATGATAGTTCTTATGACCTCAACCGGCATTATAAAGAACACGGTCTGCAAGACGGATGTTCCTCTTACACAGAAAATGATAGACTGCTTCAGCGATATAGTCGGGAGAGAGTTCGTGGGAAAGCCCGTTACCGATATAGGTATGGCAATGATTCAGACGCTTGTCGCTTCGCTTGGCGATATGGCTCTTGCAATGAGCCCCATGTTCGTTGCCTTTTCGGATTTAGCCGCTCAGGCGGCACAGGCTGAGATAAGACTCGAGGGCAGGCAGAACCTTTTGAATCACCGTGAATTCAGCGCCGGCGCATACGAAATGCTTGATTTCTTAGCCGACGAGGATAAACTTGAAAGAGTTATGAGCTCAGGCGACGGAAATCTTCAGGTCGTTATCGGCAGGGAAAATATGTTTCGCCAGCTTGAAAACTCGTCAATAATAATTTCAAGATATTCCGTTCAGGGGCACAGCGGCGGTTCAATCGGTATTATAGGACCGACAAGAATAGACTATAAAAGGCTCATTCCGAGGCTAAAATATATCACCGAGCTTGTGGGGGACCTTTTAACGGATACGCTTGAAAGTGATGAATAGAGGAGATGAAGTAATGGCAAAAAAAGACAAAAAACTTAGTGCAGACGCAGAAAAAGAAACGACAAAGACAGAGGCTCAGAAAGCTGAAGCCGAAAACGAAGCAGAAGAAGCCGCAAAGAACGACGAAAAAGAAAATGAGTTTCAGAAAGCTCTTGATGAAATAAAAAAAGAGCTTGACGCGGCAAAAGAAGCGCATATCAGAACTCTCGCCGAATATGATAATTTCAGAAAGAGAACGCAGAAAGAAAAAGACTCTATATTCACAGAGAGCAAGGCTACGATCCTGACACAGCTTCTGCCGGTTATCGACAATTTCGACAGAGCGGCAATGAACAGCGAAGCGGATTTTGAAAGCTATAAAAAAGGCGTCGAGATGATGTTTTCAGGCTTCATGGACACAATGAAAAAACTGGGCGTTGAGCCTTTCGGCGAAGCGGGCGAAAAGTTCGACCCGAATTTCCACAATGCGGTCATGCACTGTGAAGATGAAAGCCTTGAAGAGAACGTAATAACCGATGTTTTCTCAAAAGGCTATAAATTAGGTGACAAAATTTTAAGACCGGCAATGGTCAAGGTCGCAAACTAACATAAAACAAAAACAAAACAAATAACTTCTCAGGAGGAAAAATATTATGTCAAAGACAATAGGTATTGATTTAGGTACAACAAACTCATGCGTCGCAGTTATAGAAGGCGGCGAACCCGTAGTAATCGCTAACGCAGAAGGCTCAAGAACAACTCCTTCGGTTGTTGCTTTCTCAAAGACGGGTGAAAGAATGGTCGGTCAGGTAGCCAAGAGACAGGCTATCACTAACCCCGAAAGAACAATCTCTTCAATAAAGAGACAGATGGGTACAAATTATAAGGTCACTATTGACGGCAAGGCATACACGCCGCAGGAAATCTCAGCTATGATTCTTCAGAAGCTCAAGGGCGACGCTGAAGCATACCTCGGCGAAAAGGTAACTGAAGCCGTTATTACAGTTCCCGCATACTTCACAGACGCTCAGCGTCAGGCAACCAAGGACGCAGGTAAAATCGCAGGTCTTGAAGTTAAGAGAATCATCAACGAGCCCACAGCGGCCGCTCTTGCTTACGGTATTGACAAGGAAAACGACCAGAAGGTTATGGTTTATGACCTCGGCGGCGGCACATTCGATGTCTCAATTATTGAGATGGGCGACGGCGTTCAGGAGGTTCTTGCAACAGCAGGTAACAACCGTCTTGGCGGCGACGACTTCGACCAGAGAATAATGGACTGGATTGTTGCAGGCTTTAAAGCCGAACAGGGCGTTGACCTCAAGAGCGACAAGATGGCAATGCAGAGAATAAAGGAAGCCGCCGAAAAGGCAAAGATAGAGCTTTCAGGTATGACAACCTCTCAGATTTCACTTCCGTTTATCACCGCTGACGCAACAGGTCCCAAGCACCTTGAAATGACTCTCACAAGAGCTAAGTTCAACGAGCTCACAGCAGACCTTGTTGAAGCAACTATGGGTCCCGTCAGACAGGCAATGAGCGACTCGGGTCTCAAGCCGAGCGACATAGACAAGGTTCTCATGGTCGGCGGTTCATCAAGAATTCCCGCTGTCAATGAAGCGGTTAAGAACTTCATCGGCAAAGAGCCGTTCAAGGGCATCAACCCCGACGAATGTGTTGCTATAGGCGCTTCAATTCAGGGCGGTGTTCTCGGCGGCGAGGTCAAGGGTCTTCTTCTTCTTGACGTTACTCCGCTTTCACTCGGTATCGAGACTCTCGGCAGCGTATGCACAAAGATAATCGAAAGAAATACAACTATCCCCACAAAGAAGAGCCAGATTTTCTCAACGGCGGCTGATAATCAGACCTCGGTTGAAATCAACGTTCTTCAGGGTGAGAGACAGTTTGCTAAAGATAATAAGTCAATCGGTATGTTCCATCTTGACGGAATTCTTCCCGCAAGAAGAGGCGTTCCTCAGATTGAAGTTACATTCGACATTGACGCAAACGGTATTGTTCATGTTTCGGCAAAGGACCTCGGCACAGGCAAGGAGCAGGCTATTTCAATCACAGCTTCAAGCAATATGAGCAAGGAGGACATCGACAAGGCTGTCAAAGACGCTGAGATGTATGCAGAGGAAGATAAGCAGCGCCGTGAAGAAATTGACACGAGAAACAACGCTGACCAGATGGTTTATCAGTGCGAGAAAATTCTCTCTGAAGAGGGCGACAAGTTTGACGCGGCTGACAAGTCAGACCTTGAAGCAAAAATTGAATCACTCAAGAATGCTCTCAAGGGTGATGATATCAACCTTATAAAGAACGAGCAGGAGGCTCTTCAGTCAAAGTTCTATGAAATCAGCCAGAAGCTCTATAATGCGCAGCAGGCTCAGGCAGGCGCACAGGGCGGTTTTGACCCGAATAACATGGGTGCAGGCTTCGACCCCAACAACATGGGCGGCGGCTATGACCCGAACGCAGGCGCACAGGGCGGCTACACAGACGCTGACTTCACAGACGTCTGATATTAAAGATAAAACTATAACGGAGCGGGAATACAGTTCTCGCTCTCGTTTGTGATTAATCCGACGAATAGTTTTCGTCAGGAAAGGATGCACATATGGCTGATAAAAGAGATTACTATGAGGTGCTCGGCGTTTCAAAGAGCGCTTCAGATGATGAAATAAAAAAAGCATACCGTAAAACGGCTAAGAAGTATCACCCCGACCTTAACCCGGGCGATAAGGCGGCGGAAGAGAAATTCAAAGAGGCAAACGAGGCATACGAGGTGCTCTCCGACCCCGAGAAAAAGAGCAGATATGACCGTTTCGGTCACGCAGGAGTAGATCCGAATTACGGCGCAGGCGCAGGAGCGGGCGGCTTCGGCGGCTTTGGCGATTTCGGCGGCATGGACTTTGACCTCGGTGATATTTTAGGCAGTATGTTCGGCGGCTTTGGCGGCGGCTCTTCAAGAAGAGCAAACCCGAATGCGCCGAGAAGAGGCAGCGACATAAAGCTTAGAGCCGTTATCTCGTTTGAAGAAGCGGCAAAGGGCTGTAAAAAACAGGTTACATTTAACAGAATAGAGGTATGCAGTGAGTGTAAGGGTTCAGGCGCGGCAAAAGGAACACAGCCGGAGGTATGCAAAACATGCGGCGGCAGCGGTCAGGTCAATGTTCAGCAGAGAACACCGTTCGGCGTGATAAGCACAGCAAAGACATGCTCGGCTTGCGGCGGCAAGGGTAAGACGATACCTAACCCATGCCATAAGTGCCACGGCTCAGGCTTCACAACAATAAAGACCACAGAACAGGTAGAAATAGTAGCCGGTATTGACGACGGTCAGACAATGAGACTCAGCGGCAGAGGCAACAAGGGCGCAAACGGTGGCCCGAGCGGAGACCTTCTTATCATGGTTGACGTTCGCCCTCACCCGTTCTTTACACGACAGGGCTATGATGTAATGCTGAGTGAAACAGTTACCTTCGCTCAGGCGGCATTGGGCGATACGCTATACATTCCCACTCTTGACGGCAAGGTCAAGTTCGAGCTTCCCGCAGGCACACAGCCGGGCGAGGTGTTCAGGCTCAGAGGCAGAGGTATTCAGCGTGTCAATCAGAAGACAAAGGGCGATATGTATGTCACGGTTGTTGTTGACGTGCCTAAAAACCTTAATTCTGAACAGAAAGCCATGCTTAAAAAATTCAACGACAGCTTGCCTAATAAGCCTAAGAATAACATAAACGACGGCAGTGCTTCAGAGGATAAAAAGAGCTTCTTTGACAGAATGAAGGATAAATTTGCAGAATAATAATGTGGCGATATTTGCCGGGTGTTCTTTAGAACACTCGGCAGTTTTAGTATGTTACTTAAACTGTCCTTAAGAACGCTACTCTTTGCCCCTCTTTTTTAACGGCGTTAGAAAAATCTTCTGTATTAAAAACGCAAAGGGGCTGTCACATTCAGCCTCAGAGGGTGTTTTTCTCACCCTGAGCCGCAAGGCGCCGAATGTAACAGTCCCGTGGGTGAAAACGGTAATCGCCCATATACTTATGCATACCGTCGGCACGCCGTATATGCTTCTGCGTTTACAAGCGGGCTCTTCTTCGGGGCGTTAAACCCACCCGTCACGGTTTTCACAAAAGCGCATCGGGACAGAAAAAATATCCGTCCTTTGATATATTATGCCCCGAAATACTCGCTTGACAGATGACAATATCTGACTGTATAATATAAAGTAAATATATTTGGGTTAAATTGTATTAAGAAACCGGCGTTTTCTTTAACAGAAAGGATTTTTTAACATGAAAAAGATTATCGGAATTATTTTTGCCGACCCGATGGAGTATTCTCCGTTTGATAAATATACTGAGAGTGAAAACAAAAAATACTCTGTCAGATATTCGAATGACAGCTTTTCCTATACTATTAATAAAGGTGAACGGGAGCTTGAGGTTATCGCCGTTAAAGCCGGTATAGGAAAGTCAAATGCGGCGATGGCGGCGGCTCTTCTTATCGGCTGTGACAAGGCTGATATTATTATGAATGTCGGTCTGTCGGGCGCTGTTTCGGGTTGCCGCAGGGGAGATATTCTTGTCGGCGAAAAGTTTGTTGAATGTGATTTTGACCTGACCTCAATAGGGTATGAGCCCGGTCAGAAGCCCGACGGTCAGAATTTTATCTATTCGGGTGACGAAAATCTCATGGAGCTTGCTAAAAAAAGCGATGGCGTCAAGTCGGGAATTTTTGGCTCGGGCGACCTTTTCCTGACGGATAAAGACAAGAAAAACTACTATAAAGAGACATTTTCAATCAATGCGTTCGATATGGAAACAGGCGCAATAGCCGCAGTGTGCGACAAGTGCAAAACACCGTTTCTGAGTATGCGTAAGATGAGCGATGACGCTGACGACACGGCTTTTTCAAGCTATCGTGAAATGAATGAAGCGCAGGAGGAATGTCTGAGCGAGCTTATTATTCATGTCATTGACAGACTTCTTAATGAGGACTCAATGTGGTAAAAATGAGTTAAAAATCAAGGTGCAGGCAGAGCTTTTTCTGCCTGTTTTTTGTTTCATGAAACAAAAATATATACTATAATATATAGGGATATATTATGCCGTTTTTGTGTCAATAATTCATAAGAAAACTTATCGTATATGACTTATATCGGCAACGAAAAAGACAAGTAAAAAGTGATAAATATATCACTAAAAATCCCTGAAAAATGAGAAAAAGTTTTTCGTCAAAAACTCGATTTTAAGCGACAAATCTATATAAAATGTCGCTTAAAATCGCCCTTTTCTGAAAAGTGCAAATTTTTTAACATTTTCACAAAAAATCGGAAATTTTTACTTTAACACTTTATCATGATGAGTCGAAAATCCACAATTATTAGTGGGGATTGGAAAATCAAACAAATTACTTTCGTCATTTTGCACAAAATTAACCCCGAAAAATATTTGACAACTTGGGCGAAAAATACTATAATGCCAAAAGTCGCTGCAAAATTTCAATCGGTTGTGTCATTGCACACAGTGCAAAATCTTAGGCGCATACGGCAAAAAATCAGTGCCATATGCACGGGCAGCCGGTTTCAAAAGGAGCAATTCGATGATAGCACAGATAAAAGGTGCAGGGGATAAGCTGTATTACAATATCGCACGAGTTGCGATACTTGTTCTCACAATTATTATCTGCACAGCAACAACGGTTGCGGCCGCCAACAGCGTTGTCGTTTCATATGTCTATTGCGACAACGAAATGATAAAGGTGGTTTCTTTCTCTTCGGATGTTGACGATATTCTCAATAAGGCGAATATCGAGCTCAACGAAAACGATATCGTTGACCTGACAAACTACAGCGAAGATGAAGACGAATCAGTGATATATGTTTATCGCTCATGCGAAGTGACCGTTAAAGACGGAGACAAAAAGATTTTTGTCAGAACAGCAGGTACAGTCAAAGACGCTGTAGAAAAAGCCGGCATTGAACTCAACGAAGGCGATGAATTCAGCTATGACGGCGACCTTTATGTTTTTGACTCAATGGTGATCGAAGTAAAGCGTTCATTCGGTGTGAAAGTCATTGCGGACTCAAAAGTGATAAAGTGCAGAGTGACAGACGGCACAACAGTGGCAGAAACTCTCGAAAAAGCAGGGATTACCCCCGGTGAGAACGACACAGTCAGTCAGAAGCTCACAGGCAAGGTGAAAAAGGGCGACAAACTTGTCGTCAGACGCATAAGCTATGAAACACATAAGGAGACTGAAGTTCTTTCTTTCAAGACTGTCACAAAGAAAGACAGTTCTATGTATAAGGATCAGTCAAAGGTAATTCAGCAGGGCAAAAACGGAAAACAGGTTGTGACCTATAAGGACAAATATGTTGACGGAAAGCTCTCAAAGTCAGAAATAGTCAAGACAAAGGTCAAGGTTAAGGCTCAGGATAAGATTGTCGTTGTCGGCACAAAGTCAAGACCTGTCACAAAGGTCAGCGGAAGATATACGATTTCCGAGCTGACACCGCCGAAGAGCCTTAAGCTTGATGAAAACGGCAGACCGACAAAATATAAAAAGGTTCTCACGGGTAAGGCAACGGCCTATTATTCAGGCACGACCTGTTCAACAGGTGTTCATGTCAAGCCCGGATATGTCGCAGTCAATCCCAAACAAATCCCCTACGGAACGAAAATGTATATCGTTTCATCAGACGGAAAGTGGAACTACGGTTACGCTATTGCAGCAGACACGGGCGGATTTGCGTGGAACGGCAGTAACACTATGATAGACCTTTTCATGTGGTCTGAAGCAGACTGCTGGCAGTTCGGCAGAAGAAGCGTTGACGTTTATATCTTAGAATGATAAATTAAAAGCCGGATGAACCTTTTGCCGAGCACTGATAAGGCAAAAGGTTCATCCGCTTTTTCATGGCGATTTTGCTTTACTTTTTCACCGATGTGTGATATACTTTCTGAGTTTGAAGCAATATAGCGGAGGAAGAAATGAAAAAGCTAATCGGAGATAAAAAATTTTACAGGATGGTATGCGCTGTTGCACTGCCTCTTGTGCTTCAGAATTTCATAACCAACTTTGTCAGCTTTCTTGACAATATCATGGTCGGCAGGCTCGGCACGGAGGAAATGTCGGGCGTTGCGATTGTCGGCTCGATGATATTTATATTCAATCTTTCTGTTTTCGGCGGTTTTTCGGGCGCAGGCATATTCACCGCTCAGTATTACGGCAAGGGAGACCATAGGAGCATTGCCTACACCATGAGATATAAGATGTATCTTGGCTTTATCCTTGTGGCAGTCAGCCTTGCTGTCTTCACAGTTTTCGACGAAGAGCTTATAAGTCTGTTTCTCAGTGAGAGCGGCGACAGCGTGGGCGATATAGCTCTTACGCTTTCGTATGCAAAGGAGTATATCCGCATAATGCTCGTAGGGCTTCTCCCGTTTGCCCTCACTCAGATGTATTCGACTACTCTTCGTGAAACAGGCAACACGGTAATGCCGATGAAAGCAAGCGTTACAGCCGTTGTGACAAATCTTGTTTTCAATTACATTCTTATTTTCGGTCATTTCGGCGCGCCGAAAATGGGCGTCAGAGGTGCGGCGTGGGCTACGGTTCTGTCACGTTTTGTCGAGCTCTTCATTGTTGTGCTCGCCGTTCATACTAATAAGACAAAGTATCCGTTTATAAAGGACTTCTATAAATCCTTTTCAATTCCTTTATCGCTTGTCGGGGATATCACGAGAAAGGCTATGCCGCTTCTCTTTAATGAGATTATGTGGTCTTTAGGTCAGACTATGCTTATTCAGAGCTATTCGACAAGAGGACTTTCCGTTGTCGCTTCTGTAAATATCACTTCGACCGTCACCAATGTTTTTGCGATAGCGTTTCTTTCACTCGGCGTTGCGATTTCGATTGTTGTCGGTCCGCTTCTCGGCTCGGGCAAAACAGACGAGGCTAAAGACACGGCGAACAAAATGATTTTTCTTTCGGTTGTAATATGTGCATTACTCGGGGTTATTTTTGCTTTCACTGCCCCTCTGTTCCCGAAAATCTATAACACCGAGGACAGCGTCAGGGCACTCGCCGTGTCGCTTATGCGTATAAGTGCGATGTTTATGCCCGCCGACGCTTTTAACAATGCTTGCTACTTCACTCTCAGAAGCGGCGGAAAGACGGTTGTCACCACTCTGTTTGACAGCGTGTTTGTGTGGGTGGTCAATATTCCGCTTGCGTTTTGTCTGACAAGATTTACGCAGATGAATATAATCATGATTTATTTTATTGTTTTAGCTTCACAGCTTATAAAGCTCAGCATAGGCTTCTTAATGGTCAGGAGCGGCGTGTGGGCAAAGAACATCGTTGAGAAGGAGACGGTATAAATGGAAAAAATCAAAATTGAGGGCAGCGATGAAAAATGCGTTATAAGCGGAGAAAACTTTTCATACACCTTCGTTGACGGTCACCCGACAGTTATCAATAAAAACGGAACAAGGCAGGAGGGATTGCCTTACCCCGAGCACAAGGGCAAAAAAATGAAGAGCAAGACGAAGCTCGTTCATAAATATTGGGACAGCGCTCTTGTTATCACGAAATACACATACGGCTTTGAAAAGATTGAGGTAAAATATCATGTTTTACCTGACGGAGAATTAAAGCAGGAATTTATTTATTGAGGAGGAGAAGCGTTTGATAAGCACTACAAATGTTACTCTGCAATACGGCGGCAGAGAGCTTTTCAAAAATGTAACAATAAATTTTACTCACGGCAACTGCTACGGACTTATCGGTGCAAACGGCGCAGGTAAGTCAACATTTCTGAAAATTCTTTCAGGTGAAATAGAGCCGAACAAAGGCTATGTCAATATTACACCCGGCGAAAGACTTTCCGTTCTCAAGCAGGATCACTACGCATACGATGAATATGATGTTGTCAGAACCGTTCTCATGGGCAACGCCCGTCTCGTCGAAATAAAGGACGAGATGGACGCTATTTACGCAAACCCGGATATGACCGAAGAAGACGGCATTCGTGTGAGCGAGCTTTCTGAGGAATTTGCCGATATGGACGGCTGGAGCGCAGAAAGCGACGCAGAAATTCTTCTTAACGCACTTGGCGTCACAGACGAGTTTCACTATATGCTCATGAAGGAGCTTTCGGGCGATATGAAGGTCAAGGTGCTTCTGGCTCAGGCACTTTTCGGCAACCCCGATATTCTTCTTCTTGACGAGCCGACAAACCACCTTGACGTCAAGGCTATTGACTGGCTTGAAAACTTTCTTCTGAATTTTGAAAACACGGTTATCGTTGTCAGCCATGACAGACACTTTTTAAACAGAGTATGCACTCATATAGCCGACGTCGATTTCGGCAAGATAACAATGTATGTCGGCAACTATGATTTCTGGTATGAATACACTCAGCTTGCTCAGAGACAGCTTCGTGAACAGAACAAGAAGAATGAAGCAAAGGCAAAAGAGCTTCAGGAGTTTATTGCAAGATTTTCAGCCAATGCTTCAAAATCAAAGCAGGCGACAAGCAGAAAAAAGCTTCTTGAAAGCATTGTCATTGAAGATATGCCCGTTTCGTCAAGACGCTTCCCGTTTATTGAATTTAAACCGAACCGTGAAATCGGCAACGACCTGCTCACGGTCACGGGTCTTTCAAAGACAGTGGGCGACAGAAAGGTTCTCGATAATGTCAGCTTCACGATAAGACCCAATGAAAAGGTAGCCTTTGTCGGCACTGACGCTGTGGCGAAAACCACCCTTTTCAAAATTCTTATGGGCGAGGAAGAGCCCGATGAGGGCACATTCAAGTGGGGCGTCACAACCTCACGCTCCTATTTCCCCGGTGACAATTCGGCTTTCTTTGACGGCTGTGAGGACTCTCTCATAGACTGGGTCAGAAATTATTCCGATCTTCAGTTTGAAACCGATGTCAGAGGCTGGCTTGGCAGACTTATGTTTTCGGGCGAAGAGGCGACAAAGAAAGCTAAGGTTCTTTCAGGCGGCGAAAAGGTCAGATGTATGCTCATTAAAATGATGCTTTCGGGCGCAAACGTTCTTATTTTTGACGAGCCGACCAATCACCTCGACCTTGAATCCATCACCTCTCTTAACAATGCCCTTATAAAGTTCCCCGGCGCAATATTCTTCACTTCACACGACCATCAGTTTGTTCAGACTGTCGCTACAAGAATAATCGAGCTTCGCCCGGGCACATGCTACGACAGAGTTGAAACCTATGATGAATATCTTGAAAAGAATGAGCTTGGCGGCTGATTGATAAACAAATTCATCAAACAAATGAGAAAAACTGCGCTGTTTTTTCCCATATTACACAAATTTTATGAAAATGCTTGTAATTTAAGGAAAAGCGTGCTATACTAAGCAATGTAAGAATTCAGACTCGGGAGTGGGCGTTAAGTCCGCTCCCGTCTCATTGTTGAGCGAAAGGAGATATTACATGGCTAAAATGAATACGGTTGAGACTGTCAGACAGCTTGTTACCCCGTATGCGGAAGAGCTTGGTCTTTCCGTCTGGGACGTTCGTTTTGTCAAAGAGGGTGCAGACTGGTTTCTGCGCATATTCATCGACAAAGAGGGCGGCGTAGGCATTGACGACTGTGTTGAGTTTTCACACGCTGTTGATAAGCCTCTTGACGAAGCTGACCCTATAGAGCAAAGCTATACCTTAGAGGTCAGTTCACCCGGTCTTGAAAGAGAGCTTGTAAGACCCGAGCATTTTGAAAAATGCATAGGCAGGAGCGTTCTGGTCAGACTTATAAGACCAATTGACGGTCAGCGTGACTTTGTCGGCACGCTCGAAAGCTATGACGAGGGCAACATAACCGTCATAACCGACGAAGAGACAGGCTTCACTTTCACAAAGAAAGAAGCCTCATGGGTTAAGCTCAACGATTTTAATGAATAATAAAAACTTAATAAACTGAAAGGATTGATGATCAAAAATGAGCGATTATGTAAATAAGGAATTTTTCGAAGCAGTTAAAATGCTTGAAGAACAGAAGGGTATCCCGGCGACGTATATTTTCGATAAAATAAACGCCGCTATTATTTCGGCGACGAGAAACACTTATCAGGGCAGAGACATTGTTGTCTGTGAGATTGACCCCGAAAGACAGATTATGAGGGCTTATGTCAGAAAAAATGTTGTTGAAGAGGTCGAAGACGAGATAGCAGACCTCACTTTGGAAGAGGCAAGAGCATACGACAAAAACGCTCAGGTCGGCGGCACCGTTGAAATTCCCCTTGACACAAAGCAGTTCGGCAGAATTGTTGCGCAGACAGCTAAATCGGTTATCCGTCAGGGTCTGCGTGAGTGGGAGAAAAACACCGCCGATAAGGAAATTGAGTCACGCTCCTATGACGCAGTCACAGTCAAGGTTATTTCGGTCAATCAGGAGACAGGCGACGCTAAGGTCGAGATAGGAAAGGTTGAGGGCTACCTCAAGAAGAGCGAAATGCTCCCCGGCGACGACCTGAAGCCCGATCAGCTTGTCAAGGTCTATGTCGCTATGGTCGAGAAAGAAAACGGCGCAACCTATGCAAGCATGACACGCCGCCATTCGGGGCTTGTCAAGAGACTTTTCGAAACCGAAGTGCCCGAAATATATGACGGCACGGTTGAGATTGTTTCTGTTTCAAGAGAAGCCGGCTCAAGAACAAAGATTGCCGTCAAGTCAAAGGACGAAAACGTTGACCCTGTCGGCGCATGCATAGGACCCAGAGGCTCAAGAGTGACAAATGTTGTCGATGCTCTCTGCGGTGAAAAGATTGATATTGTCAGATACTCCGAAGACCCCGCCGAATACATCAAAGGCGCACTTGCTCCGGCTCAGGTCACAAGCGTAACGGTTGACCCCGAGGGCGCAAGAATATGCACGGCGGTTGTGCCCGATCAGCAGCTTTCGCTCGCTATAGGCAACAAGGGTCAGAACGTCCGACTTGCCGCAAAGCTGACAGGCTGGAAGATAGATATAAAATCGGAATCACAGATAGGCTGATTGAAATAAAAACGACCAAAGGGGTGATTACATGAAAGTCAAAAAAATTCCGCAGAGAAAATGTATGGGCTGCGGTGAAATGAAGCCGAAGAAAGAGCTTGTCAGAGTTGTCAAGACAAAGACGGGCGAAAACGAAAACGGCGAAGAGACCTATGAGATTTCGCTTGATCTCACAGGCAAGAAGTCAGGCAGAGGCGCATACGTTTGCAGAAACACCGAGTGCCTGAAAAATGCAAGAAAAGCAAAACGGTTTGAGCGTTCCCTTGAGTGTAAGATACCCGATGAGGTCTATGACAGCATGGAACGGGAGATGGCGGAAAATGAATGACAAATTCCTCTCTCTTCTGGGTATTGCGAAAAAAGCCGGAAAGCTCTGCTCAGGTCATGACGCAGTGAAAGAGGCTGTCAGAGGCGATAAGGCAAAGCTTGTCATTTTCACCGGCGACTCTTCCGAAAGGCTGAGAGAAGAGTTCAGGAAAATGCAGGAAAACAAAGAGATAAAAACCATTTATACTGAATACACGATGACAGACATATACCGCGCCACTTCAGGCAAAGCGGCTGTGATGTGCGTCACCGAAAGCGGCTTTGCCCAAAGGCTCACAGAGCTTTTTGGCGAGAAACATAAGGAGGTTTGACTATGCCGAGAGATAAATATAAGGTCAGTGAACTTGCAAAAGATTTCAATATTTCAAATAAAGATATGATTGAGTTTCTTAATGCAAACTCAATTTCAGACAAGAAGACATCATCGGTTCTTGTGCCCAAGGAGTTTGATCTTGTTTTCAACGCACTCACCGATAAGTATGCGGTTGAGTCGTTCGACGAATATTTTGCTATAGGCGAAAAGCAGAGACAGGCTGAGAAAGAAGCGGCTGCCCCGGCAGAGGTAAAGGAAGAAGCTAAGCCTGAAAAGGAAGAAAAGAAAGAGACAAAGCCCGAGCCAAAGAGCGAAAAGAAGCAGCCCGAAAAGAAAGAAGCCCCTGCGCAGGAGAAGAAGCCGGCTCAGCAGGCGCAGAAACAGCCCGAAAAGAAAAAGGAAAATAAGGAGCATAAAATTCAGTCGAGAACAAAGGGCGAAGCAAAGCACGTTGACACAAGAGCAAGCAATGTTGATCTTGAAAAGTACAACGAAAAATATGACGACCTCGCTTCAACAAGCACACGAGGCAGAGAAATGGGTCCGAACAAGCAGAAGCTCAATCAGAAGAGCAAGCAGCAGTATCAGGGCAAGAAAAAGAACAAGAGAGAGACAGAAGCTGAGAGACTCAAGAGAATTGCCGAAGAAAGAGCAAAGAGACCTCAGATCGTTGTCAAGATAGCCGATGAAATCACTGTCGGTGAGCTTGCTTCACAGCTCAAGATGACAGCCGCAGAGGTTATTAAAAAGCTGTTTTCATACGGTATTATGGCTACTGTCAATCAGTCTATCGACTATGACACAGCCGAAATCGTCGCCACAGAGTTAGGCGCAAAGGTTGAAAAGCAGGTTGTTCTCACGATAGAAGACAGAATTATTGACGACAGCGAGGACAAGGAGGAAGACCTTATCACCCGTGACCCCGTTGTCTGTGTTATGGGTCACGTTGACCACGGCAAGACCTCAATTCTTGACGCTATAAGAAACACCGCCGTCACCGAGACAGAAGCGGGCGGCATTACACAGCATATAGGCGCTTATCGTGTTGATGTTGACGGCAAAAAGATAACCTTCCTCGACACCCCGGGTCACGCCGCTTTCACGGCCATGAGAGCCAGAGGCGCTATGGCTACCGATATTGCGGTTCTTGTTGTTGCCGCCGACGACGGTATCATGCCGCAGACTATTGAAGCTATTAACCACGCAAAAGCGGCTGAGGTTCAGGTAATTGTTGCCATAAATAAAATGGATAAAGCCGGCGCAAACCCCGACAGAATTATGCAGCAGCTCACAGAGCACGGGCTTGTTCCCGAAGAGTGGGGCGGCGACACAATCTGCGTGCCTGTTTCCGCAAAAACACATATGGGTATAGATTCGCTTCTTGAGTCAATACTTCTTGTTGCCGAAATGGGCGAGCTTAAAGCTAACCCGAACAGAGCGGCAAAGGGCGTTGTCATTGAAGCGAGACTTGACAAGTCAAGAGGTCCAATAGCAACTCTTCTTGTTCAGAACGGCACTCTCAATTCCGGTGATATAATCGTTGCCGGCACGGCTGTGGGCAGAGTCCGTGTCATGACAAACGACAGAGGTCAGAAGGTCAATAAGGCAGGTCCGTCCGTTCCCGTTGAAATCATGGGTCTTGCCGAAACACCGAACGCAGGCGACGAATTCAACGCAGTCAGCGATGAAAGACTTGCAAGAGAGCTTGTTGAGCAGAGAAAGGATAAGGCGAAACAGGCTCAGTTCAATTCATATAATAAGGTTACGCTTGAAAATCTCTTTGAGTCAATGCAGCAGGGCGAGATGAAAGAACTCAAGATAGTTGTCAAAGCCGATGTTCAGGGCTCGGTTGAAGCGGTCAGACAGAACCTTGAAAAGCTCTCAAACGACGAAGTCAGAGTCAGAGTTATTCACGGCGGCGTAGGCGCAGTCAACGAATCTGACGTTATGCTTGCAGGCGCTTCAAACGCAATTATTGTCGGCTTCAACGTCAGACCCGACTCGGTGGCTCAGGCTAACGCGGAGAGAGACGGCGTTGACATGAGAATGTATCGTGTTATTTATGACTGTCTTGAAGAGGTCGAAGCCGCTATGAAGGGTATGCTTGCGCCTAAGGAAAGAGAAGTAATGCTCGGTAAGGTCGAGGTCAGAAATGTTATGAATCTTTCATCTGTCGGCAAGATAGCGGGCAGCTATGTTCTTGAAGGCAAGATTACAAGAAGCGCAAAAATCAGAGTTGTCCGTGACGGTATTGTTATCGCAGAGGACGAAATCGCTTCACTTCGCCGTTTCAAGGACGATGTTAAGGAAGTCGCTTCGGGCTTTGAATGCGGTATCGGTCTGACTAAGTTCAACGATATCAAGGAGGGCGACATCTTCGAAGCGTTCTTCATTGAGGAATACAGAGAATAATATATCGGTCGGAAAACCGATTTAAAAATTATAACGCATGGGGAGGGAAAACCCTCCCCGAGCGCATACAAAATAACAGACAGAGGTAAACGGATAATGAGCGGACACAGAATAGACCGTGTATCCGAGGATATACGAAGAGAAATAATCGCAGTCATTCGTGAACTTAAAGACCCGAGGGTCAAGGATAAAATGCTGACCGTCGTCAGAGTGGAAGTCAGCTCCGACGCAACATATGCAAAGGTATATGTCAGTGCTCTCGAGGGCATAGACACGGCAAAAGAGGCTGTCAAGGGGCTTCTTAGCGCCACAGGCTATATCCGCCGTGAGGTCGGCACGAGACTGAGACTGAGAAAAACACCCGAGCTGAGGTTTATCGCCGACGACTCGGTTGAAAAAGGTATTGATATGTTCAGAAAGCTTGATAAATCAAGGAGTGACGAAAGTGAAGAGAGTTAATCTCCGTGAAGCGGCTTCGCTTCTTATGGAAAATGACCGATTTGTCATTGTCACTCACGCAAATCCCGACGGTGATACGCTCGGCTCGGGCTTCGGTCTTCTCAGAGCGCTTAAAAAACTCGGCAAGACCGCAAAGCTCGTCAACGAAAAGCCTATACCTGAGAATTTTTCATTCATCAGTGCTGAGAGCGATGACTTTGACTTAGGCGAAACGGTTATAGCCGTCGATATAGCCGACAAGAAGCTGATGGGTGAGCTTGAAGAAAAATATGCTGACAGAACACTGCTCTGCATTGACCATCACCCCTCAAACACAGGCTACGCTCAGAATCTTCTGCTTTTCCCCGAAGCGGCGGCAGCGTGCGAGGTCGTTTTCCTGCTTATAAAGGAACTCGGCGTTGAAATTGACAGTGAAACGGCGACTGCGCTTTATACGGGCATTTCGACCGACACGGGCTGTTTCAGATATTCAAATGTCACCGCCGACACTCACAGGTATGCAGGCGAGCTTATCGAGAGGGGAGCCGACCATGTAAAGAGCGACACGCTGATGTTCGAAACCAAGAGCATGAGTTATTTCGTGCTTCAGCGAATGGCGCTTGAAAAAATGGAGGTTCTTTTCGACGGCAAGGTGGCTATTGTGTCGCTGACAAAGAAAATGTTTGAAGAGAGTGGAGCAGATGAAAGCTGTGCCGACGCTATAAAGTCAATCCCGAGACAGATTGAGGGCGTCGCAATAGGCGTTACACTGCGTGAAGACGACGATGTGTTTCATGTTTCACTCAGAACACACGCTCCGTATGATGCGTCAGAAATATGCCGCAGATTCGGCGGCGGCGGTCACGCAAGAGCGGCGGGCTGTGAAATGAAGCTCAGCGAAGAGAAAACAAAGCAGGAACTTATAAATGTTTTAAAGGAATACTTTCAGTAAGGCTGTTTATGGACGGATTTATATGTCTTGATAAAGGCGAGGGAATGACTTCCTTTTTCGCCGTCAGAAAAATGCGTAGTATAATAGGTGAAAAGAAAGCGGGTCACGGCGGCACGCTTGATCCGATGGCAACGGGGGTTCTTCCCGTTGCTTTTGGCGGTGCAACGAGATTTTTAGAGCTTTTCCCGACACATGACAAGGGCTATGAGTCTGAAATAAGGCTCGGCGTGACAACAGATACGCTTGATATCACGGGCAAGGTTCAGAGCGAAAAGGAAAGCCGTGTGACAAAAAGCGAGCTTCTTTCGGTGCTCTCTGAGTTCAAGGGCAGAATTAAGCAGGTTCCGCCGATGTATTCGGCTATTCAGAAGGACGGCAAGAGACTGTATGAGCTTGCAAGGCAGGGTATAGAGATAGAACGGGAGGAAAGGGAGATTGAGATTTATTCTCTTGAGCTTCTTTCATTTGATGAAGAAAATCAAGTTTTCTCCGTTTCGGTCGAATGCTCCGCAGGGACATATATCCGTGCGCTTTCCTCAGATATAGGTCAGGCGCTGGGCTGTGGAGCGGTAATGACAAAGCTCAGAAGAACAAAGGCGCTCGGCTTTTCACTTTCCGATTGCGTTACTCTTGAAGAACTTGAAGAGAGAGTGAAAAGCGGCGATATTTCGTCGGTGCTTCATAAGGTTGAAGATGCGCTCGATTATGAAAAGCTGATTGTTTCAGAGGCTCAGGCTAAGCGGTTTCGTAACGGCGGCGAGCTTGAAACATTAAGACTTAAACAGAATACAGAAAAGAACACATATTACAGAGTGTTTTCTCAATCGGGCAAATTTATGGGCATAGGCGAAAGCGACGAAGATAACAAAAATCTTCTTGTGAAAAGAGTTTATGTCGGAAAACAGCAATAATCATCCGTTCTTCAAAAGAGCGTATGATAAATCGGTGATAAAATGGAAATTCAGAAAAAACAGTCTGCGGTTATCGCACTGGGGAATTTTGACGGTCTCCACAAGGGGCATATGAGCGTAATTTCCCGAGCGGTGGAAAAGGCCGCTGAAATGAATATAAAAGCGCAGGTGCTTCTGTTCAGCAGACACCCTGCGGCTGTTCTTATGCGTCATACTCCCGAAAGAATAATGACGACTGAGGATAAAATAAAAAAAATCGAGTCCACGGGTGCTCAGTGCGTATTTATTGACTTTTTGGAGATAAAGGATCTTTCCCCCGATGAGTTTGTGAAGAAAATTCTCATAGACAGACTCGGCGCAAAAGCCGTATGCTGCGGCTTCAACTATCATTTCGGGAAGAATGCCCGGGGCAACGCCGACCTGCTCAGGGAGCTTTGTAAAAGGGAGAACACAGAAGTTTTTGTCTCTGACGAAGAGACATATATGGGCGAAACAATTTCTTCGAGCCGTATCAGAAAATGTATCAAGTCAGGCGATGTGGCTAAGGCGGGCGAAATGCTCGGTCATGATTTCGGGTATGCGCTTGAGGTAGTCAGCGGGAAAAAGCTCGGCAGAACTCTCGGGTCGCCGACAATCAATCAGGTTTTTCCCGAAAATTTTGCAGTCCCTCTTGACGGTGTGTATGACTCAAGAACATTTGTTGACGGAAAGGAATATTTTTCGGTCACCAATATAGGTAAAAATCCGACGGTCAGTGACACACAGAGAAGAAGCGAAACCTATATAATTGATTTTTCAGGCGATTTATACGGCAGAAAAATTGAGGTCAGGCTGAAAAAATATATCAGAAGTGAAAAAAAGTTTTCATCGCTCAGCGAGCTTGTCGCTCAGATAAGCTATGATGCGGCATTTGTGAAAGGCGGACGTAAAATGCAATTAAACGGTGTCAAGGCGGTATTTTTTGATTTTGACGACACACTTCAGTCGAGAAAAGGCGCATACAGATTATATTGTGAGGCGTTTCTTAAAAAATACTTCCCCGATATTGACGAAGAGGAAAAAGCAAAAAAGCTCAACGAAATGGAAGAACATGTTGACGGCGGCTACAAGTCCCGTGAGGAATATTTCCCCGAGCTTATAGAGCTCTGGAACTGGACCGACCACCCTGAAATGCAGGAGCTTTATGACTCATTTAATAACGATTACGGCAAATATGTTGTAATGCTCCCTCATGCGCTTGAGGTTCTCGAAGAGATAAAAATGCGAGGCTATACCATGGGTATTATTTCAAACGGAGTGTCGGTTCTTCAGAACACAAAGCTCGACACTGCGGGAATAAGAGAAATGTTTGACATCATCGTGGTATCGGGTGATTTTGGCGTTTATAAGCCTGACAGAAGAATTTTTGACGAGGCGTGCCGCCTCTCGGGCTTCAGAAATGAAGAATGTCTTTTTGTCGGCGACCACCCGATAAACGATATTCAAGGCGCTCTCGGTGCGGATATGCAGGTCGTCAGAATGAATCAGGGCGATTTCTATAATCAGAAGATAGACAGCAAAATCCCGACGATTGAAGATTTAAAAGAGCTTCTCGACCTGTTATAAATAAAATTTTGCTTGATATATAAGGGCTATTCCCTTGCAGAAATTTTCATATAATTAATATTCTAATTAAAAAACTGACTCCGACGAAATATCGAAGTCAGTTTTTTCTGTTCAACATATATCGGCTGAGATTGCGTTTTCAATTCCCTTATTGTAGGAGAGTGCTGATAACCTCGGATATTTTTTCAGCCGGTATTCTGTCTTTTTCGTTCAGCCACAGCCAGAGTATGTTTGACACGCCCGCTGAAATAAACTGCATACAGTAGCGAAGATATTTTGACGTTTTATCGTCACAGATGAAAGTGTCAATATATTTTGTGAACGCTTCGCCTATGCTTATACTGCCGTTATTACCGAGAATTACAAGAAAAAGCTCACGGTTCTCCTCGGCAAATTCGAACACTTTTTTCAGAAAAATTTTCGTCGCTTCGTCGGGTGAGAGCTTTTTATTGTCATAGACTTCTCTCTGCAGCTTACGCATGACTTCAAAAACGTCGCTTATAACCTCGTCATATAACTCATATTGAGAATTGTAGTGGTTATAAAAAGTTGTCCGGTTGACATCAGCCCTTGAGCATATTTCTTTTATTGTTGTTTCGTGAATGTTCTTTTTTTTCAGAATTTCGATAAGACTGCCTTTAAGAAAGCGTTTTGTCATTACTACACGGCGGTCAATGCGTATTTGTTCCATATTGTTTTTCTCCTTTTCTTTGATATTTATATTATATCAAACACGATGTTTAAAAAGCAACGACACGTTTATTAAAAAGTGTCGAAAAACACCAAAATATTAAACACGGTGTTTTTAACTCGATATTGTGTTTATGAACGGAAAGTAAACAAAGATTATGACTATAAAGTTAATAAATTATACATATACTTGAAATATGTATAACACTGTGATAAAATATTAGTAAACTGAAAACAGAAGGAGAAAATATTATGTTTCAGATTTTTAAACAAGCAATAGCCCTTATGCTTTCTGCCGTCATGCTTTTTTCGGGAGCGGGCATTGCGCAGACATGGGAGAACGAAAATGTGTTGCTCACAGCCGAAGAACCGGCGGTGAATTATTCCGAAAAATGTGAATACCCCGTTGTTATAGTGCCCGGGATTAATCATTCGCCGACTTATCTTTGTGATGAAAACGGTAATGTCCTGAAGTCCTCTGACGGCGCCGAAATCGGCGGTACGCTTCTTATTTTCAACAATGATATTCTGAAAAAAGAACTGCCTAAGCTTGCTCTTCCGCTTGTCGGTTCACTTATTGCTCAGCGTGATATCGGTCTGACAGAAAAGGCTTATGAAGTCTGCAAAAACGTGTTCAGCGTTCAGCAGACCGACAGTGAGGGCAACACCGTCAATAATCTTGTCACGAAGAGATTTGACTATCCTGTTTCACAGATGAGCGAGGAGGATAAAGAGTGGTTCTATCGGATGCTCCCCGTTCAGAAGCTCAGCGATGTTATAGGCGAAGAGAATATTTTTCTCTATACCTTTAACCTCGTCGGCAGCCCCATGGACTCGGCTAAAGAGCTTGACGATTATATAGAAACGGTTAAAAGCCTGACGGGGAAAGACAAGGTTATTCTTTTAAACGTCAGTCTCGGCGGAACAATTTTTACCGCATACGTTGACGAATATGGCTATGATGATATTCATCAGGTTGTCAATGTTGTCGCCGCAACCGACGGCACGGATATTGTCGCCGATATGATGATGAGAAGCTTCAATCTGACCGATGAATATTTTTATAACGATTTTGTCGCCATGATTGCCGAGGAAAATATGGGCGATATCGCATACGGCTATATGATAAATGCCGCGCTGAGAATTTTCCCGAAAGACGTGCTTCAAACCCTGATAACACGGGTTATGGATGCGCTTTTAGAAACAATTATGATAAATTCCCCTCAGATCTGGGCGCTTGTGCCCTCGGCAAGATATGATGAGGCGGCAAGCAAATATCTTTCAGACGGCTCAAAACCGGTTCTTAAAGCAAAGCTTGACCGTTATCATGAAGCTCAACTTAATCTGAAAGAAAACGTCCTCAAGGCAAAGGAAGAGGGCGTCAGAATAGACAATATCTGCGGCAGTGACCTCTGCTACGGCGAAGATGAATATACCTTCTTCAATATTGTCAAATCAGCCGGGGGTGTCAACGGCGACGGCATTATTCCTCTTTATTCTTCGGGTATGGGTGCGACAGGAGCGGACAGAGGAACGGTTCTCACTCAGTATAACGAGAACTACACAAATCAGGCAAGAACAGTTGATATTTCGACTTCATATCTCCCCGATAACACATGGGTTTTTGAAAAACAGCACCATGAGGTCGGCAACAACAGCGTTGTTCTCAATCTCGCTAAAGATATAATTGTTGACCCCGACTCACTGCCAAATAACAGCGCGCCGGGCAACAAATACCCGATGTTTAACGGCACGCAGTATGATAAGAAAATCCGCAAATGGAGAATAGAAGAGGCTGAGCAGGTCGATATGAGCCTTCTTTCACCCGAAGACGCCGAAAGGCTTCAGAATGCGATTGACGAAGCAAAAGCGGTGCTTTCAAGCTCGGTTGCCGACAATGAGAGAGCGCAGGCGGCAACGGATAATCTCACCGATATTCTTATTTCGCTCGGTGTTCTCGATGCGCCGAAGAAAGAAAGCGCTTTAATGCCGTTTATCCGCAAATGCACAAAATTTATCAGCGAAAAGCTGGTCGAGGTCTATGGCGCAAACGGCTTTTCCGACGGAACGCTCAAGTGGAATGAGTTTAAGGGGAAAATAGGATTATGCAAGTAATATCCTGATGACAACATTTAAGCAAAGCTCCTCACTGCTTTTTGAAAGCAGTGGGGAGCTTATGTTTAATCCGTCGGAAAATATACTTTATTTTATACTGTTTTGATAAATATTGATATTTTTTCTTCACTGTGATAAAATAAAATTTAATATGAATCGGAGGCTGAGGGAAAATGAGAATAGTTGTTAAAGTCGGAACTTCGACGCTGACGCATAAGGCGGGCAGAATAAATATCAGAAGAGTAGAATGTCTTTGCAGGGTTTTAAGCGACCTCAAAAATGCGGGGCATGAAATGATACTTGTTTCATCGGGCGCAATAGGTATGGGAGTCGGCAAGCTCTCCCTTAATGAAAAACCCTCCGACATGCCGACAAAGCAGGCTGCCGCCGCCGTCGGTCAGTGTGAGCTTATGTATGTATATGACAGAGAGTTTTCGCAGTATAATCACACTATAGCTCAGATTCTTATCACAAACTCAGATGTTGAGAACGAGAAAAACCATAATAATTTCAGAAATACGGTGACAAGACTTCTTGAGTTCGGCGCACTGCCTGTCATAAATGAAAACGACACGGTTTCGACAGAAGAAATCGAGATAGGCGATAACGATACGCTCGGCGCAATAGTTGCGACAAGCGTTAAAGCCGATCTTTTAGTTCTTCTTTCCGACATTGACGGGCTTTATACAAAAGACCCGAGAAAAAACGCAGATGCAGAGCTTATACCCGAAGTTTATGAGCTGACAGAAGAAATAATGGCTATGGGCGAGGGCAAAGGCTCTTTGCTCGGCACAGGCGGAATGTTCACAAAGCTCAAGGCGGCGAAAATAGCTACATCAGAGGGTATTGACATGATTATCGCAAACGGCGACAATCCGAACATTCTTTATGATATAGCCGAGGGCAAGCCTGTCGGCACAAAATTTTACGGCAAAAAGGGATGATATTATGACGACCCGTGAAATACTCAAAAGAGCGGTTGAAGCCAAAAAAGATATAAGGCTTCTGACAGAGAAAGAGAAAAATGACGCTATTGAAATGATGGCGAAGTCGCTTGAAGAAGCTACCGACGAAATTCTCCGTGAAAATGCCGTTGACGCAGAAAACGCAAGGGGAAAAATCTCAGAGGTAATGCTTGACCGCCTGACGCTGACAAAAGAGAGAATTGCATCAATGGCTTTCGGTATGCGTGAAGTGATGAGGCTCAGCGACCCAAGCGGTTATGTTCTCAGCAGAATTGAGCGCCCGAACGGTCTTGTGATAGAGAAAACTGCTGTTCCGATGGGCGTTATCGGTATTATTTATGAAAGCCGCCCGAATGTCACATCAGACGCCGCAGTCTTATGCTTCAAAAGCTCAAACGTGTGCGTTCTCAGAGGCGGTAAGGAGGCATACAGAACCTCGAAAGCGATAACTCAGGCTCTTCGCGGAGGACTTTCAAAGGCGGGGATTAACCCTGACGCAATAAATCTTGTTGACGACACCTCGAGAGAAAGCGCAAACGAAATGATGACGGCGAGGGGCTATATTGACCTTCTTATCCCCAGAGGCGGCAAGGGGCTTATCAAAGCCTGCACAGAGAACGCAACCGTGCCGTGCATTGAAACGGGCACGGGCATCTGTCATATATATGTTGAAGAGACGGCTGACCTTGAAATGGCGGTGAACATTGTCGATAACGCCAAAACGTCAAGACCGTCGGTCTGCAACGCCTGTGAGGTATGCGTTGTGGATGAAAGTATAGCAGAAAAGTTTCTGCCCATGCTTTATAAAAGGCTCACAGAGGGCAGAAATAACCCTGTTAAATTCATTGTTGATGAAACGGCGGGAAAATATATTGACGGAGAAAAGGCAACAGAAGAGAGCTACAACACGGAGTTTCTTGACTATATTCTTGCGATAAAGACCGTCAAAAACACAAAAGAAGCTGTTGAACATATTTTAAATCATTCAACACATCACAGCGAAGCGATTATCACCCGAGACAAAGAAAAAGCGGAATACTTTATCAATAACACCGACAGTGCGGCGGTTTATGTCAACGCTTCAACGAGATTCACCGACGGCGGAGAGTTCGGTCTCGGCTGTGAAATGGGGATTTCAACACAAAAAATGCACGCAAGAGGACCTATGGGTCTTATGGAAATGATGACATATCATTATGTCGTTAAAGGAAACGGACAGGTGAGGTAATTATTATGTATGATTTCGGTTTTGTCGGAGCGGGCAATATGGGCTCGGCTCTGTGTAAGGGGATTTGCAGAAAAACCGGCGGCGAAAAGGTTGCTGTCAGCGATAAAGCGCAGGAAAAGGCTGAAAGGCTTGCCGGGGAGGTTTCATGCAGTGCTTTAAGCGTCAGCGAGACAGTCAGGGAGAGCAAATATATTTTTCTTGCAGTCAAGCCGCAGATGCTTTCGCTTGTCGCCGGGCAGATTTCGCCGATACTCAAAGAAAGAACCGACCGCTTCATAATCGTTTCAATGCTTGCGGGCACGGATATTGAGACGGTTACTCAAACGCTCGGTCTTTCCTGCCCTGTTATAAGGATAATGCCGAATGTCGCCTGCCTTATCGGTGAGGGTATGACGCTCTGCGCAAGAAACGGCGATGTCACCGACTATGAGTATGACCTCTTTTTCTCGGCAATGGAAAAGACGGGTAAGCTTGACGATATACCCGAGGGGCTTATAGACGCCGCTTCGGCTGTGTCGGGCTGCGGACCGGCTTATGCGTTTATGATGATTGAGGCTCTTGCCGACGGAGCAGTTGACTGCGGTGTGCCGAGAGATAAGGCTTATCTTTACGCCGCTCAGATGCTGTCGGGCAGCGCAGAACTTCTTCTTCAGACAGGGAAAAGCCCCTCGGCTCTAAAGGACAGCGTATGCAGTCCCGCAGGAACGACTATTGAGGGCATCAGAGCGCTTGAAAAGGGCGGTTTCCGCTCGAGCGTATTTGAAGCGGTCAGAGCCGCTTATGACAGAACATGTGAAATAGCGGGAAAGTGATAATGTGATATACAGCGAGGCGGTATTGAGCCAAAAGCTCAATACCGCCTTGTCGGGTTTAGTGGGCTTTGATTTGCGGTAAGGTTATTGTGAAAATAAAAAATCCGGCAGCTCGTTCTGAACTGCCGAAAGATAATCTGTTTGTGAATTGTATAGATGAGCATTTCACTCAATATCCGACTTAAAGGTAATCTTGACATTCTTTATATCGCCGTCAACGACCCTGACCGTTTCGCCCTTTGAAACATAAATTCTGCTGCAATCGGTGAGAATGTTTTTTTCCTCCTGCGAAAGCGATAGGTATAATTCTCTGAGCTTTTTGGCGAAAAATGTCTGCGGCGTCTGAACCTGATACATCTTCTGTCTGTCGGGAACGCTTGTGATAACACCGTTTTCAACCTCAATAACAGTGTCAACCGCAGGAACAGCCGCAACGGCCGCACCGTACTTTTTAGCTTCTTCAATACTGCTTACTATCATTTTTTCGCTCACAAACGGACGGACGGCGTCGTGAGTGACAACTATCGTTTTTTCGTCAAGACCGAAATGCTTTTCTATGTAGGCTATACCGTTCATAACGGAAAGATTTCTGTCTGCTCCGCCCTCGGTGACGTATGCTTTTTTGCATGAGGAGAGAATTTCTTCCGCTTCCTTTAAATAGTCTTTTGGGCACATAACAACGATTTTTTCTATTTCAGCCGTGCGCTCGAAAACTTCTACGGTCTGAAGCAAAATCGGCTTTCCCTTTGTTTCAATAAACTGCTTCGGGACATCACCGCCGAAGCGAAGACCTCTCCCGCCGGCGCAGATAAGCGCATACGCCATAGTATTATCACCTCATAAACAAAACGGGCTGTGCAGAAGCGCAACCCATTTTTTGCTTTTTTATTTTATAATATCTGTGCCCATGTATTCACGGAGAACCTCAGGCACTGTGACCGTTCCGTCTGCGTTCTGATAGTTTTCAAGAATAGCGGCGACTGTTCTGCCGACTGCTACGCCCGAACCGTTGAGCGTGTGAACAAGCTGTGCTTTCTCCTTGCCGTCCTTGAAACGGATAGCCGCACGCCTTGCCTGAAAGTCCTCAAAATTCGAGCACGATGAAATCTCAACATATCTGTTATATGACGGCATCCAGACCTCAATGTCATATGTCATAGCCGAGGAGAAGCCGATATCACCGCTCGACAGAGCAACAACACGATAGGGGAGACCTAAAAGCTGAAGAACTCTCTCGGCGTCGTTTGTCAGGCTCTCAAGCTCTTCATATGAAGTCTCGGGCTTAACAAACTTGACAAGCTCAACCTTGTTAAACTGATGCTGACGGATAAGACCTCTTGTGTCTCTGCCGGCTGAACCTGCCTCCGCTCTGAAGCAAGCTGAATATGCGCAGTATTTGATGGGAAGTTTTGAGCCGTCAAGAATTTCGTCTCTGTGCATATTTGTGACGGGGACTTCGGCTGTCGGAATGAGGAAGTAGTCATTATTTGTGACCTTGAAAGCGTCTTCTTCAAACTTCGGGAGCTGACCTGTGCCCGTCATTGAAGCACGGTTGACCATATAGGGTGGGAAAATCTCTGTGTAGCCATGCTCGGTGTGAGTGTTGAGGAAGAAGTTAATAATTGATCTTTCAAGTCTTGAGCCGAGACCTCTGTAGAAGTGGAAACGTGCACCTGTTACCTTAGCGGCTGTTTCGGGGTCAAGAATACCGAGCTCTGCGCCGATATCCCAATGCGCCTTAGCTTCGAAATCGAACTTTCGAGGCTCGCCCCAGCGGCGGATTTCAACATTTTCGCTGTCGTCCTTGCCTATGGGCGTCTTATCGCTCGGAATATTCGGAAATTCATACATTATCTTTTTCTGCTTCGCTTCAAGCTCGGCGATAATGGCGTCGTCCTTCTTTATATCTTCCTTTATGGCGTTCATTCTTTCCATTATTTCGGAAATGTCGCCGCCCGCCTTTTTAATTATGGGAATCTGCTTGCTTGCGGCGTTCTGCTCAGCTTTAAGCTCGTCGTTTTTGGCTGAGAGCGCGCGTCTCTGCTTATCAATGTCAAGGATTTCGTCAACAAGAGCGTCCATATCCTTGTTTCTTGTTTTCATAGCCGCCTTGACTTTTTCGGGGTTTTCTCTGATAACTTTAATATCTAACATTTCTTACGCCTTCCTTTTATATTTTGTATGCGTTTAGTATTAATTTCACATCTTGCTTATCACGGATAATTATTCTTCTTCGAGCGATTTTGCAATCTTTCTTAAATCGTCTTTGGAGAAAAATTCAATTTCGAGCGTACCTCTCTGACCTTTTCCGGGGAGAACCTTAATTTTTCTGCCCATTGCCTGACTGAGTGCAAGCTCGACCTCGTCGTAATATTTATCACGCTTTTTCGGTCGCTTTTCGACTTTTGAACTGCCTTTCAGAAGGAGCTTTACGGCTCTTTCGGTTTCTCTGACGGAAAGCTCTTTTGAAATAATCTCCTGAGCTAAGTCATGCATTTTCTGTTCATCGCCCAAGGGAAGAAGCGCTCTTGCGTGACCCGAAGAAATTGTTCCGTCCTTGACTAAGTCGAGAATGTATTCGGAAAGCCCCAGAAGTCTGAGTGAGTTTGCGATTGCCGGGCGGGATTTTCCTACTCTGTCAGCGCACTCCTCCTGTGTCAGCCCGTAGGTGTCAATGAGAAGTTTTAAGCCCTGAGCTTCTTCAATGGGGTTGAGATCCTCTCTCTGAAGATTTTCTATAAGGGCTATTTCCATAGCCTCGCTGTCGGAAAGCTCCCTTATAACGACGGGAACCTCGCTGAGCCCTGCAAGCCTTGCCGCGCGCCAGCGTCTTTCACCCGCTACAAGCTGATAAGCTCCGTCTGAAAGAGGGCGGACAAGAAGCGGCTGAATGATACCGTGCTGAGCAATGCTGTCAGCAAGCTCTGAAAGAGCGGTTTCGTCAAATTCCTTTCGGGGCTGATCCCTGTTTGGTTCTATTTCATTAATTTTCAGCTTAACGGCGCTTGTTGCGCTTATCTCTTCAAGAGAGTTATCGGCAAAAAGAGCGTCAAGTCCACGGCCGAGGCCGCCTTTTTTAGCTGCCATAAAGTTCCTCCTTTACTTTTTACCGTTCATTCTGAGAAACTCAAGGGCAAGCTCCATATATGAGTCAGAACCCCTTGAGGATTTGTCATAATAAAATACAGGCTTGCCGTAGCTCGGAGCTTCGGAAAGTCTCACGTTTCTCGGGATAACTGACGAATAAACCTTGTTGGGGAAGAAACGCTTGACCTCAGAGACAACCTGCTGAGTGAGATTGAGCCTTGAGTCATACATTGTCAGCAGAACGCCCTCAAGCTCTATAAGCGGATTATAAAGGCGCTTGACCTGTCTGAAGGTGCTCATAAGCTGTGACAGTCCCTCAAGGGCATAATATTCACATTGAATGGGCACAAGAACAGTGTCGGCGGCGCACAGTGCGTTGAGCGTGATAAGACCCAGAGCAGGCGGGCAGTCGAGAAAAATGAATTCAAACTCATTTTTGACGGCGGAGAGAGCGTTTTTGAGCCGTGACTCTCTTCTGTCGACATCGACAAGCTCAAGTTCTGCGCCCGCAAGATTCATGTTGGCGGGTAATATGTAAACATTTTTATACGGCGTTTCGGCTATGACATTTTTTATCGGAGCGTTGCCGAGTATTACATCATAGCTTGAAACAGCGATTTCTCTTTTGTTCAGACCGAGACCGCTTGTTGCGTTGCCCTGAGGGTCAATATCAACAATGAGGGTCTTAAAGCCGAGCGAGCCTATTGACGCAACCATATTGACGGCAGTGGTGGTTTTGCCCACTCCGCCTTTCTGATTGACTATCGCAACGATTTTTCCCATTTCACTTCTCCCTGTTTATATAAATCCGATGTGTGCGGAGTCTGACCGTTATCACAGAGGGATAACGGCAAGCCTCCGAACGCAGAACATTTAAGTTTCCTATTTAGTCATTATATCACAAATATATATAGTTGAAAAGGGGAAAATCAAGATTTTTTGAATTTCGGGTGTATGCGCTTTTTTCTGACACAGAAATGATGAAAACGGTCAAACTTTAGGAAAATCACCCTTAACCGTTCTTATAAACCGAAAGAGTGCTCTTGTTATCCACAAAAGCGAAAAAGACTTCTTTCGGGTCGCTTATATGCTGTTCTTCAAGTCTTCTGCTGAGCCACAGAACGCTTTTGTTTGCTTTTTTCAGATTTTCTTCGATAATTTTGCCGTCCATTATAAGCTCGGTGATTATTTCCTCCTGAGGCGGATAAACCTTCATATCATCGGGCGTGAGAGGCTTACTCCCGGCTTTGGGCAAAATGCTGAGCGAACCGTTGTGTTCAAACACGGCGGTCTCTATCTGATTAATATCAAAATAGCCCTGCCCTCTGCAAAGGCATAAAAATTCATTCAAATCAAGTTTAGCTTTTTTGAAATTTTTTCGGTATAGCTTGTCCTTGTCAAGAAGAATAATCGGGTGACCGACAATTATTTTTCTCGACGCAGGGAATTTGTTACTTATAATACTCAGTGCGACAGCAATAAGCGCATACACCACAAGGGCGATAAACGGCTTCAGCGGAGCTTCAAGCTCGGTCGCCATCTCGGCGGCTATAGAGCCTATAGTTATACCGTTGACATAGTCGAAAACATCAAGCTGAGCAAGCTGTTTGTGCCCCATGAGTTTTGTCAGAATAAACAGCGCCAAAGCCGACAAAAGCGCAGTCAGACCTACTTTGAGATATTCCATAGAATCATTCCTTTCGGGTCTATTATTGACCGCATAAACGGAATAATTCGAAAAAAAGAGACTGCGCGCTTGCAGTCCCTTATACTTTTCTGTTTCAGACAACGCCTTTTGAATTCTTTTTCGCTCTTTCAATTCGTCTCTGTTTCGCTTTATATTTGTCGCCCTCGAGATATTTCGGGTATTCGCTTGCGGCGATTGCAAGACCTGAAAAAACAGCCATGAGACAATATGAAACAATCATGAAAGCGAAAGAGAGGTCTCTTTTCTGCATTATCGCTTTTGTTGCGTCGTCATACTCAGGCTCCTTGGTCTCTGTCGAAGAAGATGCGGAAGAGTCCTTATTGGCCGCCTTGTCAACAAGACCCTGAAGCAGCGAAGAAATGCCGTTGACTATTTTATCTGTCAGTTCATTGCCCGTTGATGTAGCTTCAACGAAGGCTTTTCTGTAGTGGATATTAACACCTATGAGAGAGGTGCCGAGAATTGCGAAAACAACAATCATAATGATATAGACAATCATTGTTTTTTTATTGAAAAATTTAAGCATCGTATTTCTCCTTAATCATGATTTATCGGTTGCTTCGGCATCTTTTGCTTCGGTCTGCTGAGTTGTTACGGTTTCAAGAGCGTCGGTCTGTTTGATTGAGCTGATATAAAAATCGTCACCGTTTTTTCTTAAATATATCTTCATATATTTCACGGGTTCGGGGGCTATCATGTCGCCGTTTTCAGCCTGACGCCAGTCTTCGCTGGCAAGATAACCGACTGTCAGAATTGTCGATGAACCCTTTTCGCTGACATCGGCTATCATCGGCGAATAAAGAGCGGTAATACCTGTGATGGGCACGATGTAGCCTTTATCCTTTTTGCTGTATTCAAACTGAATACCTTCGCCGCCCTCAACTGTCTGGTGAACGGGGGTGACATCCTTGCCGAAAAGTTTCGTGAATTCTTCTTCAATAAGTGAAGCAGGAACAAGCATTCCGCCTTTTTTATTTTCAAATGAGTCAGGGTTTATGTCTCCTTTAAGAAGCGACCATATTGATATACTGATAAGCTGACTCTGATTTGCGTTGATAACGTCGTCAAAAGCGTCAGGGTCGTTCATAATAACGGGAGCAATAAATTCTTTGTAGGAATCATATTTGTCGGAGCGCTCAAATGATGAAGAAATCGCTCTGACGGCTCCGCTTATGATTGTGACGGCTCCGATTACCGCAAGAAGCGCAATGATAATGCCGACGACAAGATTTTTTGTGTTGGTTTTATTTTTTTCTTCTGCCATAGACTTTCCTCCTGCGGCAAAGATTTACTTTATGATTATACACCGATATTTCGGTCACTGCAAGGCTTATTATATCGCAAACGCCAAAATAACGGTCAGAACTATTCCCGAAACAAAGGTCAGACAGTATTTTTCAAGGTATGCGCCCACAAAACAAATAACTGCGCCGGGGGCGAATATTATCTTCTGAAAAACGTGACCCTTGGTTTTATAGAGCTTTTCCCACATGTTGAGAGCGTCTTCAACCGAGGGGAAGCAGTTGACTGTCAAAGAGAAGCCGACCCAAAGGCAGACTATGTCGATAATGCCGTAGGGTATTGAAAAACAGCCAAGATAGAGAAGATTTGTCGCCGCCGCAAGCGAAACGCATACAGCGAGAAAAATCTGAACGAGCATGGGCACAAAGCACACCGCAAAGGCGCCGCCGGGTGTTGACATAAGCTCATGCTCAATATGGGAGCAGTTTTCATCGGTGCGGATATAGCGGTTGTCTTCAATAACCGTCTTATGAATACAGCAGACGATATGTTCAATCAGACCTCTGACGAGAGCGCCGGGGAATGTTATAAATCTTGTGATAATATAAATCAGTGTCATGCCAGATCGCCCTCCCCGTTCGTGATTATATCTTCAAGTGAAGAATTGCCTTTGATAAATGATTTGATGTCTTTTGATTCAGGGATACCCGTATAGCCTAAAATTGCAACAACCGAGTCGTATGCGTCTTGGTCGCCTTTAAGATGAGCGCAGAGCTGATAGGTGTAAAGACACTGACTGAGATTGTTGACGCTGTAGCCGTAAGAAAGCGACGAATAAGCCATCTGATAAGCTGAAGAGGCGCTGTCATAGGCAGAGTCATAGTCGCCCTTGAGAAGATAAGCTAAAGCCTTGACTCTGCTGAGGTCTGTCACGGCATAGCCCGTGTCGCCGTCAGCCTTTTCGCCCTCTGCGACAGCTTCGAGCATTTTGTCGGGGTCGGGCTCTTCACAGAAGCGGAATGCGTCGGCAAGATAGGCGTATATTGCGCCGTCCTCACAGTTATACTTAATAACTTTGCTGAGGTTTTGCTGCGCTTCATCGGCTCTGCCGAGCTTTGCGCAGACGGCACAGAGCTCATAACTGAGCGGCCACTTGTCGGGGTATTCTTTGATAAGAGAAGTGAGAATGTCATACTGCTTCTCCGGCGTTTCGCCGAAATACTGAACAACGATATATTTATAATAGTCGATAAGAAAATCGTCGATGCCCTCATCATTTCTGATTTCTTCAAGCTTTGCACAGATTTCATCGGCACCGTTCTTCTCATCCTGAAGAGCTGCGTTGATGATTTCCATTATCTTTGAGTAGCAATCGTTCTTTTCTGAATATTCACTCAGCTTTTTATAAATTGGGTTTTTCAGGTCGCTTTCGCCGAAAAATTCCTCAACAACGCTGTTTGCATAGCTGTAGTTCAGAAGTGAGGCATATGTCTGAGCATATCTTGCGGCAACCTTTTTCGGAACGGGGGTGCTTGCGGTGAGATCCGACGATGATGCATACGGCTGAAGGATCTGATTATATGCGTTAATGGCGGAATAAACCTTGCCGCTCATGGTGTATGCCTCTGCGCTCAATGCCTGATTTGCGATTTCGGCGTTCGACAAACCGAACAGATAAACCGAAACGCCTGTCAGAACAAGCACGCACAAAAGAGCCAGAACACCGAAAAACGAAACAGGGGAATGCTTCATAAGCTCACGGCAGTCTGCACAATAGGGATAATCTTCACCAAAGCTCGTGTCGCGTTTCTTTTCACCGCAGCATTGGCAAAGCTCCTCACCGCTTATTTCTTCTTTATCTTCTTTTTCCTGCTCTTCTTCATCATCGTAAGCCTGAATATCTCCGCCTGCGAGATATGTTTCTGCGGTTTCATCAAGAAGCTCCTGAAACTTGCTTCTTATTCCCTCAAGCTCCTCAATAAGTTCGTCCTGCTGTGGCGGCTCTGCGCTTTCAGCCTCGGCAGAAACAGTCTCAGCGTTTTCTTCGGGAATGTTCTCCGCTCCTGAAGCTCCCTGAGCGTCGGCGGGGTTTTCATCATCGAAAAGCTCATTTTCGTTTTTTTCAAAATCGCTCAAAATAAAACCTCCTTTAACAAACACCGCAAAAAGCGATATTTATTCAGTTTAATCTTAATTATTCTATCACTAATAAGGCGATATTTCAAATATATTTTCAAATGTTTACAATTATTATACATAAAAGTCAAACGATAGTGAGAGGGACAGAGCTTGTTTTGCACCGAACCGATGATTTTTTCATTGACAAAAAGTCGGGTTTGTAATAAAATAGTATTTGTAAAAATTTGCATTTTCATAAGAGCTTTTTGCGGTATAAACGAATAATTAAAGCACGAAATTCGTTATATTAATAAGGAATTATTTATTGAAAAGAGGTAATGTATATGTCAATTCTTGTTACAGGCGGCGCCGGCTATATCGGTTCACACACATGCGTTGAGCTTCTCAATGCGGGTTATGATATAGTCGTTATAGACAATTTCTACAACAGTCAGAAGGAATCGCTCAACCGTGTTGCTCAGATTACGGGCAAGGAGTTCAAATTCTATGAATGTGACATAAGAGACGAAAAAGGTCTTTCTGAAATTTTCACAAAGGAAAAGATAGAAGCCGTTATCCATTTTGCGGGTCTCAAGGCAGTCGGCGAAAGCTGCCGTCTTCCGCTTGAATATTATGACAACAATGTCGGCGGAACAATTACTCTTTGCCGTGTGATGAAAAAGTTCGGCTGCAAGAAGATAGTTTTCTCTTCATCGGCTACTGTCTATGGTATGAACAATGTTTCGCCTCTTCGTGAGGATATGCCCGCCGGCGGAACAACCAATCCCTACGGAACAACGAAATATATGATAGAGCTTATTCTCAAGGATTTATACGCCGCAGATAACGAGTGGAGCGTTCTGCTTCTTCGCTATTTCAATCCTATCGGCGCTCATGAGAGCGGAATAATCGGCGAAAACCCCAACGGCATACCAAACAACCTTATGCCCTATGTTTCACAGGTTGCCGTCGGCAAGCTGCCCAAGCTCAATGTTTTCGGCGACGACTATGACACACCAGACGGAACGGGAGTTCGTGACTATATTCATGTTGTTGATTTAGCTCTCGGTCACATAAAGGCTCTTGAAAGAGCTCTCGAAAAGACGGGGCTTGATATCTTCAATCTCGGCACGGGCGTAGGCTACTCCGTTCTTGATATAGTCAAAACCTTCGAGAAGGTAAACGAAATAAAAATTCCTTATGTAATAGCTCCGAGAAGACCCGGTGATATTGCTACCTGCTATTCAGACCCGACAAAGGCTCTCAATGAGCTCGGCTGGAAAGCGGAAAGAAACCTCGAGGATATGTGCCGTGACACATGGAGATGGCAGAGCACCAATCCGAACGGTTATGATTCATAATTTTAATTTATAATTTCGGGACTGTTGTATTCAGGCGCTTTTCTGCTTCGGAATACAACAGCCTCTGCATATATATGCATGAGGTATAAAAATGAAAAAATCACAGAAAAACAAATATCTGATAAAAAGGTTTATTCCCTATTTCAAGCCCTATAGAAAGACGATGGCGCTTGATTTATTCTGCGCTTCACTGACTACGGTCTGCGACCTTATTCTTCCGCTTATTGTCAGGCTTATCACTGACAGGGCAATAAACGACAGAGAAAATTTCACAATAAGCCTTGTTCTGAGCGTGGGCGGACTTTATATCGTGTTCAGAATAATTGACGCTCTGGCTAATTTCTATATGGAAAATATCGGTCATGTCATGGGCGTTCATATCGAAACCGATATGCGCAGGGATATGTTCGCTCATCTTCAGAAGCTCCCGTTCTCATATTATGACAATGTCAAGGTCGGTCAGATTATGTCAAGAATAACCACCGACCTTTTCGAGATAACCGAGTTCGCCCACCACTGCCCCGAAGAATTTTTCATTGCCGCCATTAAAATAGTTGCGTCTTTCTCAATTCTCAGCACTATGAGTATCCCTCTGACGCTTATGATGTTTGCGGTGCTTCCGCTTATGTTTATCTGCACAAAGGGCACACGCCAAAAAATGAGAAAGGTATTCAAGGAAAGAAGACATTCTCTGGGCGAAATCAACTCTCAGGTTGAAGACAGCCTTCTCGGTATAAGAGTTGTCAAATCCTTTTCCAATGAGGATGAGGAGTCGAGAAAGTTTGAAGAGAGCAACCGCTCGTTTTATAAGGTCAAGGCTGAGTCATATAAATATATGGGTCTTTTCCACTCGACAACCCGTATCTTTGAGGGCGTGATGTATATTGTCATTGTCATTGCAGGCGCAATTTTTATGCTTAATGATAAAATCACGGCTCCCGACTATGCCGCATACCTCTTATATGTGTCAACGCTTCTTATGAGTATAAAGCGTATTGTTGAATTTTCCGAACAGTTTGAAAACGGTATGACGGGTATTGAACGCTTCACCGAAATTATGGACGCAGAGGTTACTGTCCGTGACAACGAAAACGCCCGGGATATCACAGAGGTTAAGGGCGATATAAAACTTGAAAACGTCACTTTCAGCTATGACGATGAAAAGGGCATGGTGCTCGAAAATATCAATATCGACATCAAAGCGGGCGAGAATGTCGCCATTGTCGGTCCCTCCGGCAGCGGAAAGACGACGCTGTGTAATCTTATCCCGAGATTTTATGACATTCAGAGCGGGCGGATACTTATTGACGGCAGGGATATCAGGGACATAACTCTTGCTTCACTGCGCTCACAAATCGGCGTCGTTCAGCAGGACGTTTATCTGTTCTCAGGCACAATAAGAGAAAATATCTCCTACGGAAAGCCCGGAGCAACCGATGAAGAAATTGAAGAGGCTGCCCGCCTTTCAGGCGCAGATGAGTTCATTAATGCGCTCCCCGATAAATACGACACATATGTCGGTGAGAGAGGGCTCATGCTTTCGGGCGGTCAGAAGCAGAGAATTTCAATAGCCCGTGTTTTCATAAAAAATCCGCCTATTCTTATTTTAGATGAAGCTACGTCTTCTCTTGACAACGAGAGCGAGCTTCTTGTTCAGAACTCACTTGCCGAGCTTGCAAAGGGCAGAACCACGCTCACTATCGCCCACAGACTCACAACAATCAGAAACGCAAGCCTCATTATTGTTCTGACCGAAGACGGTATTGCCGAGAAAGGCACACACGACGAACTTATGGCAAAAGGTGGAATTTATCATGACCTTTACAGCCTTTATGAGAGCAAAAACTGATTTTCAGGCGACAAAAAAGCAAATAATTATACAAAAAAGTGCTCTGAGACATTAATTTTCTCAAAAGTTCACAGTTTATTCACAAAAATCACCGCAAAATATATTATTATATTTACAGAACTTTTGAGGTTCTGCACTAAAACAGATTTCTACATATTTTTTGTTTTTTTCATTTTTCTCTTCTTTATTTTGCAATAATCTCCATGCGAAAGCATGGAGATTATTGTTTCTGCCGAAAAAAATTCACACATACAGAATTTCAGATAATGTATTGAAATTGTTGAGCAATAATGATATATTATTGTATATATAATGTCCACAGAAAAGGAGATGTTGGTGTGGCAAAAGAAAACAAACAAAATGTCACGGAAGAAAATGCAAACCCGAATAAAATCGGAATAAAAGAAGGCATAGGATATATGCTCGGCGACGCAGGCAATCTGTTCGTTCTGACATATGTCTCGTCGTTTCTTAAAATCTTTTACACCGAGGTTCTGAAAATCAAAAATATAAAGAAGGTTGCGAACCTTTTCCTCTTCACAAGGCTCTGGGATGCAGTCAACGACCCGATGTGGGGCGCTATTGTCGCTAAAAGAAAGCCCGGTCCGAGCGGAAAGTTCAGAGGCTACATAAAGTTTATCGCCATTCCGCTTGCACTTTCACAGGTTCTCTGCTTCTTCAACATTCAGAAGTTTACGACGAATGAGACATACCTTTTGATTTTTGCTTATGTCACATATATTGCTTTCGGTATGCTCTACACAGGTATGAATGTTCCGTTCGGTTCGCTCGCCTCGGTAATAACCGATGACCCCGACGGCAGAACGCTTCTTTCAACCTTCAGAACAATCGGCGGCGGCATCGGCGGCGCGGCACCGCTTCTTCTGGCTCCGTTCATTATCTATGATAAGGTTAATGACCATAACGAAGCAAACGGTCAGAAAATGTTTATTTTCGCCGTTATCATGGCGGTATGCGCTGTAGTTTTCTACCTTGCCTGCTACGGCACAACAAAGGAGAGAGTGCCCTCGGAGGCAGAGCCTAAGGTTGATATGAAGGCGACCTATGGCGGAATGTTAAAATCAAGACCGTTTATTGCTCTTGCGATAACGGGTATTCTGATAAGCGGACAGCTTCAGTTTGCTTCACTCAATCAGTATCTTTATAAGAACTATTTTTGCGACACCTCGCTTTCAACTATCGGCACAATAGCGAATTATCTGCCAATGGTTATAATGATTCCGATAGTGCCTAAGCTCGTCAAGAGATTCGGCAAGAAGGAAATATGCAGCGTCGGCGGTCTTCTCGCCGCAGTGGCAGCAGTTGCGACATATGTTATTAAGCCTAAGCCCGACCAGGCGTGGCTTTATATGATTCTTCTTTTTGTTATCGGTTTCGGTTATTCATTCATTTCAATAACAAACTGGGCGGTTGTTGCCGATGTTATTGATTATCAGGAGTTCAAGACCCATATACGCTCAGAGAGCGCTATTTATGCCGTCTATACTTTCTGCAGAAAGCTCGGTCAGACTGCCGCAGACTACGGCGGAATTATGCTTCTTGCCAAAGTCGGCTATGATGTTTCAATGACAACCACGGGCTATGATGAAATTGTCAGCCCCGGTATTCTCAAGGTCTGCACAATAATTCCGGCTGTTACATACACTCTTATTTATCTGCTTTATCAGTTCGGCTATCCGCTCACCAAAGAAAGGCTTGAGCCTATCTACAGCTATGTCAGAGCTTCACACGAGGCTGCGGCCGCAAAGGCTGAAAACGAATAATACAGACTTGACTTTTAGCTTAACAATAAAGAAACGGGGGTTCATTATGAAAAAAACAGTGTCACTATTTCTTACGGTTATAATGAGTTTCTCACTTTTTATTTTTGCGGGCGCAGAGGGCGCAAAGACAGACACCTTTAAAATGGCGTCGCTTAATGTCGCCGGTCTCCCTGATTTCAGCGCATTTCAGGGCGGCGAGGTTGACATGGAGTCGGTTATGTCGTTTATTAATAACAAGACGATGAATAATCAGACTGTTATCGGCAGATATATCAATGCGCGTGACTATGAGATTTTCGTCGTTCAGGAGGATTTCTTCTATCATGATTTTCTCGCTTCCGAGCTGACCGACTATAAATATTCCACACAGTGGAAGGGCGGAGTTCCTTGGGGCGACGGCACTTCAATTTTCACAAAGACAAGTCCTTTGACAGGTGAAGAGCACATTAAATGGAACACTCTTTCGGGCGACGGCAGTGAGCAGGACGGCGCAGATGTCTATTCAAGAAAAGGCATAACATATGTATGCGTTGAAATTGAAGAGGGCGTTTATATTGATGTTTATAATATTCACACTGACGCATTTGACGACCCCGGCTCAACAGCCGCAAGAAAAGATAATTTCAGACAGCTCGCCGATTTAATCGACTCAAAGAACACGGGCAGACCCGTCATAATCACCGGTGACTTCAATATTTCATCACACCATAAAGGTAATGAAAGCGCAGAATATTTAACGAGCAGGCTTATCAAAGAAGAAGGCTTTAAGGACGCTTGGACGGAGCTTTATAACGGCGGCGACTATGACGACTATTCTGCGTGGCATTCACAGGGCGCATACTGGGGCAAATGGGATTCGGTTGAAAAGTTCCTTTACAGAGACGGCGAAAATGTCAAAATCACCTGCGACAGCTTCAGCTATGTGAAAGATATCGTCAATGAAAACGGCGAAGCGGTTTCTGACCACGCAATGATTGAGGGTGAGTTTACCTACACAGTCACGGGCGGAGCCGACAGCGGCGAAAAGCCCTCAAAGACAGAGAATCCGCTTGAAGCGTTGTTCAGAAAGATTCTCTCATTTTTCGACGCCCTGTTTTCAGGTCTTTCAAACATAGATAATATTTTGGCAAATCTTTTCGGCTGATATAAAATAACAGGGCTGTCACATTCAGCGCTTTTTGCTTCTGAGTGTGACAGCCTGTTTTGATGATGAAATATAACGGCGAATATATTGTACTTCAAAAAATTCGGAGGGAAAAATGAAAAATTTATCCGATATAGGCGTAATAAAAGATGTTATGACCCGTCATGGGTTTTCGTTTTCAAAGGCACTGGGGCAGAACTTTATTGTTGACCCGTCAGTGTGCCCGAGAATAGCCGAAATGGGCGGCTGTGACGAAAATACGGGGGTTATTGAGATAGGCGCAGGCGTCGGTGTTCTGACGGCGGAGCTTGCCAAAAGAGCGAAAAAGGTTGTGTGCGTCGAGCTTGACAAAAGGCTTTTGCCTGTGCTTGACGAGACTCTTGCCGATTTCGACAATATAGAGATTATAAATGACGACATATTAAAAATTGATCTGCATAAGCTTATCGAAGAAAAATTCGGCGGTATGCGTGTTGTGGTATGCGCAAACCTGCCTTATTATATTACCTCGCCTGTTATCATGCTTCTTCTTGAAAGCAAGCTGCCCATTGAAGCTGTCACGGTTATGGTTCAGAAAGAGGCCGGTCAAAGACTTTGCGCGCAGGTCGGCTCGCGTGACGCAGGGGCGGTAACGGCGGCGGTCAATTATTACGCTGAAGCCGAGAAGCTTTTCAGCGTTTCAAGAGGATGCTTCATGCCGTCACCTAAGGTTGACAGTATGGTTATAAAGCTGACGCTTAGAAAAAAGCCGCTCATGGTTTTAAGCGATGAAAAGAAGTTCTTCAAGCTGATAAAAGCCGCTTTCGGTCAGAGAAGAAAAACGGCGGTGAACTCTATAAGCTCGGGAATGGGAATATCAAAGGATAAGGTCGCAAAAGCTCTTGAACAGGCAGGCTTTTCACCCGATGTCAGGGCGGAAAAGTTTTCTATGGAGGACTTTAAGAGGCTGTGCGAACTGTTGTGAAATGAATAACTAAGCGTCTGAAGAAACCAACCCTTCAGACGCTTAGTTTGTTATAGTATAACCGTAAATGTTATTCTGTTTTCATCCTGATACTGCGCCGATATTTTTCCTTTATAAAGCTCCGTTATGGCTCTTGCCGCCGAAAGACCTATTCCGTAGCCTCCGCTTTGCCCTCTTGAGCTGTCGCCCCGATAGAAACGGTCAAACAGCTTCTGACTGTCACAGTCGGGCAGAGCATCGCATACGTTAGAGACGGTGAGAATGATTTTTTTATCAGGCTTTGAAAGATTTATTTCAATTTCACTCTCATCTGAGCAGTATTTTACGGCGTTATCCGTCAGAACCGAAACAAGGCGCATCAGATGCTCACGGTCAGCTTTCATCTCTATATCGGGCTGAATATTCTCCTTTATCATGACCCTTTTAAGCGCCGCGCTTTCATAAAACATCGACACGGTGTCGGCGGTTATTTCAGATACGGAAACCGTTTCGAGCATTTTGTCCGTCTTTGTGTCTTCAAGGCGGGAAAGCGAGAGAAGATCCTGCATCAGAACGCTTAATCGGTTTGTCTGGTCCTTAATATTTTTCGTCCACTTTGTTTCGCCGGTTCTCAGCTCAAGCGCCTCCGTGTTCGCCATGATAATAGCAAGCGGAGTTTTGATTTCGTGACCTGCATCTGTGACAAAGTTTTTCTGCTTTTCCATATTCTGAGCTATCGGTTTTATAGCTTTTTTTGAAAGCCATATTGTGACAAGAAGCATCAGCCCGAAGCAGAGCAGTGTCAGCACAGACGATAAAAAGATAACTCTCAAAACGCTGTTTTTCCCCTGCGTAATGTCAAGAAAGACATAAGCCGTGCCGATATTGCTTTCGGTTTCGGTCGCCTTATAGCGGTATTCGTTAATTCTTCCCGCCGGCTTACCTTTGCTTACAGCCGTCTGAGCTATGGAATACGCTTCATCTTTGGTTATTTCGGCGTTGCGGCTTGTGTCAATAAAAAGAATTCTTCCGTTTTTGTCGGCGTATGCGATGAAATAAATGCTGGAACGGCGGGTGTTTTCATTTATCGGAGCCTGAAAAAAGCCCGAAGTGCCGCTGTGACCGAACTCCTGCGGAATCTGCCACAGAATAGAAAACTCCTTCTCTGAGAGCATATTGAGAATACGCTCATTCTGCCTATAGACTGAGTATGAATTGACAATATTGAGTATCAGTGACAAAGTGAGCAGAAGAATACCTATGGCTGTCATCGAAGTGGCAACAAATTTTTTCTGAAGTGTTTTTATCATTCTATCGCCTCCAGAGTGTAGCCGATATTACGCTTCGCCTTAATTTCCGCTTTTGCGCCGAGGGCGGAAATACGCTTTCTCAGATATGAAATATAAACCCACACAATGCCGATATCTGCGTCGGTTTCATAGCCCCACACCTTAATCAATAAATCCTCCGTTGAGATATAATGCCCCTGATTGAGCATCAGAATTTCCATCATTTTATATTCAAGGTTAGGTAATGTGTATGCCTTACCGTTTGCGGAAAGCTCATAATTTTGCATATTCAGATAAAGATTGCCGCACTGAAGAATTTCGGGCGTATAGTTTTCTCTTCTTCTGAGCATAGCCCTGACTCTTGCTAAAAGCTCGCCCATGTTGAAAGGCTTCGGGAGATAATCGTCTGCGCCTGCGTCAAGACCCGAAATTCTGTCTGATATTTCCGCCTTGGCAGTGAGAAGAAGAACGGGCGTGTTGTTGCCTGAAGCCCGAAGTCTTCTCAGAACCTCGACACCGTCCATTTTCGGCATCATTATATCGAGAATAATTCCGTCATAGGCTTCATTCATAGCGTAGAAAAAAGCCTGCTCGCCGTCATAAACGGCATCGACAGAGTATTTGTGGAATGTGAGAATGTCGGTGACAGCTTCACTCATTGAAAGCTCATCTTCTGCATATAAAAGCTTCATTTTTTCACCTCTTTGATTTTCATGTCTTTATATTATAACATAAAACTTAGTTAAAGCTTAAAAAAATTATAAAGCTACGCCGCCTCCTGTGAGACGGCGTTAAAATATGTATTAAAGCAGTTTTTCTCTCACGCCGATCAAGTGATTGACAAGGTCGGGGTGATTCGTGATTATTCCGTCAACACGGCAGTTGAGCATTTTTTCTATGTTTTTCGGGGCGTCAACTGTCCATGGATTAACCATAATTCCGCTTTCGTGAGCCTTTGCGACATATTGTCTTGTGACATATATTTCATGGGGGTGAAGCGCATCCGCACCGATATTTTTGGCGTATGCGACGGGGTCTTTTGAAATAGTCCACGCTATTAGGTGATTTGGGCTGTATAAAAGACCCGTCTTGCACTCCGGTGTATTTTTCTTCACTTCAACAAGAATTTCGGGGTTAAAGGAGGAAATTATGAGCTTTTCCATAAGACCGTGCTCTTTCACAAGGCTTATTGTCTTTGCGACAAGCTCGGCGGAGGTGTTCTCCTTAGGACTTTTAAGCTCTATATTGAGAATACTGATATCGGATTTCTCAACAAGTGAGAGAAATTCATCGACAGTTGGGATTTTTGTGCCCTTATAAATCGGCGAAAAATAATTCCCGAAATCAAAACGCTGAAGCTCGGCGTATGTATAATCGGTGATGTTCCCTTTTTTATTCGAGGTTGCGTTTATCGTGTAGTTGTGGCAAAGAACAGGTACGCCGTCTTTTGTCAGATGAACGTCTGTCTCAAAGCCGTCAACACCGATTTCAAGTGATTTTTCAAACGCAGGTATTGTATTCTGAGGGGCAAAAAAGTTTGCTCCTCTGTGAGATATAACATTTGTTTTCATACTTATCCCTCCTGTGAAGTATCCTTTTCAAGAAGAGAGGCGGCATAGATATAAAGAGGATCGTCGCTTATCTCTTCTGTTTCTTTGCCCGTGACTTCAAAGTCCGGTTTTACGCCTATATTGTTATAGCTTTCACTCTTATAAGGAGTTATTTCACCGACCGAAAGAAGAAGAACTCCGCCGTCTGTGAGCTTGAAAACCTTTTGCATTACGGCCATACCCGCAGTGCGTGTGCCGATAATCTGTGCCTTTCCGAAATCACGAAGGTCGGTGGCAAGAAGCTCAGCGCCGCCGAGTGTGCCTTCATTTATTATTACTACAATGGGGAGATTGACAGAAGCGGCGTCTGAGGAATAGCTTGAAAGAACTTTTCCGCTTGCATCGGTGACCCGTGCTATTGAATCAGTGCCCTCGACTGTGGGCACGAAAATATCAATAACGCTTATTGCCGCTTCAAAGTTTGTGCTTGAGTTGTCACGAAGGTCGAGAACTATACCGGCTGTCGCCTCCTGAGAAACAAACTTATCAACGGCTTTCTGAACCTGCTCCTTTGTTGTCGCATAAAAATCGCTTATTCTGATATAGCCTATCTGTCCTATGGCGTGGGCTTCAACGCTCTGAGCTTCATAGCCCATAGCGACGCTGATGGTTTTTTCTTCGCCTGAGTGCTTATAAGTGAGATTGACAGTTGAGAGCTTATCGCCCTCAAGTTTTGAGACCATATCGTTATAGTTCTCTTTGGTGAGGGGTTCGCCGTCAAAAGCAACAATAATATCACCCTTTGAAAGACCGCTGACCTCTGCCGGAGAACCGGGATAAACCTTTTTAATTTTGATATTGTTTCCGCTTCTTGCGTATTCAATACCGATACCGGTCATTTTACCCTGAATGGTTGCGTCATATTTTGCCCATTGAGCGGCGCTCATATAGCGTGAATAGGCGTCGCCGAGACCGTTTATATAACCCTCGGCGGTGGCAATATTCAACTGCTCCTGTTCAATGTTACCGTAATAATTTGATTTGACAATATTGCCGACCTCTTCAAGCATCGAATAAGTCTGAACCTTTTCCGGAAGATACTGAAGAATTGAGTTGTATATAGTGCCCGAAGCGGATATTGTTATGACGACTGTGAGCGCAATGCTGATAAATATAAGACCTATTGCTGCACCGAGCGATATTTTTTTGCTCATATATTACTCCTTTCCGTCAAACAGGCAACCGATAAAATACCGGCTGCCTTGGAAAACTGTGTGTATCAAGTTAGGGTGAGAAGTATAATCCGAACTCAGTTTTTTATCGGAATATTTTCGCCCT
>JBJEOI010000057.1:0-32438 GCA_051880635.1 Acutalibacteraceae bacterium | reverse complement strand
ATACTCGTCAATCCGAAAGGATTGACTGCGTTTTGTGCCTTGAAAGGTCAAAAATCTTCTCGATAAAAAATCTTCGACCTTAAAGCAAATGATTTTTTGATGATTTTTGGTGGCTGAGGGTGAAGCAAGGCTAACGCCTTGCGAGACCGAAACGCCGAAAAGCACGAAAAATTCTTGCTTTAAGGCTGGGTTCGAATTATACTTTTCACCCTATGATGAAAAAATTATTAAGAAAGCGCAATTTACTTGACTGTGTCTGAAATTTCTGATATTCTATAACCAATAATGAGTTAAAAGGAGGCATAGGCGATGGGAACAAACAAAATAACCGCCGCTGTAATTGCTCTTGTTGCAATTTGTATAGCGTCTTTTGTCGCAGTCAGACAGCTTGCGAAAGGGGAACAGATTAATAACCCCACAATAATCGCTAATCAGAATGACGCTCAGCAGCAGTCACAGCCCGTTGAACCAGTAACAGAAAGCACATCGGAGAGTGCATCGGAGAGCACTGCCGCCCCTACGACCGAAAGCACTCTGGCGCCTTCTTCGGAAAATATTTTTTCAACATATGACATTTCTTCCGATATAACCGAAATGCCCACTTCAATCGTTAATCCGATAACAACCACTCTTCCTTCAACTTCGCTTGCTCCGCCTACTACGGTCACTACCACTAAAACGACTACGGGCGACAAATACATAGATGAGGCTGCAAAGGAAAACAAGGGCTTTCTCGGCTATCTCTATAATGAAACAGGTAACTATTACTACACAAACAGCGACCCGTGGCAAAGAGTGTTCGGCTTCAACGCCGCATACGACTTCGGAGCACAGTTCGTCTTCATGTTCTTCGACACGGCAAGAATTAAATACACCTATGACAATAAGGACTGGATGGTAGAGTTCTGGAAGGGTCAATACGGCGCTGTTTTCATCGGCGCAGAGATCGGCGTTTATTATAAGCCGACAGACAGAACCGTTGAACATTATGACTGTGTATCGGATGATGACGCTCTCTATATGGAAATGACCCTCTACAGAAACAAAAACGAAGAACTTCTTTCGCGCGAATACACAAGATACTGGTGGTGCACGGGCTTTGTCCCCGGCAAGCTTAAAAAGTATTCCGACCGTTCGGAGCTTACTCTCAAGGCAAGAATAACTATGGAAAACAAAACTATGCTCAAAGCTTTTATCAAAGGTCTTGAAACATGTCAGGAGTTTAAGTTCGTTGAGGGCACGAATTACAGAATTGACGGCTTGGATGTGTTCATCGTTTGGTAATAAATTTAAAAAAATTCGGGAAAATACTTGATTTTTCCTAAATAAAGATGTATTATTAACGTATATCATGGTATTTTGCCATAATATAAATATTTAGAAAGGAAAGAAGCATTATGAAAAAACTCTTAAGCGTATTGGTAGCTATCGCAATGTGTGCTTGTCTCTGCCTCCCCGCTTTTGCTGCTGAAGACATTCTTTCGGGTCTCGGCGATTCACTCGGTGATCTTGATCTCGAAAACTTCGACGTTGATTCGATCAAAGACGGTCTCAGCGGGCTCACATCGGGTCTCGGCGACGGCTCAGGTGCTCTCGACGGCATTAAGGACACATTAGGCGGTCTTCTCGGCGAAAGCACAAGTGAAGAAACAGGAGACGGTATTGCTGACACTTCAGGTGCTCTTGACGGAATCAAAGACACATTAGGCGGTCTTCTCGGCGAAAGCACAAGTGAAGAAACAGGAGACGGTATTGCTGACACTTCAGGTGCTCTTGACGGAATCAAAGACACATTAGGCGGTCTCCTCGACGGAAGCTCAGGCGAAAGCGGCATCGGCGAGTTTGATCCTACAGGTGCTCTCACATCATTTGTTGAGTCACTTGACATCAGCCAGATCACAGAGCTCTTCTCGGGCTTAACTGATGCATTAGGCTCACTCGGAATTTCACTTCCCACAGGCGATGAGGCTTCAGAAGGCAGCTTTGACATCAGCAGCATTCTCGGTGGCAACTCAGGCGACGGAGCAGGTGTAGCATCAATTATGGATACTTTCGGCGGCGTTCTTGAGTCACTTGGTCTTGATTCATCAATTATCGAGGCACTCGGTCAGTCGGACATCGTTAATTTCTTCGCTAACCTTTACATGGGCTCAGTTCCCAGTCCGGACCCCGAACCTGAAACCGAACCGACGACAGAAGCTCCCACAACAACCCAGCCTCATAACCCGACAATGGGTGTTAATGACGGCGCAGCAGTTGTAGCAGCTTGTGCAACTCTTTCGGTTGCAGCAGCAGCATTATTCGTTTGCACAAGAAAAAAGCACGCGTGATTTTTTTGATGTTTAACTTTTTATAAAAAGCTAATAAACGAATTTTAGCCTCTCCTCAAGGAGGGGCTTTACTTTTGTCAGAACATTGACTTTTTATTTCACAACTGATATAATTTAGAAAAATGCTTCACGGAGGAAACAGTATGAAGAAAATTACAGCACTGATACTCGCTTGCTTTATGTTCTTGATTAGTTTTGCTGCCTGCTCAGACTCAAAAAACGGCACGAATGACCGACCCGCTACAGACACCGGCCTATCTTCCGACGATAAAGGGCAGTCTGCCCAAAAGTCAGTATTCCAGACAGTTGACGATGAAAAGGAATATGAGCTCTATCATGAGATTTTCTTTGATAAAAAGGGCGGCGATTATGAAAACAAAGAGGCCGAAAAAACAGGCACTTTCGCCACTCTTTATGATGAGTTCAATAAAGTGAAAAGGTATTATGTCTGGGGCTACGGCGATGATAAAGGCAGTGACTGGCAGTGGGAGCTCAGAATAAAGGGCGCATCAAAGCTGCCGAAAAACGGTTCGCTTGTCACGGTGACAGGCACATTTGAAAAGAGCGAAGATGCGCTTGACGGATACTGGTTCACAGACCCTGAAATAACTGTTAAAACCGCTTATGAGGGAAAGACTTATGATGTTGATATGTCGGTTATGAGCGCAACGCTTGAGCGGGTTCAGATAGCCAATATGCAGAGCTTTAAAGAAGAATTCGAAGATAAGTCGGTGGCTGTCTATGGTAGACTTGTTTCGGAAAACCTGATTTTACATCCGTATTCAGACGAATCATGGCAGCAGCACTTTTTCACCGACGGAAAACTGCCTGAAGAGGGCACAATGGTTCTTGTCACAGGCGTTTTCTCAGAGGGAGTTATTAAGGAAGCCGCTGTCACAGAAACTTCACAGTACTAAAAAAAACAGGCTGAAATATTCAACAATTTCTTCATGGGAATATTTTCTGTAAATTTCAAAGATTTTCAGATCGGCGAAACATTCTTTATACAAAGCGTTTCAGATCTATAAGAGAGAAGAAAAATTCAAGGTTCGTGAAGAAAATGCAGAGCTCTTGAAGAGGCAAAAAAGAAAAAAATGATTGACACACAGCCCGATAGTATGATACAATTATCGGGCTGAAATTAATATAAGCCGGTGTGTTGGAATTGGCAGACGAGGCGGACTCAAAATCCGTTGGGCTAATAACCCGTGCGGGTTCGACCCCCGCCACCGGCACCAAAAATAAAAGTCGCACGAAAGTGTGGCTTTTATTTTTGGCTCTCTTGCTTTTCAATCTTTTCTGCCTGCGGCGAGTGAAATATCCTGCGGATATGAAATAGCTGACGCCATGAAATATTTGCTTCGCAAATGTGACGGGCTTCAATTTCGTCGCACGGTTTTTCTCATTGTATAGAACAGCCTTTTTGCTGTAAGATTTGGTTTTTATGAATCCCTTTAAGGATTTTATATATACGAAACAATTAACAATAGGAGAAAACAGATTTCAAACCGAAAAAGTTCTGCCAAAAACAGAAACTGCCTAGTTTAAAAACCGGGCAGTTTCTGTTTTTAACATGCTATATATTCGTTGCCACTGTCGTCAATAAACCTTCCGTCATACGCTCCCGGACGAATTATTACACCACATTCATCAAGCCACAATACACCGCTGTGTTCGGTCACATAATATGTTTCACCGCTGTTAATGTTTCTTACATATTCGGGAACAGTGAGCGCAGTATTGCCATTGTCGAGCCCTCCGGAAAAATTCCCGAATATGCTGATAATGCCTAAAATCAAAGCAATACCGGCAACAGCAATAATGCTCATTCCTGCTAAAAATCCGATAACAATATGAACTACCGAGAAAATCAAGCCTTTGAAAAGACCAAGCGACAATATGTTCCATACGGTAACAACGGCGGCGCAAATTACAGAAGCAATAAGGCCGACTTTTGTCGGCGCTTCAAGGCCGAAAAACGCAAGAACGGAAACTATGGTCGGACCTATTGCAATGAGTATGATTTTAAGAATCGAGTGAGAACTAACATCGCTGTTTCGTTCAATACTGACACAAATAACAGTGGCGAAGATGAAAAATGCGCCTACGACAAGACTGACTATACCGACGGTTAAAATTTCTCCTACGGACGGCTCTTCAATAAGCTGCTCGAAAAAGTCAAGCATTATCTGCTTCCTCCGGCTTTCCTATTACAAGATCTGTGTGTTTGAAAATTGCAATTAAACCTTTTATTGAATACCATGTTCCAACAATATATTGTATGAAATAAGAAATGATAGGAATGGGGGCAATAAAACCTTTAAGTATTTTTTTCCAGTTTATGATAAACCCGCAAATTTCAATTGGAAACACAATTAAAGCAAGCGGAATCATAAGCACAAATTGCATGGAATCACTCTTCAATCCGCTTGTATACTGAATAATCGGTATTGCTATGATTGAAATTAATCCAATGATTAGTGATACCACATACATTTTAATAAGCGTTTCTCTTTTAATTGTTCTCATTTTTTATTTGCCGCAGCAGGCTCGCGGCGACCTCCTTTTTTTATTTTTTTGATTGCGCCTGCCACAATATAATAAACTATCAGTAAGTTTTTGTCAATACTATAAGTAAGTTTTTATTACCAACTGTAAGTAATATACTTTTACTTATAGAGAACATCACCGATTTATTTTTCAGGAGGCGAATAGAAATGAAAAACAATTTAAACCTTGAAATCGGGGAACGTGTGCGTAAAGCGAGAACTTCTCAGGGACTTTCGAGAGAGCAGTTGTCAGAAATGCTTGAAATTTCATCGCTTTTTTTGGGATATATAGAATGCGGACAGAGAGGAATGTCCTTAAACACACTTCAAAAGCTTTGTCTGGTGCTGAATGTTTCGGCTGATTATATTTTACTCGGCAAGGATAATAAAGCGTCTGAAAGGGAACTTTTGCTTGAGTCTGTAATGAGCATTGACGAAAAATTTTTGCCTCTTGCCGTTGAGAATATAAATAATTTCAAAAAGCTCCTTGCTCTTGTTAAAAATGAGAACCAAAAGACGGAAAAATAAAATTATCGTACTGTCCGCTATTTCGGTCAGTACGATAATTTCCACGCTTAAAAGCACCAAATCTAAAAAACGGTACTCGGTTTTTCCGGTACCGTTTTTGTGTATTCTGTAATAAAAGTTTCTGCGGTTCAGACCGCGTTTTCTTTTCTCGCCGAGAAGTTTTCGGGTTTAGCTGTGATGTCTCCCGACTTTGTGAGAGCCCATTTTGTCAATACGGGACCGACAATTTCATAGACCAGAACAGCGAAAAGAACGATAAACCTTACCGTGCTACCTATTTCCGTGTCACCGAATACTGCGTCGGAAGCAACCGTGCTGACCATGCCCAAAGCAACGCCCGCCTGCGGCAGGAGAGTAATTCCGAGGTATTTCACCGTTTTATCATCACATTTGACTGCCTTAGCACTACCCATTGCGCCGAAATATTTGCCCAGTGAACGGAAAACGATATATATAAGACCGATAACGATATATATAGGCTTTTTGAAAACGCTCAAGTCAAGACTTGCTCCGCTGATAACAAAGAAAAGCATAAACAGCGGCTTTGTCCAGCGCTCGGTTCTTTCCATCATTTCTTCACTCGTCTTACATACATTACAGAAGACCGTGCCGAACATCATACATGTGAGAAGCGGTGAAAATCCTATCGTCACTTTTCCGACATTAAATGTCAGATGAGCGATAACAACCGTCATAAACACAAAAGATATTATGAGCGTCAGACGGTTTGACCTTGAGTGAAACAGCTTTTCGATACCCGATATCGCATACCCCGCAAGAGTGCCGAGAACGAGCGAAAGAACAATCTCAAGAACAGGCTCTAAAACAATGCTCACAGCGTCTATTTCACCGCCGTGTATAGCCTTAGCGATACCGAACGAAACGGCGAAGACAACAAGACCGACTGCGTCGTCAAGCGCAACTATCGGCAAAAGAAGGTCTGTCAGCTTACCTTTAGCCTTATACTGTCTGACAACCATAAGCGTTGCCGCAGGTGCTGTCGCCGTCGCAATAGCGCCAAGAATAAGACACGCAGGGAGAGGGAGAATGTCACTGCCCGTCGCTTTGAGCACGATAAAATGTGTAGCTATAAGCACGGCGTCAACAACTATTGTCGTGACTATCGCCTGCGCAATACCGATTACGGTCGCCTGCTTGCCTGTTTTTCTGAGGCTGTCAAGCCTGAATTCGTTGCCTATATCAAACGCAATAAAGCCGAGCGCAACATTTGAGATAATCGTAAATTCACCGACAGGCGCAACAGCGTCATTAAAGCCGACGGAATAACCGTTTATGACAAAATGCCCCAGACAGAATGTGCCGATAAGCACACCGCCTATAAGATAAGAAGTAACGTCGGGGAGCTTGAAAATCTTCAGCACTCTTGTCATCATAAGACCGACGAAAAGACACATTGCCGCGCTCAGAAGAGTTTGTTCAATACTCAAATTTATCATTCCTTTCTGTTAAAACAGAATAAATTTTTTCATCAGCCGGAAAATTATATCACTCCTATTTCGGTCCGTCAAGAAAAAACAGCGACAAATAAGCGAATTATCACGGTTTTCTCTTGAAAACAAAAATGTGATATGATAATATTATTCAGTTAGTGTAAAAATATTTGATTACCGAAAGGGAGCTGCTTTAAATATGAACAATAAACAGGAAATTGAACGCAGACGCACGTTTGCGATAATCTCCCACCCTGACGCAGGCAAAACGACACTCACAGAAAAGCTGCTGCTTTACGGCAGAGCAATTCAGTCGGCGGGTTCCGTCAAGGGCAAGCAGGGCGACAAGCACGCTGTTTCGGACTGGATGGAGCTTGAAAAACAGAGAGGTATTTCTGTCACCTCGTCTGTCATGCAGTTTGAATATGAGGGCTATTGTATAAACATTCTCGACACACCGGGGCATCAGGATTTCTCCGAAGACACCTACAGAACCCTTATGGCGGCTGACAGTGCGGTCATGGTTATTGACGCCGCAAAGGGTATTGAGCCTCAGACGAGAAAATTATTCAAGGTATGCGCAATGCGGGGAATCCCGATTTTCACTTTCATCAATAAGATGGACCATGAGGCGAGAGACCCGTTTGAGCTTCTGGACGAGCTTGAGACTGAGTTCGGCATTGCGACCTACCCGATGAACTGGCCCATAAGCTGCGGTGACAACTTCAAGGGTATATATGACCGTCAGACAAGAAAGGTGCTGACATATGACAACTTTCACGGCGGCAGAAACAGGCTTGAGTCTATCGTATGCGACATAGACGACACCGAAACTTTAGATTCTCTTATCACAGAAAGACTTCGCAAGGAGCTGTGCGACCACACCGAGCTTTTGGACGGCGCAGGCTTTGAATTTGACCTTGAAATGGTTCACAAGGGAAAGCTCAGCCCCGTTTTCTTCGGCTCAGCGCTCAATAACTTCGGTGTTGAACAGTTTCTTGAGAGCTTTCTGAAGCTCACGACCTCACCGCTCCCGAGAAAGAACGCCGACGGCGGCTATGTTGACCCGCTTGACGAGCATTTCTCAGCCTTTGTTTTCAAAATTCAGGCAAACATGAACAAGGCTCACCGTGACAGAATTTCATTTTTGAGAATCTGTTCGGGCAAGTTTGAGCGTGGCAAGGAATATTATCATCTTCAGGGCGGCAAGGTAATGCGCCTTTCTCAGCCTCAGCAGATGATGGCTCAGGAGAGAGACATTATAGATGAAGCATACGCAGGCGACATTATCGGCGTTTTCGACCCGGGCATTTTCTCGATAGGCGACACCGTCTGTGAGAAATCGGCGCAGGTTCGCTATTCGGGTATTCCGACATTTGCCCCCGAGCATTTCGCTGTTATTGAGCAGGTTGACTCAATGAAGCGCAAGCAGTTTGCAAAAGGTATGAATCAGATAGCTCAGGAGGGTGCAATTCAGATATTCTTCCCCCCTAACGGCGGTATGGAAAAGGTTTATGTCGGCGTTGTCGGCGTTCTTCAGTTTGATGTTTTAAAATTCAGAATGAAGAGCGAATACGGTGTCGAATACCTCAGACAGGATATTCCTCACGAATATATCAGAAGAGTTGAAACGCCCGACTTTAACGGCGCAAAATATAACCTTGCCGGTGACACCCGCTGGATTAAGGACGTCAAGGGCAACGACCTTCTTATCTTCGACGGAAACTGGGCAATTCAATGGGCGCTCGACAAGAACCCCGACCTTGTTCTCTCCGAGTTCAGCAAGGATATTGAATAATAACCAGAGAAAAAGTATTCCGCGGATTTTAAAACAGAAATACTCATAAAATTTTATCTTAACCCATAACACAGCAAAGGCGGCCTGCATTTCTGCAAGCCGCCTTTGCTTTACCGGTCCTTTTTACCGAAAAAATGCCTGTTACCTTAAAATCATAAGTCTCTTCTTCGTTATTCGGGTTAGTGAATGTCACTGTATCACCGACCGAAATATCATTGAAAGCGGCAAGCTCCTGCGTAATAATACACTCGTATGCGTCGCTGCCCTGAGTGAAAACGGTTCCGCTTGTTATTGACGCTTCACCGCTGACAAATGATGTCATTGCCGTCTCGTAGCTGACGCCGACAACGGAAAAATCGCTCTGAGCACCTTTCATGAAGCTTTTTCCGCCTTTGTCAAAGCCCTGTTTCTGTTTCTATTCTAACAGATATAACCTTAGCTCAAACTTAGCCAAAATTAAAAAAATTTGTAATGTAACCTTTTGCGGCGAAATCAGGGTTGTGCCGTAGCTTCTTTCTGTCGGCAGACTGATACTTTGCACGGTTGAAATGTATGGCAGTGTTGTGATATAATTTTTTGAGAATAAAATAATGGGGGTGCAAAATGCATAAAGTATTTGGAGTTAAAGAAAATGCTGAGTATATAGACAGAGAGGGTGCATATTTAGTCCCTGTAAACAGCAATAAAATCGGTGTAATAAAAACAGCTAAAGGATATTTTCTTCTTGACGGCGGTTTGGATGAAAATGAAAATCACGAAGATTGTATTAAAAGAGAATGCCTTGAAGAAACAGGTTACACCGCAGTTATAAAAAGAAAAATCTGTTCGGCAGAAACTTATACTGTTCATCCGAAATTTGGATATTTTCATCCTGTTCAAAGTTACTATATAGGTGAACTTAAAGAAAAAGTTTCTGAGCCGACAGAAGCTGACCATACTTTAGTGTGGTTTGAATATGATGAAATTAAAGGTAAGATGTTTCTTGAAATGCAGAACTGGGCACTGGAACAATGCATAGAAAAACTAATCCCTTAATTGCCGAAGTCAGATTAAGGAGAGGTAAAAAATAGCGAAAAAGCAAAGAAAAACACCCTACATATCGAAAAATCGGTATGTAGGGTGCAAATAGCCTTATTATTAGATTTATAGTTAGCCCTGCGCAGAGCTGATTAAAACGTCGTTTTCCATTATAAAGGGCGAAGCCGTCTCCTGATCCCATGAAACATTATATTTATCTGTCAGATATTTGACTAAATCTTCCTTCGAGCCAAAGCATGACACCCGATAAGGCTCCTGAAAAGCGATTTTTTCAACAAACAGAACCCTGTCCTGACAGTTTATCAAAACTCCTGTGTGCCCGACCGTCAGTTCGTTTTCTTCCTCTGACCATTTATCGTGGAACCACACCGTTATCAGACTGAGCTTGTCGCCCGTTTCAAAAGAAATGCCTCTCTCTTCCCAGTCCTTGCGAATATTTTCGACGTGAACCGAGACATCTTTTGTGTTGTCTGTCGGTATCATCGAGAAGAGCTGACAGAACTTTGTTTCGTCATTCTCGCCGACAAAAACAGAGTTGTCAGCCTCGAGCGATTCTTTATCCAGAAACAGCTCATTGTCTCTTGTCTCGGCGTTGATATCAGTGCTGATTTTATCGCCTAAAAGTCCCATCGCCGTTATTCTGCAATTATACCCATTGAATTCGGGGTATTTTTCCGCCCACTGATCCTGATAATCATATGCGTCATATGCCTGCGTCAGGGGGTCTGCCTGAGTGAATGCGTCATAGAGCACTGATGAATCCACCGCTTCATTGAACTGTCTGACATGGTCGAAGAATACCTTTCGTCTTTCTTCGGAAATTCCCGCCGATTTCATGTATGCGTCAAGTATTTCCTGCGACTGCTCACCGGCAAGGTGAGATACAGTGCCGACAGGGATTTCTTTTTTGCCGTTCTGACCGCATGCAACCGTTGAAATGACAAGCATTAAAACTGCAAGCATTAGTGTTAATTTCTTTTTCATTTTTGTATGCTCCTTTGATTTTTTCTTATTATATCACACAACATTTGAAAACACAACCATTGACGGCGCAATAAAAGAATATATAATAATTATGAGGTGAAAAATTATGACAGCTAAAAAATATGAAAGAATATATAAAATGCTCGAAAATGTAACGCCGCTCAGGGCTGACTGCGGTGTGATATGTAACAAAAACTGCTGTAAGGGTGATGAAAACACAGGTATGCTTCTTTTTCCTTTTGAAGAAACTGCCCTCACGGTTAAAGAAGAAAACGGACTCAGAGTTGCAGTCTGTGACGGAACATGCCTGAGAAGTGAAAGACCGCTGTCATGCAGACTTTTCCCGTTCTTTCCCGTGATGAACAGTGAGGGAGATATTGAAGCCGTGATTGATATCCGAGGCTATGGAATCTGCCCTCTGACAGAGCATCAAAGTGAAATAAAGTTTAACCTCAGATTTTTGCGAAGCGTACGCCGTGTCGGAAGAATCCTATACCGTGACGAGGACACTTTTCCGTTCATGAAGAAAATAAGCGAAGAAATAAAATTTCAGAAAGAGCTGATTGAAAAGCTCAGGGGGTAAAACTAAGGCGGTACGCTGAGCGCATACCGCCGTATTGTTTTATTCTGTTTCTTCAAATGTTCCGCAAAGAAACACCGTTTCATCTTTTCCGACAGTAACACTCCCTCGCTATTTTCTCGGTCATTTCAGTTTTTCTCCAGATATTCAAAAAGACATTTGCAACCATGCTCTATATCTTCATAAGCTGTTTTAAAATTTCTGCTGTACCATGGGTCAGCAACATCGCCTCCATAGAGTGTGTAATCCATAAGCTTATGAACCTTGTGTTCCTTATCCTGACCGAATATCTGCATTATATTTCTGACATTATTACTGTCCATCACAACAAAGAGGTCATATTTGTCATAGTCACTCTTTTTGACCTGAACGGCTCTTTTGCCGTCACAACTAATTCCGTGACGAAGAAGCTCCTCCCTCGCCGGCGGATAAACGGGATTCCCTATATTTCCGTGGATTTCCTCTGTGCTCGTCGCACTCGATGAGACTGCATATGCATTACCCCTGCCCGCCTTTGTGGCTATATCTCTGAATATAAATTCAGCCATAGGACTTCGGCAGATATTGCCGTGACACACAAACATAATTTTTACTGTTTTGTCGCTATTCACACCGATACCTCTTTTAAATTCTCGGCTTCTTTGATTGACTCATAAAAATGTGCCATTGCTGCATTCTGATAAGCTGAAACCCAATACATGCCAATGCCGCAGCAAATGAAACCGACAATGTTCCAGCCGATAAAGCTGAGCTGAAGCACAAAATATTCGCCTTTGTGCCCATTCATTATTTTTTCGCTTTCATTCAGACATTCTCTCCAGCTATAGTCAGGGTTATCCGCTTTAATGTAATAGGACATTGAATAGGCTAATGTTTTCACTATTCCGGGAACAATAAATAATAATCCCCAAAGAAACGCTTTAGTACTGCTTATAAAATGAATCAGAAATAATTCTTTGAAATCTTCTTTAAAGCCGCAAAATACATCTTCGATTACCATTGGTTCATTATCTCTTGCCTGTTTAAGAAACAATTTTGCTGCTCCGTAAGCTAACGGACCGCTCACCACTGTTGTTAAAACTGATAAAGCGGTTGACACTCCGCTGCGAATGATTTCAAAAACCGAAGGGAAGTACTGACTATTGAATTTAAACAGTAAATTCATTCCCCCGGAGATCATTCTCCCGCTCAATAACGATGCAATAAGCAAAACTATAACCGAATAAAGCCATTTTGTCCCGAATAGTTTCCCCCTAATTGGTTTTTTGCTTTAGTTTTTAATTCAGCTCTTGACATAAAGATTTCTCCTTTTTATTTCTTTAAACAATAATATACAATACAGAATAATCTTTGTCAAGTGCCGTCCGTTTGCGTATCATTATACTTTATCATCTTTTTAAGCACAAAGTCAGGCGGTACGCTGAGCGCATACCGCCTGTTATTTATTCTGTTTCTTCAAAAGTTCCGCAAAGAAACACCGTTTCATCTTTTCCGACCGTCAACATTCCGCCGTCGGTCTTCCCGATTTTCTGTGTTTCGTCGGGCAGATATATCTTGCACTCGCACGGCTTTACCGCAGTGATAAACTGTGTGTGACCCGCCATTACCGCTAAGTCGCCGTCTGCTCCTCTGACCGATAAACAGACTGCGTCACCGTCATAGATTTTGCCGTCGGGCGAAGTGATTTTCAGCTTAAAGGTATTCATTTGCTTTCCCTCTTTGCTTTTTCGACCGCCTCGTCAATCGTGCCGACGAAGAGGAAAGCACTCTCGGGTAGGTCATCATGCTTGCCCTCGATAATCTCTTTAAAGCCTCTTATTGTTTCGCTCAAAGGCACATATGTGCCCGCAAAGCCTGTGAATTTTTCAGAAACATGGAACGGCTGAGAAAGAAAACGCTGAATTTTTCTCGCTCTCTGAACCAGTATTCTGTCCTCATCCGAAAGCTCATCCATACCCATGATGGCAATTATATCCATAAGCTCATTATATCTCTGAATAATTCGTCTGACCTCTTTGGCGACGTAGTAATGCTCTTCGCCTAAAATTTCGGCGTTAAGAATACGGCTCGTTGACTCAAGCGGGTCAACAGCGGGGTAAATACCCTGTGAAGCGATATTTCTTGAAAGAACCGTTGTTGCGTCAAGGTGAGCGAATGTAGTTGCGGGGGCAGGGTCCGTCAGGTCGTCGGCAGGCACATAGACAGCCTGGACAGAGGTGATTGAGCCTTGCTTTGTTGAAGTGATTCTCTCCTGAAGAGCGCCCATTTCCGTTGCAAGCGTCGGCTGATAGCCAACCGCCGAGGGCATACGGCCAAGAAGCGCAGAAACCTCCGAACCCGCCTGTGTGAATCTGAATATATTGTCAATAAACAAAAGCACATCCTGCTTCTCTTCATCACGGAAGTATTCCGCCATTGTCAGACCTGAAAGACCGACCCTCATTCTTGCTCCGGGCGGTTCATTCATCTGACCGTAAACAAGTGCGGTGTTGCCCAGAACGCCCGATTCTTTCATTTCGTTATAGAGGTCATTACCCTCTCTTGTTCTCTCACCGACGCCCGTGAAAACGGAAAGACCGCCGTGCTCAATAGCAATATTGTGAATAAGCTCCATGATAAGAACCGTCTTGCCGACGCCTGCGCCGCCGAAAAGACCGATTTTGCCGCCCTTTGAATATGGGCACATAAGGTCGATAACCTTTATACCTGTTTCGAGAATTTCTGTTGAAGATGATAATTCTTCAAATTCGGGAGCAGGTCTGTGTATGCTCTTTCTCTCTTTTGCCTCGAATTTTTCGCCGTTGTCAACCGTTTCGCCGAGAACATTGAAAATTCTGCCCAGCGTTTCTCTGCCGACAGGCACGCTTATCGGCGCGCCCGTGTCGGTGACCTGCGTGCCTCTGACAAGACCGTCTGTTGAAGCCATAGCGATGCATCTAACGGTGTTATCGCCGATATGCTGAGCGACCTCAACGGTGAGCGTCCTGTCGCCGATAGGCATTGTGAGAGCGTTAAGTATATCGGGGATTTCTCCCTCGTTAAAACGGACGTCAACAACGGGACCCATAACCTGAGAGACCTCGCCCTTTTTTATAACGTTCATTTAGTTCATCTCCTTTTTATGATTCTCCCGCACCGGCGACAATCTCGGTTATCTCCTGAGTGATAACGCCCTGTCTTGCTCTGTTATACTGAACAGTGAGATTGTCAACCATTTCCTGTGCGTTTTTGCCCGCTGAATCCATAGCGTTCTTCCTCGCCGCATTCTCGGAGGCATAGCTTTCTCTGACCTCTTTGAGAATTGCCGAAGAAACATACTGCTCGGTTATCATTGAAAGCACGGTGCTTTCATCGGGTTCGAATATTACACTGCCCGAGCTCGGCTCATCGTCTTTCATAAGCGGAAGAATCCATCTTATCTGAGCCTCCTGGCTGAGCATAGAAACATAATGCGTTGTGACAATGCCGAGTCTGTCATATTCGCCTTTTACGAAATCTTCACAGAAGTTTTTCGCCATCTGAGACGCCTGACTGTAGGTGAAGTTCTCAGATGAAACAAACGGCATATCATATCTCTCACAGGCTCGCTTGCCTATGGGATAGATTTCTGCGTCGGGGTACTGCTTGGCAAGTTTAATAACATTAGAGTTATAGCCGCCCGCAAGTCCTCTGTCGCCGGCTATGACAACAAGCCTTGTTCTGCCCGTTTCTCTTTTCTGCATAAACGGGCTTTTTCTGCATTCGGGTGAGCAGGTGAGAATTTTCACGGCATTTTCAACCGAAGCGAAATACTCACGCATACTGTTCATATTTCTCAGCGCGCGGCGCATTTTTGATGAAGCGACGAGCCCCATCGCCTTTGTCAGATGAAGAGTGGAATCGACGCTTTTTATTCTGTTTCTGAGTATTTTTACGTCAGCGCCCAATCATCTCACCCCTTATAGCTTTCAAGAACTTCCCTGAGCCCCTGTTCGTCTTCCTCTTCAAAGAAGCCGTCTGTCAGACGCCTAAGAAGCGCTCCGTGTTCGTTCTCAAGCTTCTTAAAGAGACCCTTTTCATATGATTTAACCTTTGAAACCTCGACATCATCAAGATAGCCGTGAGTAACCGCATAAATAATCGCTACCTGACAGCCGACCGAGAGAGGCTCGTTTCTGCCCTGCTTTAAGACTTCAACAATTCTTTCGCCCAGAGCAAGTCTGCTCTTTGTGTCGGCGTCAAGGTCACTGTCAAACTGTGAGAACGCCTGAAGCTCTCTGTACTGTGAATAGAGCAGTTTCAGAACGGACGATACCTTTTTCATCGAATTTTTCTGAGCTGAACCACCGACTCGGCTGACCGAGATACCGGGGTTGACTGCGGGCATTATGCCGGAGTTGAAAAGCTCTGTTTCAAGGAATATCTGACCGTCTGTGATTGAAATAACGTTAGTCGGGATATAAGCCGAAACGTCGCCCGCCTGTGTTTCGATAATCGGGAGAGCGGTTATTGAACCGCCGCCGAATTCATCGGCAACACACGCCGCTCTTTCGAGAAGTCTTGAGTGAAGATAGAATACATCACCGGGGTAGGCTTCACGTCCGGGCGGTCTTCTTATAAGAAGCGACAGTGCACGGTATGCGACTGCGTGCTTTGAAAGGTCGTCATATATTATGAGCACATCTTTGCCCTGTTCACGGAAATATTCCGCCATTGCACAACCTGAGTAGGGTGCAATATACTGAAGCGGTGCGCTCTGTGAAGCCGAAGCGGAAACAATGATTGTGTAATCCATTGCACCGTGCCTTGTGAGCTCCTCCGCTATCTGAACAACCGATGTGTTTTTCTGACCTATTGCGACATAGATGCAGATAACGCCGCTGTTTTTCTGATTAATTATTGTGTCAAGGGCAATAGCGGTTTTACCCGTCTGTCGGTCGCCTATAATAAGCTCACGCTGACCTCTGCCGATGGGAATCATACTGTCTATTGCCTTAATGCCTGTCTGAAGCGGTGTTGAAACAGGCTTTCTCTCTATAATTCCGGGGGCGGGGGATTCGATAGGTCTTTCGCCTGAGTACTCTATGTCGCCCTTGCCGTCAATGGGCTCGCCCAGAGCATTGACAACTCTGCCGAGCAGACCTTCTCCGACCGGAACAGACAGAACTCTGCCCGTGCGCTTAGCCACACTGCCCTCTCTGATTGAGTTTTCATCAGAAAGAAGCGCAACGGAAACAGTCTCTGTTTCAAGGTTCTGAGCAAGTCCGAAGGAGCCGTCCTCAAATTCGAGAAGCTCGCCCGCCATGCAGTTTTTGAGTCCGTAAACTCTTGCGATACCGTCACCGACGAGAATTACCGTGCCGGTTTCGGTCATTTCGATTTCACTGCGGTAGTTTTTTATTTGTTCTTTAATAATGCTGCTGATTTCGTCTGTTCTGCTGCTCATCTGTCCATCACTTCCCTGAGTTTATTAAGCTGATTTCTGACACTTGAGTCAATTATCTTTCCGTCAATCTCAGCTTTCACGCCGCCGAGCAGGGTTTTGTCAACGGAAAATTCCGCAATAACCCTGTGACCGCAAAGCTTTTCAAGCTGTGATTTCACCTTTTTCTTCTGCTCCTCGTCAAACGGGTATGCGCCGGTAATGATTGCCTTTGAGATGTTTTCCTGAGCAAAATACATTTTCTCATATTCTGCCGTTATCTCTTCGATTTCATTCACCTTGCGCTTTTCGCAGAGTATGCATAAAAACGACACGGCTCTCTCGGGGAGCCTGCCGCTAAATGCGCTCTCGACAGCCTCAATCCGCTTTTCCTTTGAAACTGAGTATGAAGATAAGAATACGGAATATTCGGGGTTTTCTTTTAAAACGGCGCAAATTTCATAAAGAGCCGTCAGATATTCCTGAGTGCGGTTTTCCTCCTGCGCAAGGAGGAAAAAGGCCTCGGCGTAAGAATTAGTCTTCTTTTCCATCGCCGCCACCTATTTCTTCGATAAACGAGTCAATCATAGCCTTGTGGTCGTCTTCGCTTATCTCACGCTCAAGGAGCTTTTCGGCAAGAAGAGTTGAAACCGAAACGATTTCGCCCTTTATCTCCTGCTCCGCCTTTTTCTTTTCAAGCTCCGCCGCGCTCTGCGCTCTGTTTATAATAAGAGAGGCTTCTTCTCTTGCCGAAGAAACAATCTCTTTTGATCTTTCGTCTGCGGTATCCGTTGCCTTTTTTATGATAGCCTGAGCGTCGCTCTTTGCAAGTCCCAGTTTCTTTTCATATTCAGCCTTGTCGCTCTCCGCCTTTGAAAGAGCCTCCTGCGCCTGCGCATACTTATCATCAACACTCTTCTGTCTCTGCTGGAGCATTTTTCTCACAGGCTTATAGAGAAACTTTTTCAATATTAAAAACAAAATGGCAAGATTGCATAAGGAGACAACAATATCCCATAAATTAACTGATATGACGTCCAACGTCTGCATTGTGATTCCTCCTAAGGGTTCGGATTATACTTTTCACCCTGACAGGGAGTCGCTCTTAACCTATTGAGCTTAAAAGAATATTGACTAAAAGTCTGGGTGCAACAAATATGAGAAGAATTGCGATAACAAGGGCATAAAGACCTGTTGTTTCGGCAACAGCACAGCCCATAAGCATTGTTGTTGTTACGCTTGACTTGCTCTCGGGCTGTCTGCCGATAGCTTCACAAGCCGCACCGACTGCGTTGCCTTCGCCTATACCGGGGCCGATACCCGCGATCATTGCACAACCTGCGCCAAGAGCGCAGCAGCCTAAAATAATACCAATTGCGATTTCTAACATTTTATTTACCTCCGTTATTCAGCCTTGGCTGATTTCTTACTTTTTTTAAGTGCTTTCTTTCTGAGTTTTTCAAAATAGTCCTCTTCGGGGAAGCCGCCCGACACATAAAGCATTGTCAGCGTCGCAAATATAAACGCCTGCAAAAGCCCGCTGAACACATCAAAATAAGCTGATAAAACTGCGGGTATGCCCACTCTCAGAAACGGTATGTCGCCCAGAAAGCCCGGCAGTCTGCCAAATACTGCGTTTGACGCCTTGCCCAGCGCATACGCCACAAGAACAGATATAACCGAACCCGAAAGAACGTTGCCGTAATGACGGAAAGCCATTGAAACGGGCGTTGCAACCTCGCTTATGACATTCATCGGCGTCAGAAGCGCAGGGTCGGCAAAGCTCTTGAGATAATGACCGAAGCCGCATTTCATCTTGTAATAAGTAATAAGTATGAAAACGAGTATCGCCCAGCCGCCGACAATATTTATATCAGAGGTCGGCGGATAAAGCCCGACAAGCGTCAGAAGACTCGAGAACGCCGAAAGCCCCATAACGGCGGCAATAAACGGCGAAAAGCCCTTGAAAAAGTCGCCCATATTCTCTTTTATCATACCGTCGGTTTTTTCAATTATCCATTCCGCCACAAGCTGTCTTTTCAGCTCTCCTCTCTCGCTTAAGCCGTGAGTGAGATAGAGGCAGAGAAAAAATATCGTTATCATGACAAGCCACGAGTTTATCTGAGATTCACTGACAATAAAATTCTGAACGGGCATTTTCAGAGTGAAAAAAACTCTTGCGCCGGTGATAGACACCTCGTCGCTCGGCTCATTTGTCAGAACCTTAAGCACAATGCCGCAGACAATGGGCAAAATCATCATAAAAATATAGAAGCAGTCAAGAATACGGAAAGAAAGTTTTTTACTCTTCATTTTTTTCACTCTCTCCCTTGCTTTTTTTATCAAATAGCGGTCTGAATGTTATAGCTATTCTCGGGAAAAGGAGCGGAACAACAGTCGCTATAAGATTGAAACATTCAAAAATCGCCGCCACAGCGACAACAATTATTATCAGAAGATATCTGAGCATCTGTGAGACCTTCATGGCGTTCTTGGCGTCTTTTTCATCTTTTAAGAGCGCGCTCTGAACAGTGCGCCCGAGAAGAAAAAAATTTAAAACGGCAAGAAAAATGCCGAGCAGATTGCCGTAAAGCACAGTGAGATCCCATCTTTTCAGAATAAGAAAAACACTGTGAATAAACACGCTGAGAATAACGGTCCACACCGTTATATAAAGCGTCTCTTTTCTGACGGTCGGATCAGTCTTTTTCATCAAATCCCCCCTCGTCTTATTTTTACATGCATACTTTTTGATTATACCTCATTTTTCAGGTTTAATCAATGATTTTTAAGCGTTTAATTGATTAAAAATGTTAAAAATTTGTCAAAAAACAAAACGGCAGTCGCAAACAGATTAATTCTGTTGCTACAGCCGCCTTTGTCTGTGGCGTTATATTACCACAAAATCGAAAATTTTTCAAGTCTTGTATTTTATAAAAATAAGGTGTATTAAGTATAGAGGTGATTAAAAATGGAAAACAAAAATATGACTGCACTTGTCAGCTGCTTTGTCAGAGCGTATCATTACCGAAACAACAGTTTCAGAATTTTCAGCGACCCTTTGGCGGAGAAAATCTTAAGTCGGGAGGAATACGGCAATATCGCCGCCAATATGTCGGCCGGTATAAAGTTTTTCTGCCCTGATTTTGTGGGGACTGAAGAAGATGCTTTAAGGCAGATTGTTGACAATCAGCTTTCCCCGTCGGTTTTAGGACGAAGCGCATTTTGCGAAAAAGCGCTGATAAACGAAATGAGACTCGGCTGCAATCAATACATTATGTATGCCTCGGGCTATGAAACTCTTGCGTACAAAGAATGTTTCGCCGATCTGGTCTATGAAATTGTCGGTCCCGTATTGACAAAATGGGCTCTCACAAAGTCGGGAGACATCACAGCTAAACCCGAAAACTTCTCGGCGAGAAAAGAAAACGCGGTCTGAACCGCAGAAACTTTTATTACAGAATACACAAAAACGGTACCGGAAAAACCGAGTACCGTTTTTTAGGTGTAAAAAAGAAAAGCCACACTTCGTGCGACTTTTGTGACTGGCGAAGGATTACTGTATCAGGTGTTTTTATTTGCTTTTCTTTTTTTGCGCAATATAATACCTGCCCCAATCTGAACGATTGACACAAGAACAGGAGAGATGAGCAGGATTTTCCCTGCTAAACTGTTTCCACCACTTTCTAAAGACATCACTGCACCGATTACAAACATAAGAAGCAAGGCTAAGCACTCGAAAAGCACAATAAAAACAATTAAGATATTTGTGTTCTTGGAGACTTTTTTATTACTATCAAAAAAATGATACATTACAGCTATATAACATTCAAAAACGGGTTCGGCTATTATTTCAAATAAGAAATCAAAAACAAAATCCATATCATCACCTTATAAACAGTGTAGCAAAAAGACGGTAAAAAGTCAAGAAGTGAACTATTTGGATTGTACTTTTTGTTGTACAAATTTCCAAAATCAATTATTCATTATTCATCAGCGAAGCGGCTTCATTATTCATTCGAAAATCCGTCTCTTTAATGAATAATGAATGATGAAAAATGAAGAGTGAATAATACAAACAAAAATCCGCCCTCATGCGAGAACGGATTTTCGTTTGGAGCTACTGGTCGGACTCGAACCGACGGCCTGCGCATTACGAATGCGCTGCTCTACCAACTGAGCCACAGTAGCATATTCCTGCGCACAATCAATGCGCAAGGAGTATTATATAGAAAAACTTCTGATATTGCAAGTCTTTTTACAAAAAAACAGATAAAAGTCTTTTTATTTGCTTATATCACAGAAGATGAATACCTTTTTCAAGGCACTCTTTCTTCATTTCTTCGGGCCAGACCGAAGCCTGAACCTCGCCGATGTGAGCTTTTCTCAGAAAGAACATACACATTCTTGACTGACCTATACCGCCGCCGATTGTGTAGGGGAGCTTTCCCTCAAGAAGAGCCTTCTGGAACGGGAGATCTTTTCTTTCGGGGCAGCCTCTGATTTCAAGCTGCTTTAAAAGCGCCTCTTCGTCAACTCTTATACCCATTGATGAAAGCTCAAGAGCGACATCAAGAATGGGGTAATAGACAATAATATCTCCGTTAAGGCTCCAGTCGTCATAGTCCGGCGCTCTTCCGTCATGGATTTCGCCTGATTTAAGCGCACCGCCTATCTGCATGATAAAGACAGCCTTTTTCTCACGGGCGATTATATTTTCTCTTTCTTTCGGAGTATTGTCGGGGTACATATCCTCAAGCTCCTGAGTTGTGATGAAGAAAATTTCCTCGGGGAGAAACTTGTGAACGAAGTCATATTCGTTTGCTATGTAGTTTTCGGTGTGTCTCAATGCGTCGTAAATGCATTTTACGGTCTTTTTGAGAGTGTCAAGGGTGCGTTCTTCCTTTGAAATAATCTTTTCCCAGTCCCACTGGTCAACATAGATTGAGTGGAAATTGTCCGTCTCCTCATCACGCCTTATCGCATACATATCGGTGTAAAGACCCTCGCCCTTTTCAAAGCCGTAGTATGCAAGAGCGTTTCTCTTCCATTTTGCAAGAGAATGAACAATCTCAACATTTTCGCCTGTCTCAAGCACGTCAAAGCATACCGGGCGTTCAACACCGTTGAGGGTGTCGTTGAGACCGGTGCCGACCTTGACAAAAAGGGGAGCGGAAACCCTTGTAAGATTGAGCTGAACGGAGAGATCCTTTTCAAAAAAGTCCTTGACCTTCTTAATGGCAACCTCCGTGTGACGAATGTCAAGCAGAGGCTTATAATCCTTTGGTGCGAGCAGCTTCATGTTAATTACCTCGTTTCCCGAAAATGCAAAAAGTATTTTATCAATTTAATGCGGAAAAGTCAAGTGCTTTGATTTAGCCTTTTGAGAACTTTTTCGCCAGACCGCCCTCGCTTGTCTCACGATAGACGACTTTAAGGTCCTTGCCTGTTTCATACATGGTGTCAACTATCATATCAAAGCTGATTTTTCTTGAGTCAGCCAAAAAGTCAGCGAGATTGACGGCGTTAAGAGCCCTCATCGCCGCAACGGCATTTCTTTCAATGCAAGGAATCTGCACAAGCCCCAGCACAGGGTCGCATGTAAGACCCAGATGATGCTCAAGGCTCATTTCTGCGGCGTATTCAATCTGGTCAATATCAAGCTCATAAAGCTCGGCTATTGCTGCCGCCGCCATAGCGCAGGCAGTGCCTATTTCAGCCTGACAGCCACATTCCGCTCCGCTGATTGAGGCGTTTGTTTTAACAAGATTGCCGATTATTCCGCCGGTGGCTAAGGCGTGAATTATCTGCTCGTCGGTGAAGCCTCTCTTCTTCTGAGCGAACATCAATACGGCGGGCACGACGCCGCAGGAACCGCATGTGGGGGCGGTGACAATAGTTCCGCCCGAAGCATTTTGCTCGCTGACAGCGTATGCATACGCACAGACAAGACGGTTTGTCTTTGTCTCTTCGCTCTCGTCGATATGCCTTTGGCGATAGAGATAACGGGCTTTGCGCTGAATGTCAAGCCCTCCCTTGAGCGTGCCCTCGGTAGAAAGCCCCTCCTTGACGGATTTCTGCATTGTGCGCCAAATGTCACGCAGATAGTGCCAAATCTCTTCGCCCTCACATTCCTCGACATATTGCCATATACATATTTCCTTTTCGCGGCAGTACTCGGATATTTCATAGAACGAATTCAGCGGATATAGTTCTTCGCTTTCGGGGATTTTTTCGCCTTTCATTCTTATTGCGCCGCCGCCGACCGAATAAAACCTCGCCTGACCGACTTCTTCGCCGTTTTTGTATGCAAAAAAGTCCATGGTGTTCGGGTGCTCGGGCGTGGGTGTTTCGGCGTCGAAAACAATTTCACATTCGATATCGCCGAAAGCCCTTTCAAGAACATAGTCTGTCATGTGTCCTTTGCCGGTTTTTGCGAGCGATTCATAAAGAATAACCTTGTATCTATCTGCGTCGGGGTACATTTTCATGAACCTGTGTGCCGCCTTGTCGGGACCCATAGTGTGAGATGAGGACGGACCTCTTCCGATTTTATATAGCTCCTTTAATGAGTGCATAATAAAACTTCCTTTGACTGAAATTAATGCTATTATAACATATGCTCTGTCGGGTAGCAACACAAAATCATTATTTATCATATTAAAGTATGCGTTTTATTCCGAAAAAGAGCCTTTGTTCCTTAATAAAACATTTACAAAGAAACATAACTGTTGCTATTGATTTTATGGGCATTATGTTGTAACCTTTATAGTGTTAAAAAATATGTTCGGATGAATATTTTCGGTCCGAAAAGGAGATTCATGTAATGAAAAAAAGCTTTTTAAGAATTGCGGCAGTGTTTTTGACAATTCTCACTGTTGCCGGTGTTCTTTACGGCTGTGGGGGCACTAAGACGCCCAATGAGGGTATTGATACCATAACCGATAAAAACGGTATAACATATCTTGCGATAGTTGACGATAATGACGGTCACACACTTGCCGGCGTAACCGACGAAAAAGGCAATCTCTATGCCGCTGAGACGGACGCAAGCGGTGCTGTTCTGACCGACGGGAACCTTTATTCTGTCAGCTACACGGGCGAGCTGCCGACAAATGACACAACGGCTGTCAGCATTAACGAATCGCAGAACACCGATTATAACTATGCAAATAAAGATGTTGTCACCGAGAGCACGAAGAATAACTCACAGACACCGTCTGACACAATTTCAACCTCGGGCACTAAGAATGAGTCACAGACGCCCTCTGACACGTCTTCAACCTCTGAGACCGTAAATAAAGCGCCTGCTGAAAGCACAACTGAGCCAAAGGAAGTCTATCTTGCAGAAAAATATAAGAAGCTCTTTGAGAGCCAGACATATTATGTCGAATTCACGACGGACGATGAGATGACTTCGGGTCCGATAACAATGGCGATAAAAAACGGCAATATATACATGAAAACAAAGTTTGAGGGTATGGACGCCACGATGCTTTATCAGAAAAAGAAAGACAGCGTTTATGTCATTCTCAGCGATTATCATGTCTATTGCAAGATGCCCTCAAGCGTTATGGATGATCTTGATATGAGCGATTTCGGCGATGCGTCAGAGGTTAAAAGCATAGAGGTGTCTGACGTGAACCTTGGCGACAGAGAGTGCCGCTGTGAGACATTCACTCTCGAGGACGGTTCTGTTTCGTCTTATTATTTCTATAACGGCGAGCTTGTCAGACTTGACCAGATTTCATCAAGCGGCGAAACATCAATTATGAGTATAACGAAGATATCGTCATCGGTTGACGATTCACTCTTCGAGCTGCCGAAAGGCTACATTCCCGTTAATTTAAGCAAGCTGCCATTCGACGATGAGACCACAAACGGAGACTAAGGTGAGATAAATGAGACAAAAAAAGAAACTAATAGCTTTTTCGGTCTTTATGATTGTCGCTGTGTCTGTTTTCTGCTCGGTGATGATAAAAAACACAAAGCAGCAGACTCTGACCGTCACTGACGCCGACGGCGTATCATATGTTGCCATTCTTGATCAGAATCAGGAGGTTTATGCCGGTGTGACCGACGAAAACGGCGACATGTATGCGGCGAAAATTGAAAACGGCGTAGTTCTCAAGGATCAGCCGTTATATGTGATTGATAATTACACAGGCACATATCCGTTCAACGACACAACAAGAACCGACGATATCGTTATCAATCAGAATAATAACAATGATATTGACCTTAAAGGTGACGCGCAGACAAAGGCAGAGAAGCAGACAAAGCCGGAGGAGCAGACAGAAGACACATCCGTCAATGATGTAACCGAGAAGACCACAGCAGTGCTTGAACAGCCGCAGGAGTATCAGTCGGATAAATTTGTCAAGCTGTTTAACAGCGGGACTTTCGCTATGACCTTCTCGACAGACGACCCCGAAATGCCTGACGATATTTTAATGGCAATGCGCAGCGGCAGTATATATATGGACACGAGCATGGAGGGCATATCCTGTAAGGTTATCTATGACGCAAACAAGAAAACAGGCTACATAATCATTCCTCAGCTCAGGGTTTATTGCTTATTGCCCGATGATTTAGCTCAGGATATGTCGGAAAGCCAATTCGAAATGCCTGATATTTCAGAGGCAACGAGCGCAGAGGTCTATGAAGTCACTATTGACGACAAGGACTGCACCTGCGAAGAGTTCAGATATGACGACGGAACGGTCAGAAGCTATTATTTCTATAACGGAAATCTTGTCAGAATGACTATTCTTGATAACGGCGAAACAACGCTTTATAACATCAAGACTCTCAGCTCCGATGTTGACAGCTCATATTTTGAAATGCCTAAAGGTTATCTCAAGGTCGATCTGAGCTGGCTTGAGAGTCAGGGCGAATAAGACCGAAAAACGGATACGGCATTGAAACTGTCGGAAAAGCCGGTTTCAGCCTTGAAACTGAATTTAAACAATCTCAATAAAAAAGATTTGAGGACAACTATTATGAATGATGACGGAATAATTACTCTGACCGATAACGAGGGCGGCGACTGTGATTTCGGCTTGCTCGACGTTATTGAATATGAAGACAGCGATTTTATTGTTCTTTATCCGCTTCAGGGTGACGACGAGAGACTTCATATTCTGAAGGTCGAAGAGGATGCGACAAGCGAAGATTATGACAGCTATGTCGGCATTGACGACGAAGAGCTTATTGACACAATATACAAAATCTTCCTTGAAAGACATAAAGACGAATTTGAATAATCTTATGAACGGATACATCAGATGCCGGGGGATCGGCAAGGTGTCCGTTCTTCTTTTTTCCAAAGCGCATACATTATTATAATTCCCTGCGCAAAACACTTGAAAATCGGGGAAAAATATGATACTATAAAAATATAATGGGAGAAAATCGGGCATATATTTAATCGGTTAATTTTAATTATATACATAAAGGGGTAATTATTATGAACTACAGCGAAGCCAAAAGCATTCTGGAAGAGAAAGGTCAGGAGCATCTTCTCCGTTTCTGGGATGAACTCAGCGATGAAAGCCGTGAAAAGCTTCTCTCTCAGATTGAAAACATCGACTGGAGCATTTTCGACCGGCTCAGAGAAAAGGATGCACTTGAAAAAAGAGGTAAGTTTGAGCCTCTCGGAGCTCTTGAGGTTGAAGACATAGAAAAGGATAAAGAGAAATATTCAAAAGCCGGCATTGATGCGCTCTCAAAAGGCAAGGTCGGCGCAGTCCTTCTCGCCGGTGGTCAGGGCACAAGACTCGGTCTTGACAAGCCTAAGGGCACGTTCAACATAGGCGTCAACAAGGATTTCTATATTTTTGAAGCTCATATAAAATGGCTTCTTCATATTAAAGAGCTTTGCGGCGCATATGTGCCTCTCTATATAATGACAAGCGATATCAACAATGCCGACACTATTGCGTTTTTTGAAGAGCATGACTATTTCGGCTATGATAAGAGCTTTGTCAGGTTCTTTATTCAGGAGATGAATCCTGCCTGCGACTTTAACGGAAAGATTTATCTTCGGGCAAAGGACGAAATTGCGCTTTCACCCAACGGCAACGGCGGCTGGTTCTTATCAATGCAAAAGGCAGGGCTTGTTGACGAAATGAAGAGCAGAGGCATTGAATACCTCAGCGCATTTGCGGTTGACAATGTTCTTCAGAAGATAAACGACCCTGTTTTTGTCGGCGCAGAGGTTCTCTCAGATTCCGATGTATGCGCAAAGGTTGTCAGAAAGGCTGACGAAAGAGAAAAGGTCGGCGTTCTCTGCCTTGAGGACGGCAAGCCATCGATCGTTGAATACTACGAGATGACAGACGAGATGGCTGAGCTTAAAGATGAAAAGGGCAGACTTGCATACGCATTCGGCGTTATTCTCAACTATCTTTTCAAGCTCGACAAGCTCATTGAGCTGACAGGCGACAAGAAGATGAGGCTTCATATTGTTGAGAAGAAGATTCCTTATATTGATGAAAACGGCGAAATGCACAAGCCCGAAACGCCCAACGGCTACAAGTTTGAGACGCTCATTCTCGACATGGTTCACATGATGAACAGCTGTCTTTCATATGAGGTAGTCCGTGAACACGAGTTCGCACCGATAAAGAATATGCACGGTGTTGACTCGCTCGACAGCGCAAGAGAGCTTCTCAGGCTCAACGGCTACGAAATCTGATAATAATTATATGTATGCGACCGCCTGGGAAACCCGGCGGTTTTGCGCTGAGGTTTTTCTGCCGGATTAATACAGACAGGGGTTTTATATTTTATATAAAGTATTGATTTTTCCTTAAATTTATGATAAATTCAACTTAAAGAAAAATTTCAGAACGGAGGAATAGTTATGAAAAAACATCAGTTTCTTAAAAGGTTTTCAGCTTGCGTTATGGTGGTTATCATGACGCTGACCGCTGTGCCGCTGAGCGGTCTTGTCGGGCTGGAACTGCCAAAGTGGTCGGAGCTTTTTTCGACAAAGGCGAGCGCGGCGAAAACCTATACCGAGGGTCTCTTCCGATATACCGTTTCTGACGGTGAAGCAACGATAACCGAATGTAGTTTTTCAATAAGCGGTGAACTTGTGATACCTGACAAACTCGGCGGCTATCCGGTAACAAGCATTTACTGGCTTTCGTTTGCTGGTCGCTATGGCTTAACAAGCGTAACAATTCCGGACAGCGTAATAAGCATAGATGATTATGCATTTGGCTATTGCGACAGCTTAACCAGCATAACGATCCCTGACAGTGTAACAAGCATAGGTAATTATGCGTTCTATGACTGCACAAGTTTAACGAGCGTAACAATCGGAAAGAGCGTAACAAGCATTGGTGAATGGGCATTTCATGATTGCACAGGATTGACAAGCATAACAGTCGATGAAAATAACCCCAATTATTCAAGCTTAAACGGCGTATTGTTTAATAAAGACCAAACAGAATTGCTTCAATATCCTACCGGCAAAGCAGGCGCTTATACTATCCCGGACAGGGTAACAATCATAGGCGATGGTGCGTTTGATAATTGCACCGGTTTAACAAGCATAACGATACCGGACAGTGTAACAAGCATAGGCTATGCTGCGTTCTATGACTGCACAGACTTAACAAGCATTACAATTCCTGACGGTGTAACAAGCATAGGTCGTTATGCGTTCAGTTATTGCAACAGCTTAAAAAGCGTAACAATCGGAAACAGCGTAACAAATATAGGCGAATATGCGTTTTATGAATGCGACAACTTGACAAGTGTAACAATCGGAAACAGTGTAACAAACATAGGCGATGAAGCGTTTGAAGGTTGCACAAGCTTAAAAAGCGTAAATATTTCTGATTTAGCGTCATGGTGCAAAATTAATTTTAATTATTATGGTATCGAGTCAAATCCGTTATATTATGCAAAAAAATTATATATTAACGGCAATCTTGCAACCAAAATAACAATTCCTGACAGTGTCACAAGCATAGGAGATTGTACATTTTTTGGGTGCAGTAGCTTAACAAGTGTTACTATACCAAACAGCGTCACAAGCATAGGAGAGTGTGCTTTCTCCCGTTGCACCGGCTTAACAAGTGTTACTATACCAAACAGCGTCACAAGCATAGGAGAGTGTGCTTTCTCCCGTTGCACCGGCTTAACAAGTATAACAATTCCTGACAGCGTAACAAGCATAGGTGAAGACGCATTTGATAATACAGCATGGTATGAAGCTCAGCCTGACGGTGATATATATGCCGGAAGAGTTTATTATAAATATAAAGGTGAAATGTCGGATGATACAACCGTTGAAATTAAAGACGGAACAAAAGAGATTTCAGATTATGCGTTTTACGATTGCAGCGGCTTAACAGAAATAACAATTCCTGACAGCGTGACAAGTATAGGCGATGGTGCATTTGAAGATTGCACCGGCTTGACAAGTATAACAATTCCGAACAGTGTAACAAGCATAGGCCGGTATGTGTTTGAAGGATGCACCGGCTTGACAAGTGTAACAATTCCGAACAGTGTAACAAGCATAGGCGGTGGTGCGTTTTGGGGCTGCACCGGCTTAACAAGCGTAACGATACCTGACAGCGTAACAAGCATTGGTAGTTCTGCATTTGAAGATTGCACCGGCTTGACAAGCGTTACTATACCAAACAGTGTAACAAGCATAGGTGGTAATGCGTTTGCAGGTTGTACCGGATTAACAAAAATAAATTGGAATGCAGAAAACGTAAGTTGTTTTTCTTACAACAGTAATGCTTTTTGCAATGTCGGAACGGCTGGAAGCGGAATAGATGTTGTTTTTGGCGATAATGTCAAGAGTATACCGGCGTATGCGTTTTATGTAAGTGGCACTTCATACAGTTACAGACCAAACATTAAGTCTGTAACAATCGGAAACAGCGTAACTAGCATTGGTGAGGATGCGTTCGATAACACGGTATGGTATGATGCTCAAGCTGATGGTGAAGTATATATCGGAAAAGTTTTTTATAAATACAAAGGCACAATTTCGGAAAATACGAGCGTTGTTATTAAAGGCGGCACAAAAAGTATTGCAGGCTCTGCGTTCTATGATTGCACCGGCTTGACAAGCGTAACAATTCCGGATAGCGTAACAAACATAGGTAGTTATGCGTTCAGTAATTGCACCGGCTTGACAAGCGTAACAATTCCGGATAGCGTAACAAGCATAGGTCGTCAAGCGTTCTATAATTGCGCCGGCTTGACAAGCGTAACCATCCCGGGCGGCGTAACAAGCATAGGTAAAGGTGCGTTCAATAATTGCACCGGCTTGACAAGCGTAACCATCCCGGACGGCGTAACAAGCATAGGTGAAGGTGCGTTCAATAATTGCACCGGCTTGACAAGCGTAACAATCCCGGACGGCGTAACAAGCATAGGTGATAGTGCGTTTTGGGACTGTACCGGCTTGACAAGCGTAACGATCGGTAACAGCGTAACAAGCATAGGTCGTCAAGCGTTCTATAATTGCGCCGGCTTGACAAGCGTAACAATTCCGGATAGCGTAACAAACATAGGTAGTTATGCGTTCAGTAATTGCACCGGCTTAACAAGCATAACGATTCCTGACAGTGTAACGAGCATAGGTGAATGTGCGTTTGAAGATTGCACCGGCTTGACAAGCGTAACAATACCAAAAAGCGTAACAGATATCGGAAAAAATGCATTTGGATATTATTATTTTTATTATGATGTGGAATATGGTAAAATTGTAAAAATCGACGGCTTCACGATTTATGGATACAAAGACACCGAAGTAGAAAAATATGCAAAAGATAACGACTTTAAATTTGTTAATTTAGACGATACCCACACCCATTCCTACTCTTCAAAAATAACCAAAGCCGCAACCTGCACCTCTAAGGGCGTGAGAACCTATACTTGCAGTTGTGGCGAAAGCTATACAAAAGAGATTCCCGCAAAAGGTCACACCGAAGTCGTTGACAAAGCGGTTGCTGCCACATGCACTAAGACAGGTCTCACAGAGGGCAAACGCTGCTCAGTCTGTAACAAGGTTATTGTCGCACAGAAAACCGTTTCAAAGAAAGACCACACCTACAAAACCACCACAACAACCAAAGCCACAACTTCAAAAGACGGCAAATCTGTCACCGCCTGCACGGTATGCGGCAAGGTTTCCGGCACAACAACAATCTATAAAGCCTCATCTGTTAAACTTTCAAAAACATCTTATACATATAACGGCAAGGTTCAAAAGCCTTCTGTCACCGTTAAAAACAGCAAAGGCAAAGCCCTCAAAAACGGAACAGACTACACCGTTTCTTATGCTTCAGGCTGTAAGAACACAGGTAAATATGCGGTTAAGATTACATTTAAGGGTAACTACAGCGGCTCAAAGACGCTCTATTTCAACATTCTGCCCTCAAAGACAAGTAAGCTCTCTGTTTCTCAGACAACTTCTTCAATCAAAGCCACATGGAAAGCCGTCACAGGCGCAACAGGCTATAAAGTAACGCTTTATAATGCAAAAGGCAAAGCTGTTAAAACGGTTGACACCACAAAAACAACCTATACTTTCACCAAGCTGTCAAAGGGCACAACCTATAAGGTCAGAGTAACAGCCTATAAGACCATTGACGGAAAGAAAGTTTCTTCAAGCGTTTATACACAGCTTACTACCGCTACAAAGCCCGGCACACCGACTCTCAAGGTCAAAGCAGGAGCAAAGAAAGCCTCACTTTCATGGAACAAGCAGACAGGCGCTTCGGGCTATGTAGTCTATATGGCAACAAGCAAGAACGGCACATATAAGAAAATCGCAACCGTAAAGGGTGGCACAAAGGTAAGCTACACAAAAACAGGTTTAACAAAGGGCAAGACATATTACTTCAAGGTCAAAGCCTATGTCGCACCCGACAGCAAGACAACCGTTTACGGTGATTATTCCGCTGTGAAATCATCTAAGATAAAATAAAATTTATGCACGGGTGAAAATCCCGTGCATTTTTCGGTATATATGTTTATGTGAAAAGTCAGCGTTAAAAAGCAGTCAATGACCGCCGCTCAGTGTACGGATAAAAACATATTTATAAAGAAAAGGCGCAGACACACGGTCTGAAATAGTGGACATAAATCACTTTAAACTTGGATAGTGAAAAAAGGCGTGCAAACGTCTGGAGAGTGTCTGTGCAGTCGGATAAAGACATCTGAAAAATGCGGGGTGATGGTGGGTGTCGGGAGGAATAGGGGCTGCTTTAAGCACCCTCCTTCCTCCTGACCGGTGTTTTGATTACTTTGTCACTGCTGACAAAGTAATGCCCCTGCGGCGAGCAGAAAGAAAAGTCGGATTAAGTGATTTATTCTGCGTAAAAAATATCGGGATAGAAAAAGACAAAAAATCCACAACAAAACTGAGAGGGCAAAATCAGGCTCCTTCTCTGAGGGAGCTGTCAGCTTGCTGACTGAGGGAGTAAACTTCAAAACCTAACGACTACCAACATCTAGTACCCCGACATCACCGAGCCCCAAAAACACCCGGAAGTAGGTACAAAAGGGAAAAGGTAATGGAAAAAAGTAAAAAAACAGTGTTGACAAGGTGGCGAAATAAATGATAGAATACGAGCACCGTTTGAGGGAAAACGAGCGGCGAATAACCCAAGGGAAAAGCTGAACGGCTTACCCAAAGGTATAGTTCAAAGGTATAGCTCAAAGGAAAACTCTTAAAGGAATAAAACCGAAAGGCGATATATCTTTAAGATAAACCATAAACCCCGAAAGCGGAAAAA
>JBJEOI010000056.1:0-7415 GCA_051880635.1 Acutalibacteraceae bacterium | reverse complement strand
TGCTGTATTTGTAATTTTTGATGATTATATTTGCATTTACTTTTTCATTCAACGTTAAAGATTGACAGAAATAAACAAAATGTGGTATAAATATTATAAAGAAGGCATGTTAAAATAAGTAAGAAAACCAATTACTGCAGCCAATTTATGGAGATTTTATTTCTGCTATAAATGACTAAAAAGCCCTGCATATCTGAAATCATTCTCTGAAAAGGAGCAATATGAAACGAATAATAATAAAATCTCTCTATGACGCTTTTGACTATGTCATGGCGCACTATTATCCTTACGGACTTGAAGAGTTCGCAGAAAAGACAGACACATATGCCGTTATATCATTTCAGGACAGTCACACCGGAGGGTTCGGAATAACCTTTGCCGAAAATGACTTCTGCAAGGGCGTTCTGACGCTTTATGTCGACGACATATTTAAAGAGGTTGAGGGACTTGTTCTGTTCGGTGAAGACCACGCTAAGCAGATAATTGATTTTGTTGACAGCCACAAGGATGTCGATACCCTCATTGTTCATTGTTACGCCGGGCAGTCCCGCTCAGTTGCCGCCGGCGCATACCTTATGGAATATTTCGGCGTTGATAACTCGGAAATCTTTAAAACACATAGCCCTAATATGCATATCTATGAGACGCTTAAAAAATATGTTCTTTCATCTTCCCGAAGGCCTCAGACAGAGCAGTAATACTATAAATTCGGACCGTCACATCTTCTTCAGAAAGAGACTTGACGGTCTTTTTATATACACCAAATGAGAGTGAAAACCGTTTTCACCCCATCGAAGCCCTGAACTGTCCCGGCGTTATGCCGTATTTTTTCTTGAATGAATTTATAAAGTGAGACTGGGAGGAAAATGCCAGAGTGTAACATATTTCACATTGAGATACCCCGTCGGTGAGCATTGTCCTTGCCGCCTCAAGCTTTCGTGTGAGAATAAAATCGCTCAGACCCATGCCGTATTCTTTTTTGAAAATTGACGACAGATAATCACCCGAAACCCCGCATATTTCGGCAAGGCGGCTGACCGTTATTTTCTTGTTGAGATTGTCGTTTACATACTGTATGCACTTTCTTATGTGAGGCGAATATTTAGCGTTTTTCTGGCTTTCGCCGACGCTGTTTGTCAGTTTAATTGCGCCCAGAGCTATTTGATTTATTATTTCTTCACATGAATTTATGCGGTCAATCCTCTGAATAAAATAATCTCCGAAAGAGTAGGCTTCATTTTCATTCATGCCGCCCGAAATCGCAGACCTGACAGCCAGCGTGATAAAGCATATCGCAATATAGCGGTACTGCTTGACGCTGTTGCCGGACAGCTTGCCTACGGGTATGCTTTTCAAGAAAGTAATATTTTTCAGTTCGTTTATATCGCCTTTTCGTATGCAGTTAAGTATTTTTACCTCTTCTTTGTAAGGCAGGTGCAGGTATTCCTCTTCATTTTTCGCAACACTGCCGGGTAAAACCTTTAAACTTATCAAGCTGTTAAAATCCAAATTCATCACCCCTCAGTTAAAGAATAAATAATTTGAAAGGCTTTGTCAATGAAATGTATGCATACATCAAAGAAATCTGCAAAAATCTAAGAATTTAGATATAAGTCCAAAGAAAATCGGGTGTATATTGTAATCAAAAGGAGGAATTTTTATGATAAGCAAAACAAAATATCCTGTCACTGAAAGTGAAATAGTCGCACTTTTCAAAAAGGCGGGCTTCAGCAAAATAAGCGATATTGAGCCTCTTGGCGACGGTGAATATAACTCTGTTTTTTCCGTCAACGCCGACGGAAAAAGCTATGCCTTAAAAATTGCGCCCTCACCTGACTGTGAGGTGCTCACTTATGAAAAGGGTATGATGAAATCCGAAATCTATTGGTATGAGCAGATACACAGCAGAACGGATATCAATGTTCCCGCAGTAATTTTCAGCGATTTTTCAAGAGACATAATTAAAACCGATTGGTTTATTATGGAAAAGATAAACGGAAAGTCCCTTCGTCACTGCAAGCTTCAAAAAGCCGAAAAAGAAGAAAGTGAAAAAGCCGTTATTGATATGGCGGCGGCTATGCATAATATCTGCGGCACCGAGTTCGGGTACCCCGAGGGTGAAAAATTTTCATCGTGGTATGAAGCTCTGAAGCATATCATAAATAATCTTATCGGCGACTGTGAGAAAAAGGGCTTCAAATGCAAAAACGGGGAAAGAATGTTAAAAGCCCTTGAAAAGCATAAAGAGGTTTTTATGTGTGCCGAATGTAATATGGTAAATTTTGATTTGCACACGGGTAATATTATATATGACCCCGAAAGCAAGGAGAAATATTGTCTTATTGACCTTGAACGAGGCTTATGGGGCGACAGAATTATCGAATTTGTAAATCTTGACTTTATAAACCCGATAGAAAAGAAAACAAAAATCTTAGAGTATTACAACAGCGTCGCAGATAAGAAAATTGTTGTTGACAAGTCTATAAAGCTCAGGTATGCGATGGGTCAGGCGCTACTCAGTCTTATTATGGAGACCGAAAAATACTACAGATACACCCGGCTGAATTTCGGCTGGTGGAGAAATGTCGGTGCATGCGTTTTTCTGTATAAAGCGGCTTTCGGGGTGCTTGAAAATGAATGATAAAAGCTCAAAGCTCGGCACGGAAAAAATTTCAAAACTCGTTATCGGCTTTTCGGCGACGGTTCTTGCAGGTCTGCTTCTGAATTCCGTCTATACTCTCACGGACGCACTTTTCATAAGCCGATGCGTCGGCGACAACGCAATGGGCGGCGTATCGCTTATTCTTCCGTTCACGATTTTTCAGGGCGCTGTTTCAACTACTGTAGGCAGCGGTGCATCTGCTCTCGTTTCAAGAAAGCTCGGCGAAGAAAAGCCTTATGAAGCCGGAAGCATTACCCTTAACGCCATGTTTATTTTTTATATAACAGCCGTCATAACAACAGCGCTTGGTTTTATTTTTATGAATCCGATGCTGAAAATTCTCGGCTGCACAGGTGAGCTTGAGAAATATGCAAGAGAGTATTTCATGATAATCCTTGCGGGCAATATATTTTCAACGGGATTTTCTTCGATTATCCGCGCCGAGGGAAGAATGGTCTATGGTCTTCTTATCTGGGTTATTCCAATCTCAATAAACATTTCTCTTGACGCACTTTTTATTATGAAGCTATCAATGGGCGTTAAAGGCTCGGCAATAGCGACAGTAATATGTCAGTTTATCTCCTTTTCAATGAGCGTTCTGTTTTTCACAAAATTCACTTCGCAGAAGTTCAAAGGGGCAAAGCTCAGTCTGAAAACAGTTTCCGAGATTATCGGAATAGGTCTGCCCTCGTTAATTCAGACAGGCTCGCTGTCAATAATGTCCGCTCTGTTCAATAATTCGCTTTCGAAAGTCAGCGGAGAAACAGGCATTACCGCTTTTGCTTATATCAGTAAGCTGATAACCTTCGGTCTTTCCCCTATAACGGCGTTTTCGACGGCGCTTGTGCCTGTCGCAGGCTATAACTTCGGGGCAAATCAATATAAACGGGCTTCTAAGGCGGCAGGCTTTTGTCTTAGAAGCAGTATTATTTATGCGGTTTCGGCAATAGCTTTGGTGCTTATTATTCCCGAAACGCTGATAAGGATTTTCACTGACAGCGAAGACATAATCCTCCTTGCGGCGAACGGATTGAGAATAATTTCGTTTTCACTTCTGTTTTCATCAATCCCCATGACGGCAGGAGCATTTTATCAAGCCTCAGGTAAAAAAGCAGGTGCTTTTCTGATGTTTTCGATAACCGTTATTTTTGCCGTTCCCCTGCTTTATATATTACCGAAATATTTAAGTCTGAATGGGGTATGGTTATCCTATACCCTTGCGAGCTTTCTTGCGGCTACGGTCGCATCGGCGATGTATTTCAGGCTGAAAAACAATAATAAAACAGAATATTCAAAACAGTCCTCAGAATACGGCTTATAGAAACCGCAATGCATTCGGACTGCAAAAAAGCCGGGCTGACCGATTAAGCAATAATGAAGCTAAATCAGGTCAGCCCGGTCGAATTATTCAACCTTTAACATTCTGTAGCCGACTCCCACATGAGTCTGAATATATTGCGGTGAATTCGGCGCAGATTCAATTTTTTTCCTCAGAGAAGCCATAAAAACTCTCAGTGAAGCAACATCGTTTTCCCAGCTACTGCCCCATATACTCTGAGTTATATAGGTGTGTGTCAGCACCTTGCCGACATTTTTTGAAAGCAGACAGAGAAGTTTAAATTCAATCGGCGTCAGATGAAGCTCTTCTTCCCCTATATATGCACAGCCCGACGCAAAATCAACCTTGAGCATACCGTTGCAGAAAACAGGGCTGTTATATGACGCTTCCGAAATTGCAAGCCGTCTCTGAGCTACCCGTATTCTTGCAAGCAGTTCTTCAACCGAAAACGGCTTTGTCAGATAATCGTCCGCTCCCGCGTCGAGCGCCTCGATTTTATCCTCGTCCTCGCTTCTTGCGCTTATCACAATAATAGGCACATTTGACCATGTTCTGACCTTTTTTATTACATCAACTCCGTCGATATCAGGCAGTCCCAGGTCAAGCAGAATTATATCGGGATTATGTGAAGAGGCAAGTGTCACAGCCTCATTACCGCTTTGAGCAACAATAAATTTATAGTCATGCGCTTTAAGCGTTGTCGTGATGAGATTACGCACAGGAGCGTCGTCTTCGACAACAAGTATTGTGAATTTATTCATTTATGGTCACCTCCTCAGAGGGTAGTGTTAATGTGAAAATACAGCCGTGCGGAGAATTGTCCGAAAGATATATTTCACCGCCGTGAGCGTGCATTATTGATTTGCACAGCGCAAGTCCCAGCCCGAGCCCCCGTCTGCTGTCAGCGATTGACTTTCCGCAGGTGTAGAACATTTCAAATACCTTGGGCTTTACGTCGTCGGGGATACCGTCGCCGTCGTCCGAAATGCTGATAAATATTTTATCCTCTTTTTTCTGCGCCGTTATTTTAATCTCAGAGCCCTTCGGAGTATATTTTATAGCGTTATCAACTATGTTTATAATAACCTGAATGATAAGTCTTGCGTCTATTTTGGCAAGCAGCAAATCGCTTTTATATTCGACCGAGATATTATGCTCAGAGCTTTTTCTGTTTATATGTTTGAGGGCTTCTTCAATAACTTCGTCAATAAGCTGTATCGACAAAGCAAAGTTCATTCTGCCCTCTTCAATTCTCGTGACCGAAAGGAGCTTTTCAACAAGGCTTATAAGCCATTGAGAATCGTCGTATATGTCGGTGAACATCTGCATACGCGTGTCATCGTCAAGTTTGTCATAGTTTGAGCGAAGATTGCTTGCGTTGCCTGAAATTGAAGTGAGCGGCGTTCTCAGATCGTGAGAAATCGAGCGAAGAAGATTTGCCCTGAGCTGTTCATTTTTTGCCATAAGATCGGCCGTTTCTTTTTCCTTTGCAATACGGCTGTTTTCAATCGCAAGCGCACACTCGCCGAGAATTGACAGCAGAACGCTGTTTTCAAAGGCTTCGAGAGGAACACCGTTTATATGAATACCCACAACGCCGTAAGCCTTATCTTTTGTGCATATTGCAAGATACAGGCATTTTGTCTCGGGGAAGATTTCGGTTGTAACCCCCGCGCGCCTTTTGTTTTCAAGCACCCACTGAGCCGCCTGCGTTTCGGTTTCGGAAAAAAACACATCGTCCTGAGGCTCGGTTAGAGAAGAAAAAACCAAGCCCTCCGAAAGCTTTCCGCCGATTTCGGGGTATGCGATAATGTTTCTGTTAAGCAAAATGCTGAGCTGACTTGCGGTTATATTTATAATATCGTTGTCATTGTGAACCTTTTGCAAAAGCTTGTTTGTGTCAAAAAGAACCTTTGTGCGAAAAGCCGTCTGAGCCGACAGCTTTGCGTGGTTTTTGAGCCTTGAAGCAAGAGTGCCCGAAACAATAGATGTAACAAGCATTATAGCGAATGTAACGGTATAGCCGGAATCGTAAGCGTGGAAAGTGAGTCTCGGCTCGGTCATAAAGAAATTGAACAGTGTAACGCTGAGCACAGAACCGAGAATACCGCAGATATAGCCCTTTGTAAGCACGGAAATGAGCAGAACACCGAATATATATATTGTGATTATATTAGCCTCTGTGATACCGAGCATAAAAAACAGATTGCCGATAAGCGTCGCCGCCGTCAGTATTCCCGCCGTAATAAGAAGGTCTTTTATTGACGGAATAAGCTGTCTTGCAAAGCTCTTTTTCTTATCGCCGTAATTTATCTGTGTCAAAGCGTCGGGAATGATATGAATATCGAGATTAGGGGCAATTTCAGCCAGCCTTTCTGTCAGCGTGGGCTTATTCCAGAAACGGCGTCTTGCGTTGACGCTTCTGCCTATAACCACCTTTGTCACCGCCGAAATGCGGGCAAATTCGGCAATCTGAAAAGATATATCGTCGCCGTAAACGGTAGCTATATCAGCCCCGAGCTTCTCCGCCAGTGCAATATTCTCATTCAGTCTTTTTTTATCGTTTTCACTCATATGCTCCGAGGCGGGTGTCTCGACATAAAGAGCCGTGAACAATCCGCCGAAAGCCGAAGCCATTTTAGCGGCCGAGCGCACAATTCTTGCGTTTGACGGTGAAGCCGACAAACAGACAAGAATATGTTCATAAGAGCTGTCTTCAGCCGTATATTTTTCGTTTATCATCTTTTCACCGCCTCCCTTCGCCCTATTATAGCCTATATAAACTCAAAAATCTATTATCAAATCCTTTTTTATTGTTATTTTAATTACAGCTTAAATTCATTCTCTTTGGTTTTTTTATTTTTATGAGCATTTTGTAATGCGCTTTTTTTCTTTTCGCTTTTTTCTCCCCGACGGACACGTCTTTCAATGCGGTCAATCCCCGAAGCGAAGAAGAAGCCGGTCAGAAACAGCAGCAGCACAGCTAAAATAAGCAAAAAGTTTTCCATTTATGCTCCCTCTCTCTTTCATAAATCCTTATTACATCTGAAACAGCTTCTGAAGTTTTCTTTGCTCGCCGAGAACAAACAATGATTTATCCTGTGTCAGAACCGTGTCGGGTGTAATGGAAACGCTCATTTTTCCGTTCTGCTTGACGGCGATAATATTCAAATCATATTTCTTTCTGATATCTATCTGACCTATGCTTTTACCCAGCCATGATTTCGGCACAGAAACCTCAACCATTGCGTGACCGTCTTCAAGCTCAATATAGTCGAGAATATGGTTTGAGCTGTAACGTATAGCCGCCCACTTGGCTATCTGTTTCTCAGGGTAAACAACTTCATCTGCTCCGTTTCTGAGCAGGAATTTTGCGTGAACATCACGGTTTGCGCGCGCAACGACAAACCTTGC
>JBJEOI010000055.1:0-32475 GCA_051880635.1 Acutalibacteraceae bacterium | reverse complement strand
AAAGACCGCTGACATCCGTATGGCGCAATATGAATCAGGCTCAAGAACACCGAAATCTGATTTAACCGAAAACCTTGCCGGCGTGCTTGGAGTTTCGCCGCTGGCTCTGTCTGTACCCGACATTGACAGCTATCTTGGTTTAATGCACACACTGTTTACATTAGAGGATCGCTATGGTCTGACAATTGAAAAAGGTGAGAACGGCGTTTCTATGCGTGTTGACCCTCGCAAGGGCAAAGACGCTACTGAGCTTTCCGAAATGATAAATGCGTGGGCAGAACAAGCTGAAAAGTACCATAACGGTGACATCAGCCGCGAGGACTATGACAAGTGGCGTTATAACTATCCGAAGTATGACGAAACTTATGGTTATGTGAAAATACCGTCACAGGAACTCAGCGATATGCTGGTAAAAGAGTTTCTAAAAGATTAATCATTGTAAATTGATCATTACTGTTAATCCCCATTTTTAAGGAGGGAATATTTTATGTTTGGAACTGTAATTTTAGATGCCTATTCTGCCAACGAGGCTGAAAATCTTGCACTTGCAATTGATGATTTGTGTTGTCCGTGTGACAACTATGGATGGGCTTCTGCGGGAATATACTCCTTTTGGGACTATAACACACATGAAGTTTTATATATCGGATTAGCAAGCGATTTAGCAGTTAGATTCAAACAGCACAATGGTTTGCTTTCTATGTCAGAAGAAGGGTGTAAGTACAATGACATTCAAAATTATTTCAAAAGCCACTCAAAACTAGGGTATACCATTTTTGTACAATCTTCACTATCACAACCAATGGTTCATCGAAACAAGGAACTATTTGAGAGAATGGCGTCTGAACATAATTCTCCAATAAAAGATTATGTAAGTGAGCAAGGAATTGCTGATATTAAAAGAGTAGAAGGAATATTGATAGAAGCATATAATCAATACTACGGGAGGTTTCCTGCATGGAATAAAGTTGGCGGTTCTGTGGCTGGACAGCGTAGTGTGATGCAAAATAATATCAACATTGTAAGAAGCTTTAGTAATCCGCAGCTATATGCTACAAACCCTATTGTTTCCAGATCTACGATAAGAGAGCTATCAGATAACCCTTCATATGAAGGCTTTGAGTCATATCTTCATACTGCAAGAATGTATGTATTAATAATGGGAATGGATTTTAATGATGCCCTCGCTTTTGCAAATAAATGGGATACATTCGGCTGGTATAAAAAGATGTGCGTTGCAGGCTATCTTGATAAAAAACTACTTATATAACAAATAAAGAGCTAACCGACTTATCAAAAATCAGTTAGCTCTTTACTTTTACAATAATTCAAATAATGTTGCCATTTTGTTGCCACGAATGGCATCAAACCCTGAAAAATGGCTTAAAATAAGGCTTTTTATACCTTATGAAATTATTCCCACTCAATAGTTGCCACGGGCTTTGGTGAAAGGTCATAGAGCACTCTGTTAACGCCCTTAACCTCATTGAGAATTCTGTTTGTGATAGTGCCGAGCAGAGCATACGGAATTTCTTCTATTGAAGCGCTTGTTGCGTCAATCGAATTGACAGCGCGGATAACAACCGGCCAGTCATATGTTCTCTTGTTATCCTTAATACCCGTTGACTTGAAATCAGGCACGATTGTAAAATACTGCCATACCTTTCCTTCAAGACCGTTCTTTGCGAATTCTTCACGAAGAATAGCGTCTGATTCTCTGACAGCTTCAAGTCTGTCTCTTGTTATAGCTCCTACACAACGAACGCCGAGACCCGGACCCGGGAACGGCTGACGGTAAACCATGTTGTCGGGCAGACCGAGCTCCTTGCCGACAACTCTGACTTCATCCTTATAAAGGAACTTAACCGGCTCAACAAGACCCTCAAAATGAATGTCTTCGGGGAGACCGCCGACATTGTGATGTGCCTTTACACCGTCGCTTTCAAGAATGTCAGGGTAGATTGTACCCTGTGCAAGAAATGCCATACCTTCGAGCTTTCTTGCCTCCTCTTCAAATACACGGATAAACTCTTCGCCGATGATTTTTCTCTTTGTTTCGGGGTCGTCAACACCTGCCAGCTTGTCAAGGAAGCGGTCAACAGCGTCAACATATATTAAATTAGCGTTCATCTGGTTTCTGAAAACTTCAATAACCTGTTCAGGCTCGCCCTTACGGAGCAGACCGTGATTTACATGAACGCATACAAGGTTCTGACCGATAGCCTTGATAAGAAGAGCCGCAACAACTGATGAATCGACACCGCCTGAAAGAGCAAGTAGAACTTTTTTGTCGCCTACCTGAGCTCTGATTGCCTCAACCTGCTCGTCGATAAACTTCTTTGCAAGCTCTGAATTGACTATTCTTTCAAGCGATGCGGGACGTACATTTGAATCCATATTAATAACCTCCAAAATTAATAACCTGTGTTTTTATATCTTCAAAATTATTTCATTCTGATGATTTCTTCTCTTTTCGGACCTGTCGAAACTATTGAAATCTTAACCCCTATTTCATTTTCAATAAATCTGACATATTCCTGCGCCTCGGCGGGCAGAAGGTCGAAATCCTTGATACCTCTGATGTCTTTTTTCCAGCCCTTGAAAGTCTTTAAAACGGGCTTAGCTTTCTTGAGGTATGCGGTTGTCGGGAAATCGGTTACAATTTCTCCGTCGATATCATATGCAGTGCATACCTTTATCTCGTCAAGATAGGACAGGCAGTCTATAGCTGTCAGGCAAACCTCTGTTGCGCCCTGAACAGCACAGCCGTAACGTGTAGCAACGCAGTCAAACCAGCCTACTCTTCTGGGTCTGCCTGTTGTTGCGCCGAACTCGCCCTTGTCGCCGCCGTGTATTCTGAGCTCCTGAGCTTCGTCGCCGAAAATTTCGCTGACAAACTCACCTGCTCCGACAGATGATGAATATGCCTTTGTAACAACGCATATATCCTTTATTTCATAAGGAGGTATATCTGCACCCACACAGCCGTAGCCGGCAAGAGTTGATGAAGATGTAACCATAGGATAAATGCCGTGGTCGGGATCCTTGAGTGAACCGAGCTGACCTTCAAGGAGAATTTTCTTACCATCCTTGAGAGCTTCATGAATAAACTTCGTTGTGTTTGCAACGAACGGACGAATCATTTCTCTGTATTCAAGAAGAGTCTTGAAGGTTTCATCAAGATCAAGCATGGGCTTGTGATAAACCTTGTCAATAATAAGATTTTTAACCTCAAGAACTCTCTTTAGTTTGTCATAGAGATAATCTTCATCAAAGAGCTCACAAATCTGGAAGCCTATCTTCGCATACTTGTCCGAATAGAAAGGCGCAATACCGCTCTTTGTCGAGCCGAATGCATTGGCGGCAAGTCTTTCTTCTTCATATGTGTCAAGAAGAACATGATAAGGCATCATTATCTGACATCTTTCACTGACAAGAATTTTCGGCTGGGGTACGCCGCCGTCCGTGACCGACTTGATTTCCTTAATAAACTTAGGAATGTCAAGCGCAACACCGTTGCCGATTATATTTGTTGTGTGTGAAAAACATACGCCTGAAGGGAGCTGATGAAGAGCAAATCTGCCGTAATCGTTGATTATGGTGTGACCTGCGTTAGCACCGCCCTGAAAACGGATAACTACATCAGATTCCTCGGCAAACATGTCTGTTATTTTGCCTTTTCCCTCGTCGCCCCAGTTGGCGCCCACAATAGCTTTTACCACTTGTAATTCCTCCTTAGAGATTTTCATAAAAATACATGTTAATTATATTACCAAGAGCATAATATGTCAACAATTTATTCTATATTTTTAACAATATATGCCTTACGGATAACTTTTAACTACAATATACAGTCTATATTTTACCCTCGGCCATCCATTTTGAAATGTCGGCTCTAACAAGCGCATACTTCTTAGCGGGAATAGGTATCTCTTCGCCGCTTTCAAGTGTCAGCTTATAACCCCCTATGCTTTTCACACGCCTGAGATTAATTATATAGCTTGAATGACAGCGGTAATAATAGTCGGGCAGCATCGCCATAACATCTTTCATCAGATGACTGACCGTTACCGTTTCACTGTCGGTATGCACATAGCATCTTATACCCTTTCCGCCCTCAATATATCTTATCGAATCCTCGGGTATATAGTGGTTTGAATTGCTCTCGCCCGAAAAAACAATCTTTTTAACGGTGTTTCTGTCTCTGAGCAGGCTTCTGATAAGGTCCTGCTCATAATGACTCAAATTGTTTTTTTGATTATTGTCGGTTTTTGACTTTGCGGTTGAGTTCGAAATGTGGATTAAAGGACACTTCCATATAAACGAGCCGTCTTTTTCTTTCCTTCTGTGAAGAGCGACAAGAGTGTGCTGCTTTAAACGAATCATTTTTCCGTCGGGGTAATAAGCAAACAGAATATAGTCGGCAACAACTATCATTGAGTCGGCTTTTAAGGGAATAAGTCTTGTCGAAACATTATCGACGCTGAGCTGAAGCTTCTTTCCGCCGTAAGTAAAATACTCTATCACGTTTTCTTTTCCGACAATCATACGGCTGTCATAAGGCGTGTAGAAAACAATGTTATCCTCAAAAGCGTCAATAAAATCCGTCGTTCCGTATTTGTAATAGCCCTCAAGCGCATCTATACATAGCTTTTCAAGTAATCCTTTCATTTTTACATCACTCCAATAATGCCGGGATTATACTTTTCACCCTAATAATTATATCTCTGTCTTTCAATAAAATCAATAATTAATCAGCGATTTTTTTAATATATCGGTTATCTGTTTTTTCCTATTGATATAATTGTTACATTATTGTAAACTTCTATAAAAAATTATGTTAATTGGAGAAATGCATATGATCAATGAAAATCACACCTATCTTCCCATACCGGGTAAAGAGTCCTGCTATGAGTATTTACAGAGATGCTATAAAAATATCTCGGCAGACGTCGGCGACTATGTTGCTTTTGTCAATGTTGACTGCAAGACAATGATGAGCGATTTTTTCACCGATGTAGAAAAACTTGCCGCATACCTTGCTAATAACGGATTTAAAAAAGGCGATGTTCTGACAATATTTCTTCCGACCTCGCCTCATGCGTTTGTTATCTTTTATGCACTTAGTAAAATCGGTGTTATCGCAAACTTTGTTCACCCCCTTACACCGCCCAATGTTCTCAAAGGTATGCTTGAGCAGACTGATTCAAAGGGTATTTTTATTCTCGACCGCGCAAGTGCCGCTTTTGCCGAAATATTAAAATCCACTTTCACTATCATTTGCAGCACATCAGACTACACCACAGGCAAAATTCATGAAATTGTTCTCGCCGATGACGAAAAAAATTCAAATGTGCCTGATTTTGATACCGTTCACAGATACAGAGATGTGATAAATAACAGCTTCGAATTTGTCGAAACAATAAAAGAACCGTATAAAGAAACGGCGATTTATCTTCACGGAAGCGGAACAACCGGCAAGAGCAAGACTGTTGCGCTCTCAGCCTGGGCGTTAAATCATGTTGCTTACGGTCAGTATTCTATTGATACATATCACGACTACGGCAATTCATATTCACTCTGTGTTCTCCCCTGCTTCCATTCTTTCGGCGTCAGCACAGGTATTCACTATTGTCTTTGTAACGCATACAGCTGTATTATTATGCCTAAATTCGACGCTGTGAAAGCAAACGATTACATCAGCAAATATAAGGTTCAGTATATTTCAGGCGCTCCGAGTATGTTTGAAAAAATGCTCGCAGCCGACAACTTCTATAATGACGGTCTCAAAAATCTTACATGCCTTTATTCAGGCGGTGACATTGTCGGTGAAGCATTTCTTGAAAAATTCAATAAAGTACTGGCCGAAAACGGCTCTAAGGGTAAAATTTTCAGAGGCTGGGGTCTTACCGAAATGGGTGGCGTATGCTCAACAAACAGCCATAAGGGAGTTAAAAAAGACTCGATAGGTCTTCCTATTACCGGACTTACTGTCAGAATTATAGACGATGAAGGAAATGTTCTTCCCGCCAATACAAACGGTGAAATAATCGTAACAAGCGAAAGCATGATGAACGGCTATCTGCCCGATGAAGACCTTGATTCAAACGGCATATACACAGACAAAGACGGAACAAACTGGGTTCACACAGGTGATATGGGTTATCTTGATGAGGACGGCTATATCTATTTCACAGGCAGAAAGAAGCGTATTATCGTAATTTCCGCTTATAACATTTATCCGTATTCAATGGAACAGAAAATAATGTCTCTCCCCTATCTTCGTGAGGTTTGCGCAGTTCAGGGCTACGGCGAAGACGGAAAGCCGCTTGTTAAGCTCTGTGTATCGCTTAAAGAAACAGAGCTCAGCGAGGAGGAAATCAAAACCGATATTCTTTCGTTCTGTGAGAAAAATCTTGATCATTTCTCAGTACCGAGAAAAATTGTATTTTATGACAATCTCCCGAGAACAAAGCTTGATAAGCTTGACTTCATGACAATGTCAGACCCTGTTCCGACTTCAAAATAATAGAACGAGTAAGGCAAAGTATTCCTCAGCTTCACTTGTGAGCTGAGGAAACTGCATAAAAATAAAGGGCGGTTTTCCGCCCTTTAAATTTTTGTATAACGATTACTGTTTTGCGCCGTTATCGAACATTTCAAGCGCCTTGACAGAAGCCGCAAAGCAATCAGCCAAGCCCTTTTCGTTCATATTGTCATAGGTATCTCTTCTTGTGTGATAATAGTTTTCAAGATTGTGGTTAAGACCTGTTACGCCTGTCGCTCTGAAGCCTGCCTGAGCAAATGCCGCCGAGTCGGTTGCACCGCCGAGAGGAGGAACCCAGCCCTTGAGACACGGAATATCCATTTCCTTACAAGCCTCCATGAAGAGGTCTGAAACATCCTTATCGGCTTTGACTGTTCCGTTAAGGTCACGGTAGTTTGTCATGAGATATTTAGGATCGTGAATTGTGTCATATGAGAAGATGAATGTCGGAACATCGTCAAATTCGCCCTTATGAGCTTCGCACCATGCTTTTGCACCGCGAAGACCTGCTTCTTCCGAACCTGAAAGGATAACGCCAATTTCTGTGTTTTCAAGCTCAATGCCTTCATCCTTGAGAGCTTTAAGAATTGCAATACCCATATAGCAGCCTGAAAGGTTGTCGTTTGCGCCGTCAACAACTCTGTTCTTATTCCACATGAAATAGAGACCGAACCAGAAAGGAGCGAACACAAGACCGATAAGAGCCGCTTTTTTAATATCAGCGCCGCAAAGACCTATAATTGAAACGATGATGTAATAAATAGCGCCTACACCGCAGATAATTGCGTGACCTTCGAAGCCTACGCCGCCGAGCTTATAGTTGACGGGCCATTCCCAAGCGGCGTCGGGGTGACCGTTGAAGAAAATTCTGCGCTTTGTTTCGCCTTTGCACTTTTTGATAGCTGTAACATTGTGACCTGTCTTTTCGGGGAAAAGAAAATCAACAGTTTTGAAATAAAGACCGAACTGAAGAAAAGCCAGTGCAAGACCGAAAACAATAAGTAAAATCGAAACGATAGGAAGCCACTTGATTGAAGTATAAACCGATGCGATAAGAGCGGCAGCGGCTAAAAAACAAGATGTAATTGTAATATAAATCCAGCCGTAAAAGGAACCGGGGTTTTCCTTGAAGGACTCGACAACTGCGCTGTCACAGCCACATTCATTTTTAAGAACATCTGCCATGTATTCGCAAGCCTGTTCTTCGCCCTTTGAGCCGGGGTCACGCTTTTCCATGGTCGTGCAAATCTTTGTGATTTCATCAACCATATACTTTGCGTATTGGTCTCTTTTGTCTGTAATACTCTTTAAGTTCATATTCTATCCCTCCGTTGGAATTAATGAATAAATTTTACTCTAATACACGAAATTTGTCAACAACTTTCATATTTTTATACATTATATTTATACAGTTTAATAATTATTCAATTAAAAACAGCCCGTATGCCGAAAAAGCATACGGGCAAAAACTTTATCCGAAAGTAACAAGAATTAAGATGAGAACAGCCGCCGCTATAATAAACACAGAAGCGATAAGCACACCGGCAAGCATTCCCGAAACGACAAGCTGTCTCTGCTCCTTCGGAGAAAGCTGAGGTGTATCCGTGTCTGTATTTTTTTTATGGGGCATAAGTTTTCTGCCTTGGAACGGCATTCCTTCGACGTCCATATCGGCTATTGTTCTGCCGTCATCGTAAAAATCGTCTTTCTTTTTCATTCTTTACTCACATCTTTTACATCATCATAAAGATGACAACACACAAAATGCCCACTCTCAATTTCTTTCTGCTCGGGTATAACCTCTTTGCAGATATCCATACACTTACTGCAACGGGTGTGGAACTTACAGCCCTTGGACGGATTTGCCGGTGAAGGGATACTGCCCTCAAGAACAATTCTCTTCATCTTATATGTCGGGTCGGGTATGGGAATAGCCGAAAACAGCGCCTGTGTATAAGGGTGAGAGGGATTTGAGAAGATATCCTTCTTTGAGCCGTATTCAACAAGATTGCCAAGATACATAACACCTATTGTATCCGATATATGCTCGACAACCGAAAGGTCATGAGAAATAAAGAGATATGTCAGATGGAATTTATCCTGCAAATCCTGAAGAAGATTAATAATCTGAGCCTGAATGGAAACGTCAAGAGCTGAAACAGGTTCGTCGCAGACAATAAATTCAGGGTTAAGAGCAAGCGCTCTTGCGATACATATACGTTGTCTCTGACCGCCCGAAAACTCATGGGGATATCTGTCCTTATGATAAGCCATGAGACCGCAGTTTATCATTATCTGCTCGACATAATCATTGAATTCCTCTTTCGGAACAATATTATGCTCTCTGACTGCTTCACCGATAATTTCAGAAACAGGCATACGCGGTGAAAGGCTCGAATACGGGTCCTGAAAAATTATCTGCATCTTTGTTCTCATGCGGCGGAGTTTTTTCTTATCCATTTCATGAACTTCTTCGCCGTTAAAAAGAACCTGACCCGAGGTTTTATCGTTGAGCCTGAGAATTGTTCTGCCCGTTGTTGTCTTGCCGCAGCCCGATTCACCGACGAGACCCATTGTCAGTCCCCTCTTGATGTTGAATGTTACACCGTCAACGGCCTTGACATAACCGACAGTTCTTTTCAGAAGACCGTCTTTTATAGCGAAATATTTTTTGAGTGCATTGACCTCTAAAATATTTTCGGGATTATGAGTGATCGGAGTAAAGGAAGTATCAATTTTTTCAGCCATTATTCGTTACCTCCTTCGTTCTCATATCTGTAGCATGAAACATAGTGCGTGTCACTTATCTTATGAAGCACAGGGTATTCGCCGCTGCACTTTTCAACGCACATCTCACATCTGTCTCTGAAATAACAGTAGTCAGGCATTTCAACGGGATTGGGCACCTTGCCCGGAATACTGTAAAGTCTGTCAACTGACTTGTTGATAGACGGCTTTGAGTTCATAAGACCGATAGTGTAAGGATGTGCAGGATGAAGAAATATATCTTCAAGAGTACCCTTTTCGACAATCCTGCCCGCATACATGACAACAACATAGTCAGCCATTTCAGCTATAACGCCGAGGTCATGTGTGATAAGCATGATGCTTGAATTTATTCTGTCCTTGAGCTGGCGGAACAAGTCGAGAATCTGAGCCTGAATTGTAACGTCAAGAGCCGTTGTAGGCTCATCGGCAATAATCATCTTAGGCTCACAGGCAAGTCCCATAGCGATAACGACACGCTGACGCATACCGCCTGAAAGCTCGTGAGGATACATCTGATAAACGCCCTCACTGTTAGCTATACCGACAAGCTCGAGCATTTCTATCGAACGCTTTCTGATGTCTTCCTTAGACATTTCGGGGTTGTGAAGCTTGATAACCTCATCAACCTGAGCGCCTATTCTGAATACGGGATTAAGCGTTGTCATCGGCTCCTGAAATATCATTGATATTTCGTTGCCGCGGATATTCTGAATAACGCTCATAGGAGTGTTGACAATATTTATTGCCTTGTCGCCGAGATTAAGACGGATTTCACCGCCGACAATCTGACCGACAGGTCTCTGAAGAAGCCTCATTATCGAAAGCGAGGTGACTGACTTGCCGCAGCCCGATTCACCGACGACGCCGACGGTTTTTCCTCTCGGAACCTCAAAGGAAACACCGTCAACAGCCTTAACCGTTCCTGCGTCGGTGAAGAAATAGGTCTGAAGATTTTCAATCTCAAGGATGTTGCTTTCATCCTTCATCTTTGTCACATATTCTTCTTCGGGAACATGCTTTCTGTTGAGCTTCTTCTCGTAGCCCTTTGTTATCTTTCTGTTCTCTTTTGTTATTCTTCTCGACTCTTTAGCTGAGAGGTAACTTGAATCTTTTTTGCTTTTTTTAGCCATAATAATTACCTCCTTATCTCTTCATCTTCGGGTCGAAGGCATCACGAAGTCCGTCACCGACAAAGTTGAAGCCGAGAACCGTAATAAGAATACAGAAACCTGCGGGTATCCAGACGAACCAATAGTTTGTCATAACGAATACGTTTGAAACTGCATTTATAATATTGCCCCATGACGCAAACGGGAACTTAACGCCAAGACCGAGGAATGAAAGCGTTGACTCTGTGAGAATAACACTGCCAAGACCCATAGTGCAGATAACGATAAGCTGCGGAATGACATTGGGAACAAGGTGTTTGAAAATTCTTCTGTAAACAGAAAGACCTGTAGCTTCCGTAGCGGTCATGAACTCCTGTTCACGAAGAGAAAGAATCTGACCTCTGACAAGTCTTGCAATACCGGGCCAGCCCAAAAGACCGAGAATAATCATAAGATAAATCATTCGGACTTGCGGGTCAATCTGCATTGCGTCCATCATTGCGCCGAGTATAATGATAAGCGGCGTTGAGGGAATACAGTTGAAAACATCAACGGTTCTCATAATAAGGTTATCGACCCAGCCGCCGAAATAACCTGAAATACCGCCTAAAATAACGCCGAGAACAGTTTCAATAATAACAACAATGAAGCCAATCATAAGCGAGACTCTGCCGCCGTACATAAGACGGGTAAGAATATCCATACCGTTGCCGTCAGTGCCGAGCCAGTGCTCCTTGCTGGGGCTTGCATAGGTCTGAATAACATAAGTCTTTGTCGCTGTCTTGACGTTCCACTGCTTATCCTGTCTTTCGATTTCGAAGGTTTTGTCGCCGTAATCGAACTCTTCAAGACCGTCGGCAATAGCACTCTTTATAGCCGCTTTTTCTTCTATCGAGATAAAGCCGCCTGTAGTAAGAGGATTAACAATAAAGTCGGAGACAAAAATTATTTCTTCGCCCTTATCGTTTGAAATAATCGTGTTATCATCCTCATCAACCTTGACGGTGTAACTTTTTCCGTCAGCTTTAAAGACTGTTTCACCTTTATCGAGAGCTTTTTCGGCGGAATATCTGAAAGCAAGGTCAACTGTTATATCTTTTGAAACCGTGTCATAGATAGTTTTTGAAGCAACGGCGCAAATATTCCCCGAAGCGTCAAGTATTGCGTATGCGTTTTCACCGAGCGCCTCTATCGTATATTTATCGTCGCCGTTTTCAAACGCAGACTGATTGTTGTTCATGGCAAGAATGAACTTTGCTTTTGCGATTGACGGGAAAGGATTGCTTTTATCCTCCGTATATCTGAATTCAGTGTTTTCGATAACACTGGCGTAGTCCTTTGTCAGGTATTCATAGTCTCTGAAAACCTGACTCTCACCATAGGGTGAAATAAGACCGCCGAGATATGAGAAAAGGAACATCGCAATAATGAAAACCGAGCCGACAATAGCGAGCTTGTTTCTGATAAATCTCTTGAAAACAAGCATTGACGGTGAAAGAACCTTGACTCGTCTTTCATCATCAAGGGCAACATATTCTTTATCTTCGGGCTGATTGTTTTTGTTCTTTAAATCTTTTTCGCTCATCAAAAACACCTCCCTCAGCCTACTCTGACTCTCGGGTCAACAACCGCATACAGAAGGTCTGCGATAAGCGTACCCACAAGTGTAAGAACCGCCATGAATATCATATAGAACATTGAGAACGGAATATCTCCGCCGACCATCGCCTGATATGATACCCAGCCGATACCGGGAATCTGATAAAGCGTCTCGGTGATGAGAGCACCTGAGAAAAGCGCAGGAAGACTGCCGCCGATTATAGTGACAATCGGAATAAGCGTATTTCTGAAAGCGTGGTGGCTTATAACCTTATTTTCGGGAACACCCTTTGCCCTGGCTGTTCTGATATAGTCTGAGTTAAGAACTTCAAGCATATTTGTTCTGACATAACGCATGGTTGAGCCGATACTGACTATGACTATTGTTATTGTGGGCAGAACAAAATGCTTAGCGATATCAAGCACCTTGCCGAAAGGTGAAAGCTGGTCATAGAATCGACCGACCATTCCGTAAAGGTCAAACCAGCCGAGCTTGATTGAAAATACGAGTTTAAGCAAAGTGGCAAAGAAGAACGTCGGCAGTGAAATACCGATAAGAGCAATAACGGTTACTGCGTAGTCAATTTTGCTGTACTGCTTGACGGCGGAAATAACGCCGAGAGGTATGGAAATAATTATCTCAAAGAAGAACGAAACCGCTCCGAGTGCGAATGAATACCAGATAACGTCCTTGAATTTTTCCATAACAGGCACATTGAAATACCATGAATCACCAAAGTCAAGTCTGACCGCTGATGAGAGCCACTTCAAGAAGCCTCTGAAAATGCCTACATCGAGTCCGTAAACGGCGTTAAGCTGTTCAAGCCACTCGGTGTAAGACTTTGAACCGGGTAGAGAAGCTCTCTGTCTTGCGATAGATTCAACATATGATGTGGGAATGCATCGCATAATGGCATATATTATGAGTGCAACAAAGAATAGGATAAGTATGCACTGCAAAAGTCTTTTGAGAATGTATTTGCCCATGTTTATCAATCCTTTACTATATTTGCTCTTTTGCCGAAGAGCAGATTTAATATCACTCAATTCTCTTCGGCTTTTTTATCACTTGATAAAACTTTATCACCCTAAAGTGCTAAAGTCTTATCACGTGATAAACCAGCATCCGCAATATTAATTGCGGATGCTGAGAATCAAGCATTTTATTGAAATTTCGCTGAAAATTAAGCGGCCATTTCGAGAGTTTCGATTTCGCTTAACCAACCGTAGAATGTTGTGATATCAGGTGTAACTGTATCAAGCTTAACGCGCTCTGCGCTGAAGATGACGCAGTTCTGTCTCTGATAAACAGGAATTTCAACTGCCCAGTCAAGAATTATGTCAAGACAAGCCTTATAAACTGACTTTCTGTATGACTGGTCTGCGCTTGTACGTGCGTCCATGATATTCTTATCAAGGTCTGCGTCCTGAATGTGGTAGTGGTTGGACTCTGATGAGCCTTCAACACCTACAACATTTGATGAGTGATAAACCTGATACATATCGGGATCGATTGTTGCGCCCCAAGCTGCGCACCAGAGGTCATGTGAGTTAGCGTCAAGAGCATCCCAAAGAACATTTGAATCTGACGGGTCATTGATAACAAGCTCAAGACCGATGTCAGCAAATGCTTCCTTAGCCGCTGTAACGATTGAGAATGAGGGGTGATCGCCCTTGCCGTCAGCAGGAATGATGATTTCATACTTGAGCTTTGCGCCGTCGGGAGCTGCTGTGAGCTTACCGTTTTCTACAGTGTAGCCTGCTGCTTCGAAGTAGCCAAGAGCTGCTGTCTTAGCGGCTTCATATTTAGCTTCTTCATCCATATCTGCTGTGTAGATATCGTTGCCGTTTACATCCTTTGAATAAGCTACTTCATAGTCTGAATCTGACTTCTGAGGAGCAGCCCATGATGTTGTTGAAATAGGATAGTTGATAACTTCTGCGGCTTCGCCGTAGTAGCTGTCAACAGCCATGTCTCTATAGACTGAAAGAATTGTTGCAATACCCTTTCTGAGAGCCTTTGATTCAGCGCTGTCTGACTTGTCGCCGACCTTAACGTTTGAAGCGTTGATGCCGATATAACCGTAACCGAGGTTAGCAACGAGGTTTGTCTCAACCTTATCGCCTGTTGTTTCTCCGTTTGAGTTATATGTAGCGATTTCTTCAGCCGCTGCCTTTGAGAATGAGGGATCTGTGACGTCAATAGTGCCTGTGCCTACACCTGAAACCTTATCAGCTTCAGCAGTTTCCTTGAACTGAACATTTGTTGTGAGAGGAGCACCCTTGTAGTAGTTTTCGTTGCCTTCGAAATAGACAACCTTGTTTTCGTACTTAACAAACTTGTAAGGACCTGCACCAACGGGTGTGGTTGTAACGCTCTTTACATGTGAAAGGTCGCCCTTATCAAAGCCGAACTTGTTGTTTTCGTAATCATACTTCTCAGCTTCACCGTAGTAGTGAAGAGGAGCAACTGAAACACCAAGCTGATAGATAGCTGTAGCGTCGAATGAGTCTGTTGTGACCTTGACTGTGTAGTCGTCAACCTTTTCGATACCTTCAATCTTATCAGCGCTGTCGCCTGTCTTAACACCGGCGTTGTAATAAGCCTCGTCAAGCTCTGAGCCTTCACCGAAGAGGAAGCCTGTAAGCGGTGTGCCGGCTGTTTCTGTTGTTGCAGCAAGCATAATATCGCCATTATAACTGGGGTTAGAGATTATTGCTGTCCAAGCGTCGGCAAGAGTTGCGCCTTCTTCAAGAGGATAGCCCCACGCTGTGAGAGCGCCGACAACGTCGTTTTCATCAGCGGCATAGCCTGCAGCTGCGCAGTAGTCAACGATTTCCTGAACTAACTGTTCGCCTGCCTTGTCAATGCCCGCCCAGAGAGCTTTCTGCTCGTCTTCTGACCAGTTTGTGAAATCTGTGTTGTCCTTACCTGCCTTAAGCATAAGGTTGAGACGTGATTCCATACCTGATCTGTAGGCACTCATACCCTTGATGGGAGCGGAATAGATCGTTGATGAACCGTCGTAAGTCGGGTCAGCAAGAACATACATACTGAAGATAACGTCATCAGCAGTGAGAGCTTCGCCGTCGCTAAATTTAAGATCGTCTCTGAGCTTGAAGGTGTATTCGACTGTACCGTCGTCCTTCTGCTCGACCTTAACGTCAGCAATACCTGTGTACTTGTAGTCTGTGCCGTTGTAAGAAATTGTTTCGCCTTCGATAGCGTTATAAACAATAGCGCCGACACGGTCTGTTGTGAGCAATGAAACCTGTGTCATACCGGCAACATCCTGGTCGTATGCGGTGTCAGCAAAGAACGGGCTGAACTTCTCACTGAACGGTGAGTAACCGACTACGAGCGGAGTTGTTGACTGCGGTTTTGTGCCATTGCCGCCGCAAGCAGCGAATAAGCCAAGACACATGACAACTGCAAGTAACAATGCTACGATTTTTCTGAGTTTCATGTTAAAGACTCCTTTAATTTATTTAAGCCCTTTGGGCTTATTGACAGATAAGTACGATTGTTGTGCGCCTGCACACAACAAAAAGGCATATGCCTTTTGCAGATTATATCATATTGATATAAAGTTGTCAATCTGACAACCGATTAAATATTATGCAATAGAAATGTAATATCTGCTATATAAATATATTGCAAAATAATTAATAATCACTTGAGCATTTCATATTTTTCTGAAGCTTCAGAGAAACAGCCGATAAAACGGTTATCAACACAACGCACAGTGAAAAAACTATATCCTCACCGATTACTATATCATCTTTCAGAAAATACATCACAAGATTACAAATAAGCGTAAACGTGCAGATAACGATAAGCGCATACGAATAAGCCTTCTGAACAAGAATTTTTCTGTCATATTGCTTGTGAGTTATTTTCTTTTCAAAGGATAACGCCGTGGCAGTAGTGCCTATACTGAGAGCGATGGGAAGAAAGGCAATTATATAAGGCAAAAACACATAAGGCGTGAAAGAAGCCTCGGTTTCCCACAGACCGCCGACAGCAAAAAGAGCCATATTAAGAACAGAAATAACGAAAAGAATAATTTTAGTTCGCTTGACAACCGTTTCGTCCTTAATAAAATAATACCACTTGCCGACATAAACAACACTGTCGGAGGAATATCTTGACGCCGACGGATTGACAAGGTATTCGTCGGCGTATTTTTTATCTCTTTTTCTCATGGCAAAAATCAGTCAAGAATACTCTTGTCAAAGTCATCAAGCCACTTTGCCGCAGTCTCGCAAACACCCTTGAGAGCGTCTTCACAGAACGGACTTTCAAGTCCTGCCGCTGAAACAAGCTCGGAAAATCTCTTTGTGCCCGCAAGCCTTACAAGTCTGAGGTATGCGTCCCACGCTTTTGCTCTGTCGGTCTGCATAAGCGACCAGAACTCAAGAGCGACTGTCTGAGCAAGGCAATAGTCAATATAGTAGAACGGGCTTGAATAAATGTGATGCTGTCTCTGCCATGCACAGCCGTCGCCGTAGAACGGAATTTCACCGAGCTTTATCCAAGGCATATAAATTGAGGTGAGCTTTCTCCACTCTTCGTCACGCTGAGCAGGTGTAAGCTCGGGGTGTTCATAAACAATATGCTGAAAATGGTCAACCATTGTTCCGTAAGGAATAAATTTGAGTGCGCCGGCAAGATGCTGATATTTGAATTTTTCAGCCTTGTCGCCGAAGAAGCCTTCAGCCCAGCCCCAAGCGAAAAACTCCATACTCATTGAATGAATTTCACAGCTTTCAAGCGATGGGCTTCTCAGTGCGCTGGGGAAAATATCTCTTGCCGTATAGCCTGCAAAAGCATGGCCCGCTTCATGAGTCATCGTCTCAACATCATCGGCTGTTCCGTTGAAGTTTGCGAAAATAAACTCCGCCTTATAATCGGGGATTTCCGTGCAGTAGCCGCCGTTTGCCTTACCTTTCTTTGAAAGAACGTCAAACAGCTCGTTTTCATACATAAAGTCGATAAATTCAGAGGTTTCAGGTGAAAGCTCATTATAAAGCTTTTTTGCGTGGGCGAGAATATCGTCGCTTGTGCCCTTCGGCATTACATTGCCGCTTCTGAACATCAGCGCGGCGTCGGCGTAGTTGAGCGGATATTCCTTACCTATACGCTCAGCCTGATCACGATATATTTTATCGGCAATGGGGACAAGGTATTTGACGACAGCCTCTCTGAACTTCGAAACATCTTCTTTTGTGTAGCTGTTTCTTGTCATTCTATAATAGCCGAGCTCTGTATAGCCGTCATAGCCGAGCTTTCTGCCCATTTTGTCACGAAGATGAACAAGCTCGTCATATATTCTGTCAAGCTCAGCTTTGTTTTCCTTATAGAAATTGCCTTCGGCGTTCCAGGCGGCGAGACGAACGCTGTCGTCTGCGCTCTGCTTATAGGGCAGAAGCTGAGGAACTGTGAGCACCTGACCGTCGAACTCAATCTGAGCCGAAGCAAGGAGCTTTTCATATTCGGTGGTGAGCTTATTTTCCTCCTGCAAATCCTCTATGATTTCGGGCGAAAAGGTTTTAAGAGCCATTTCGGAATTCACAAAAAGAAGATCGCCGTATTTTTCTTCAAATTCTTTTCTGAACTTTGAAGAGAGAAAAGCCATGTTCATCTTCTGCATAACCTCGTTGAGAACGGGGAGATTTTCGTCCATGAACTGCTGTTCGGCATTATAGTATTCATCAAGCGTATTGATGGAATGTCTGATATAAGCTAAAGTGTAGCTTGTCATAAGGCTGTCTGAATATTTGTCATATTCGTGAAAAATCTTATCCGCTTCTTCAAAGGTTTCTGCGCCGACAAATTTTTCAATAAGCTCTTCGATTTTAGCTTTTGCAACGTCAATATCCGGGTGGACATATTTCATTTCACTGAATTTCATGTTTTATCTCCTTTTCAATACAATATTATGAATTATAATATTATATTCACAATATTTCAATATAAATTATATTCCGAAATTATTAAAGAAATTTGAAATTTCACATTTTTCGCAGTTTACACTGCCCTGAGCAACACCGTTTTTTCCGCCTCCCCTGCCGCATAATGCGCTGTTCATGCTTTTGACAAGACCGCTGATATCCATACCGTTTGAAATTATCATATATTGATAAGTGTTCTCATCGGTCTTTCCGAAAGCGGCGACAAGTTTTTCCGCTTTTTCTTTAAGCGCGTTTGCAAAGTGAGTCAGCGCCTGACCCGTGAAGCGGTCAACAGCGATAATTATATCGGCTTTTTCGTATGCCTCGGCGGCACTCTTTGCACTTTCTATATTCAGTCTCGTAATTTCATATTCAAGGTCGGCTTTCTTTTTAATTAGTGCTTCGACCGCTGAAGAGGTTTCGCACTCTTTCGCTTTGAGCATATTGCCGATTTTTTTATTTTCGGTCTGTTTCATAGAATAGTCATTAAGCGCACGCTCTCCGCAGAGAATATAGAGTCTTGTGCCTCCCCTGTGCTTTTCATGACCAACTATTTTTATTAAACCTATCTCCCCCGTTCTTCTGACATGAGGGGCACAGCAGGCACAGATGTCTATACCTTTTATCTCAACAAGTCTGAGCTTAGCGTCGATTTCTTTCTTGCTTCTGTATGAAATATTTTCTCTTTCTTCGCTGTCGGGGAAAAATGCTCTGATTTCTGTGTTATCCCACACAGCCTTATTAGCTAAAAGTTCAATTTCAGATATTTTTTCATTTGGTATTACGCCGCTGAAATCGAGCGCAATCTCGCTTTCGCTCAGGTGAAAACCCACATTTTCAAAGCCGAAGATACTGTGAATAAGACCCGAAACAATATGTTCTCCCGAATGATTCTGCATATCTGAAAAACGCTTATGAAAGTCGATTTTCCCTTTAACCGTTTCACCGACGCAAAACGGTACATTGTCATTCGTTATATGATAAATTATACCGTCTTTCTCCTGAACATCAGAAACCGTAACGCCTGAGAGAGTGCCCCTGTCGCTCGACTGACCGCCGCCCTCGGGGAAAAAAGCGGTTTTATCAAGAACTATTCCGTTTTCACTGATTTGGGTCACGACAGCGCTGAACTCTGTCAGATATGCGTTTTCATAATAAAGTCGTTCCATATTAATTACCTATCGCTTTGTTCGGCACATTATAACCGTCGGCATCCGTTATATCGTCAACCCACTGAAACAGCTTGAGTTTTTTAACGGCAAACCAGTCGCTCGGTTCTTCGCCGCTGACGGTTAATCTTATATATGCTGTATCTTCACTCTCGTCGAAATTGAGAACTTCAATTAAAGCCGATTTAAAAATATCTATTTCTATCTTTTCTTTTCCCTCTACGCCCTCGGCATTTTTCACACGGTGCTTTGTGTAGGAGAGAACATCATAAAGCCTTGAAGCATTCGGCGATGAAAGCAGATATGTGTTACCGTCATTATTGCTTTTAACGCTGACGCCTTCGGAAAAGACCTCGTTAAATGCTACATCCAAATCTTTCCCGAATTCAACCGTCTTATATCTGTCATAAAACGCATAAACAGCAGGAACGGATCCGACGATAACAACAACAAGACAAATTGCAACGAGAATATAAATTCTTTTCATTTTTTCACCCTTCCTCATACCGTAATGTATATATTATCATTACTTTAATATAATGTCAAACAAAAAGTACACGCATAAGTATGCTTAGGGTGAGAAGAATAATCTGAACCAGCCTTAAAGCAAGAATTTTTCGTGCTTTTCGGCGTTTCGGTCTCGCAAGGCGTCAGCCTTGCTTCACCCTCAGCCACCAAAAATCATCAAAAAATCATTTGCTTTAAGGTCGAAGATTTTTTATCGAGAAGATTTTTGACCTTTCAAGGCACAAAACGCAGTTAATCCTTTCGGATTAACGAGTATTTTAACGAAGAAAGGGCGGAAATATTCCGATAAAAAACTGAGTTCGGATTATACTTTTCACCCTAAGACAAAAATATAACAGGCAGTCTCACGACTGCCTGCTGTTATATTCTGTTTTATACCCACTTTTCAATGACAGAGGGGTTCTCGAAGATATCGTCAAGTCTCTTCATGAACGGAACGATGTCGCCGAAATCAAGCACTCTGTGGTCAAAGGCAATACAAATCGGGAGAATTGAGCGAATTTCAATATCTTTATTGCCGTTTTCGTCCTTTCTGACAACGGGCTTGTCCTGAATAGCGCCGACGCCTAAAGCGGTAACCATCGGCGGCACTATTTCAAGAAGCGAAAGAGCGCCCGTCTGCTGAAGATAAGTTGAGCCGACATTTGAAACGACTATAGTGCCTGGCTCTAAGTCTTTGACAGTGAGTCTCTCTGTCTCGGGAATTTTCTCGTATTCCTTTTTCTCCTTGCCGTGAAGGTGGTGAATCTTGCTGTTACCAAAATTTGCGCCGACAAGTTTCATTATTACGCGAAGAAAATGACCGTGCTTGAGAGTCTGAAGCGTGTTTTCAAGCGAAACCGAATACATAGCCTCTGTGAGGTTTGTTTTTTCGGCTCTGCGGCGAACATCCTTGATGTACTCCGTCATATTCGTCAGTGAACGGTTCTCGAAATTTCTGAGGTTTATTGTCATCATTTCGCCGTTGGGGAGAATTGTCGGCATTGAAACATTGACATTTATAAAGGTGTCAATTCTGCCTGTGACAAAATCTCTGTCGAAATCAAGGTGTGAGTTCATTATCGGAGCGGCTTTTATACCCTCGACGATAATCTTGAGCATAACGGTGTTGAAGGTGATTTTTTCATCTTCTTCTCTGCCGTCGTTGATTTTTTTATAAACCTTAAAAAGCTCAGTTACATCAGGTTCATACATATATGTAACATGAGGGATTCTTCGCCACGACTCGGTTGTCATGTGCGAAACCATTTTTCTCTGAATGCCGAAATATTCTCTGTTGGCAATTTTCATTTCAAATCAATCCTTTCATTTTTTTATACTCACAAATATATTTTTTAGTATGCCCGACTGTGTTTTATGTCAACATTTCCAAAAAAACAGTCGGAACTTAAACACTTTTTAACATAAAGTTGATAAAATTCATGAAAAAATTGTTATCCTTATAATAATACTATATTTTCTTGTTCGGGTCAAGACCTTTTTTGATAAGAGGTATCATTGTCGAGAACATGAAAAGTCCGAGTATTCCGGCAATAAGAAACATCATCGACGACGGGAGAACATTTTCCGCTCCGAGGTCGTTAATATATGTAATGCTTGAATTTCTTGAGGCTATTGATGTCAGACGGGGACCTGCGACCATTGGTATAAGAACCATGAAGAGCATTCTGACGCCCTGAAAAAGACCCGTTTTATCCTCGGGCGTGAAGTCTCTGATAACCGCACCGAGGATTATACCGAGCATTGCAAAGCCCACAAGGAACGGGCAGCAGCTTATAAGGAAAGTCAGCGGAGTGGCGGCAAACGAAGCCGCAATAAGACCTGCGCCGAAGAGCAGGCCGCATACGACAAGGCATTTGCTCTTGCCGATAACATTGACCTTTGTGACGAAAAACACTAAAACCGCCACAGTCACAAGAAGAGTGATAACGGTGATTATGAGAGAGCTGCCCGAGAAAAGCGTCGGGAGCTTATTCAGAAAGTCAAGCTCGCTGTGCTCAAGATAAACGATGAGATAAGGGAAGAAAACCTGAAACGCTGTGCTGTATATGCACATTGTAGCAAGCGCAAGATAGAGCCTTGAGTTCTCTTTCACAACCGACGGGCGAAGACCGTAGAAAAGGTCTGACCAATAGTGTGAGCTGTGATTGACGCCGCCGCTTCTTGAATCCTTTATCGTGAAAAGACCCAGAACGCCGCAAAGAATAACAAAGGCGCCAAGACCGAAGAAGAACGCCTGATAGCCGAGCTTTGAAACTGCTACGCCGCCTGCGCCGACGACAACACCCATAGCAATAACGGGCATTGCGGAAAGCACGGTTTCGGCTGTCGTTCTGTTCTCTGTGCTCGTGACATCGGTGACCCATGCGTTAAAGGCGGAGTCGTTGCTCGTCGAGCCCATGAAGGTCATAAGACAGTCCATGCCTATAACTATCCACACAGTAGCGGTGAGAACACCTGCGCCCGAAGAAAAAAGACCGAGCTTTTCGGTGTTTTCAAGCGAAATAAAACCGAAACAGCCTGTGACAATACCCCACAAAATATAGCCCACAGAAATGAATATCTTTCTGTTGTTTATCTTGTCGCTGAGGTTGCCCATGATAAAGGTCGTGACAACTGCGACAACTGCGCTGAGTGCGACCATCCACGCTACGGCGTCAACAACGCTCATTGAGCCGCCCACTGCGTCGGGGCTTGCATTACCGTAGATGAAATTGCACAGAAATGTGTTGAAATACATATTTTCGACATTCCACGCAATCTGTCCCATTAATCCGAAAAGCACCAGATTGAACCAGGTGCGCCCGCCCATTTTTGGTTTTGACATATTATTTCTCCTACCCTTTTTGAATGTTTTATTGACTGATTATATCATGTCTTTTATGTTTTGTATAGTGCGCCCGGCAAATTTTTCTTTTTCCACCACTGCCGGCAAGGCTCTTATTTTTTAAAGGCTGAGCCTCTGTGCCTGCCAAAAGATAATAATTTTTAATTTTGTATTGACTTCATTTGATTTTATGCTATAATAACAGAAACAGAATATTTTTGATTTTAAAGCAAAGGCGCTTTTCCGTGAGAGAGAAGCGTCTTTTTTAATTTTTCATCGGGAGGCGGTTTTATGGAACGCATACAGCAGGGTCTTTATGACAGCAGGTTTGAACACGACAACTGCGGCAACGGCGCTGTTATTAATATTGAGGGTATTCAAAGCCACAGGGTTGTTGACGACGCGCTGAAAATTGTCGAGAAGCTTCAGCACCGCGCGGGCAAGGACGCTAAGGGCGAAACAGGCGACGGCGTAGGCATCATGCTTCAAATTTCACACCCGTTTTTTTCAAAAATAGCGCAGGAAAAAGGCATCGACATCGGCTCGGAAAGACAATACGCTGTCGGAATGTTCTTCTTCCCTCAGGAAACTCTTCTTCGCAATCAGGCGAAAAAGCTGTTCGAGGTCATATCAAGGCGTGAGGGACTTGAGCTTCTTTTCTGGCGTGATGTGCCCGTATGCCCTGAGGTTCTCGGTCAGAGGGCGCTTTCATGCATGCCGCATATTGAACAGGTATTCTTAAAAAGACCTTGTGAATGTCAGACAGACCTTGATTTTGAAAGAAAGCTCTATGTTGCAAGAAGAATTTTCGAAGAGAGCACCGATAACATTTATATCCCCTCGCTTTCATGCAGAACCATTGTTTATAAGGGTATGTTTCTTGTCAATCAGCTTCGCGCTTTCTATAAGGATTTGCAGGACGAGGACTACACCTCGGCTATAGGTCTTGTTCACTCAAGATTTTCCACCAACACAAACCCCAGCTGGGAAAGGGCTCACCCGAACCGCTATATTCTTCATAACGGTGAGATAAACACAATCAGGGGCAACATTGACCGTATGCTCTCTCGTGAGGAAACAATGAGCTCCCCCGTCATGGATGACGACGATATTGACAAGGTGCTCCCCGTTGTCGATGTCACAGGCTCCGACTCGTCAATGCTCGACAACACGCTTGAATTTCTTGTCATGAACGGCATTGACCTGCCCCTTGCGCTGATGATAGTCATTCCCGAGCCTTGGCGCAACGTCAAGGATATGCCGAGAATAAAGCGTGATTTCTATGAATATTACTCGACCATGATGGAGCCTTGGGACGGTCCTGCTTCCATTATGTTTTCAGACGGCGATATTGTCGGCGCAACGCTTGACAGAAACGGACTTCGGCCTTCAAGATATTATGTCACGAGCGACGGTTTTCTTATACTTTCATCTGAGGTCGGCGTTCTCGATATAGATCAGAGCAAGGTTGCGAAAAAGTCACGCCTTGAGCCGGGCAAAATGCTCCTTGTTGACATAAAGCAAAAGAGAATAATCGACGACAGCGAGCTTAAAGAGTATTACGCTTCAAGAAATCCATACGGCGAATGGGTTGACGCAAACCTTGTTCATCTGAGCGAGCTGCCGATACCGAACACAAAGGTACCGACTCACACGCAGGAGGAAAGAGACTTATTATACAAGGCTTTCGGCTACACATATGAGGATTTCAAGACGACCATTCTCCCGATGGCGAGAGACGCCGTTGAAAAGACTGATTCAATGGGTGTTGATATTCCCCTTGCCGTTCTTTCGGACAAGCATCAGCCGCTTTTCAATTATTTCAAGCAGTATTTCGCTCAGGTCACGAACCCGCCCATTGACGCCATAAGAGAAGAGATAGTCACCGACACCTGCGTTTATATCGGCTCGGACGGCAACCTTCTCGAGGAAAAGGCGGAAAACTGCAACGTGCTTGAAATAAAGCATCCGATTCTGTCAAATGTCGATATGCTCAAGATAAGAAACATGGATAAAAAGGGCTTCAAGGTCAAAACCATATCGCTTCTTTACTATATGAGCACCCCTCTCGAAAGGGCGCTTGAACAGCTTTTCGTCAAGGTTGACCGAGCCTATAAAAACGGCTGTAACGTCATTATTCTGTCAGACAAGGGCGTTGACGAAAACCATGTCGCCATACCGTCGCTTTTAGCTGTGTCGGCGGTTGAAAATCACCTTATCAGAACGAAGAAGAGAACGGCTGTCTCGATAATTATTGAGACGGGCGAGCCCAGAAGCGTTCACCATTTCGCCACTCTCTTAGGCTTCGGCGCAAGAGCGGTATGCCCCTATCTTGCTTTTGAGGCGGTCGAAGAGCTGATAGGGCTGGGTATTCTTGACAAAGACCCTCATGTGGCGATAGACGACTACTGCAAGGCTGTTCTTCACGGCATTGTCAAAATTGCTTCAAAAATGGGCATTTCGACGCTCCAGTCATATCAGTCGGCTCAGATATTTGAGGTTATCGGTATTGAGAAAAACGTTATAGATAAATATTTCAGCAACACAACAAGCCGTGTCGGCGGCATAGGTCTTGAAGAGATAGACGAGGGCGTCAAGTGGCGTCACAGCCACGCTTTTGACCCGCTGGGCTTAGGCATTGACACCACACTTGATTCAAGCGGCGACCACAAACTCAGAAGCGGAAAGGACAAGGACGACCACCTCTACAGCCCGGAGACAATAATAATGCTTCAGAGGGCGACAAGAGAGGGCAGCTATGAGCTTTTCCGTCAATACACCGACCTTGTTGATTCGGAAATCCCCCACACGCTCAGAGGTCTTCTTGACATTAATTTCAGAGAAGACGGAGGAATACCCCTTGACGAGGTTGAGAGCGTTGAGAGCATAATAAAGCGTTTCAAGACAGGCGCAATGAGCTACGGCTCCATTTCTCAGGAGGCTCACGAGTGTCTGGCTCGGGCGATGAATGAAATCGGCGGAAAGTCAAACTCAGGCGAGGGCGGCGAGCTGCCCGAGAGACTTAAATCGGACTGCTGCAGTGCAATAAAGCAGGTCGCTTCAGGGCGTTTCGGCGTCACGAGCGAATATCTCTCAAGCGCAAAAGAAATTCAGATTAAAATGGCTCAGGGCGCAAAGCCGGGCGAGGGCGGTCATCTGCCGGGCAAGAAGGTCTATCCGTGGATAGCTAAGACAAGATATTCGACCCCCGGCGTTTCGCTTATCTCTCCCCCGCCCCACCACGATATATATTCGATAGAGGATTTGGCTCAGCTTATCTATGACCTGAAAAACGCAAACAGAGACGCAAGAATTTCGGTTAAGCTCGTCTCTGAGGCGGGCGTCGGAACAATAGCCGCAGGCGTTGCCAAGGCGGGCGCGCAGGTTGTTCTGATTTCGGGCTATGACGGCGGCACGGGTGCGGCGCCGAAAAGCTCTATTCACAACGCAGGTCTGCCGTGGGAGCTCGGCGTTGCCGAAACGCATCAGACGCTTATCAGAAACGGTCTGCGCTCAAGAGTTATAATAGAAACCGACGGAAAGCTCATGTCGGGCAGAGATGTCGCTATAGCGGCTCTTCTCGGCGCGGAGGAGTTCGGCTTTGCCACAGCGCCGCTTATCTGTATGGGCTGTATGATGATGAGAGTCTGCAATCTTGACACCTGCCCCGTCGGTATAGCAACGCAGAACCCCGAGCTCAGAAAACGCTTCAGGGGCAAAAAGGAATATGTCATAAACTTTATGCGGTTTATCGCTATGCAGCTTCGTGAAATTATGGCAAAGCTCGGTCTTCGCTCCGTTGATGAAATGGTCGGCAGAACCGATCTTCTGAGCGTTCGCAAAAAGACGATAACCGACAGAGCCTCAAAGGTCGATATGTCGGCTATAATAGAAAACCCGTTCGCCGACGAAAAGCCGATGCATTTCAGAAGCAGTGACGCTTATGATTTCGAGCTTGAAAAAACGCTTGACCTTAAAGTGCTTCTGCCGACGCTTGAGCCTCATTTCAACAAGAGAGAAAGAGCTCAGGTCAGCGCGGATATCACGAGCACCGACAGAACGGCGGGCACAATAGTCGGCTCGGAAATAACAAAGCGTTTCGGCTCGTCTCTCAAAGAGGATACCTATATCGTCAGTCTCAGGGGCGGCGCAGGTCAGTCACTGGGCGCATTTATCCCGAAAGGTCTGACGCTGAGGGTTGAGGGCGACTCAAACGACTATTTCGGCAAGGGTCTTTCGGGCGGAAAGCTCGTTATCTATCCTCCCAAAGAGGCTTCATTCAGACCCGAAGAGAATATCATTATCGGTAATGTCGCACTCTACGGCGCAACGGACGGCAAGGCGTTTATTAACGGCATAGCCGGTGAACGCTTCTGCGTCAGAAACTCAGGCGCAGTCGCAGTTGTCGAAGGCGTGGGCGAACACGGCTGTGAATACATGACAGGCGGAACCGTCGTCATTCTCGGCAGCGTCGGCAAAAACTTCGCCGCAGGTATGTCGGGCGGCATAGCCTATGTACTTGACGAAGACCATGACCTATATCTAAGGGTCAACAAAGAAATGATAACCATGCAGACGGTCACGGAAAAATATGACCTTGAAGAGCTGAAAAGGCTCATTGAAATGCACTATGAAGAAACAAAGTCGCCCAAAGCAAAGCGCATACTTGAAGACTTCGGCGGCTATGTGAAGAACTTCAAAAAGATAGTGCCCGTTGATTACGCAAAAATGCTTCAGGCAATTTCTCTTATGGAAGAAAAGGGAATGAGCCGCGAGAACGCCGAGATTGAAGCGTTTTACGCAAGTATAGGATAAGGAGGCGGTTAAAATGGGTAAAGACACAGGATTTCTCGAATTTCAGCGCAGCGGCAACCTCACCGTGCCGCCGCAGGAAAGAATAAAGAATTTTGACGAATTTCACATTCCCCTCTCCGAGAGCGAAAGAAAAAATCAGGGCGCAAGATGCATGAACTGCGGCGTTCCGTTCTGTCAGTCGGGAATGATGCTGTCGGGTATGCGCACGGGCTGCCCTCTTCACAACCTTATCCCCGAGTGGAACGACGAGGTATTTAGGGGCAACCATTCACACGCCCTCTCACGGCTTCTGAAAACGAACAACTTCCCCGAATTTACCGGCAGAGTATGCCCCGCACTTTGTGAGTGCGCCTGCACATGCGGTATGAGCTCAGAGCCCGTCACCGTCAGAGACAATGAGCTTGCTATTATCGAGTATGCGTTTTCACACTCACTGATAAGCGAAAATCCCCCTGCCGTCAGAACAGAAAAAAAGGTTGCCGTTATCGGCTCGGGTCCCTCGGGGCTGACTGTCGCCGACAGGCTCAACATGAGAGGTCATCTTGTCACTGTCTTTGAGCGCGACGACAGAGCCGGAGGACTTCTGATGTACGGCATACCGAATATGAAGCTCGACAAAAAGGTCGTTGACAGACGAATTGAGCTGATGAAGAAGCAGGGAGTCAGGTTCAGCCTCGGTCAGAATATCAACACACGGACAAAAGCCGAAAAAATCCTCACCGATTTTGACGCTGTTATTCTGTGCTGCGGAGCAAGAAAGCCGAGAGATATTTTCAGTGAAAAGCCCTCTGTCGAGGGTATTCACTACGCCGTTGATTTTCTCACGAGCACGACAAAGAGCCTTCTTGAAACAAACCTCAAAGAGGGCACCTTCATCAGCGCAAAGGGCAAGGACGTTGTTATCGTCGGCGGCGGAGACACCGGCAACGACTGTGTGGCGACAGCGATAAGGCACGGCGCAAAAAGCGTGACTCAGCTTGAAATTATGCCCGAGCCGCCGCAGGAAAGACAGCCCGATAACCCTTGGCCCGAATACCCGAAAACAAAAAAGACCGACTACGGTCAGCAGGAGGCAATTTATCTTTTCGGTCACGACCCGAGACTTTACTGCACCACCGTCAAGGAGGTAAAAGCCGACAAAAACGGAAGCCTCAGCTCGGTTGTGACGATGAAAACTCAGTTTGTCATTGACGAAAAAACAGGCAAAAAGGTTTTATCAACCGTAAAAGGCAGTGAAAAAGAAATCCCCTGTCAGCTTCTTCTGACAGCCGCAGGCTTTCTCGGCTGTGAAAATAAAACTGCCTCAGCTTTCGGCGTAAAGCTCAGTCAGAGAAACACTGTTTTAACAGAGGATTATATGACGGAGGTTGACGGCTTATTCTCCTGCGGTGACGCTAAGAACGGTCAGTCTCTTGTCGTTTCGGCTATAGCCGACGCAAGACAGTGCGCAAAATCCGTCGATATGTATCTTATGGGCTACACTAATATGATATAAGCCTTTAAGCGGTATTTTCAGGAAAAATCAACTTTTTTATAAAAAGCTATTGACATTTCTTTATAATAGGTATAGAATATAGATATAGCGAGGGTGCTTTTCCGAAAGGGAAAGCACCCTGTTCTTTTTAAGAAAAAAATTCAATATGATGAAGGCAAAGGAGTCTTTGAGATGTTTCGTCTCGAAGACTCCTTTTTCTTATATTAACCCTAAGGGGTGGAAAGTATAATCCGAACCCAGCCTGAAAGCAATACTTTATTTGTGCTTTTCAGCGTTTCAGTTTTGCAAGGCGTCAGCCTTGCTGCAACCTCAGCCGCCAAAAATCATCAAAAAATTATTTGCTTTCAGGTCGAAGATTTTTTATCGAGAAAATTTTTGACCTTTCAAGGCACAAAACGCAGTCAATCCTTTCGGATTGACGAGTATTTTAACGAAGAAAGGGCGGAAATATTCCGATAAAAAACTGAGTTCAGATTATACTTTACACCCCAAGGACAAGGAGTGTTCAAAATGGAAATTCAAACAATCACTGAGCTTATTGAAGAAACAGTGAGCTCGCAGGTCTTCGGCATCTGGTTTCTTATCGGTGCGGCTCTCGTTTTCTTCATGCAGGCAGGCTTTGCAATGGTCGAAACAGGCTTCACAAGAGCAAAAAATGCCGGTAACATCATCATGAAAAACCTCATGGACTTCTGTATCGGCACAGTTGTTTTCAGTCTTCTCGGTTTCACTCTTATGATGTCTGAGAATTATCTTTTCGGCGTTATAGGCGTACCGAATATGCAGCTTTTCACAAACTTCTCGCAGTTTATCACCGAAAACGCTTCAAGCTTTGTCTTTAACCTTGTTTTCTGCGCCACTGCCGCGACAATAGTTTCGGGTTCAATGGCTGAAAGAACAAAATTCATTTCTTATTGCATTTATTCAGCCGTTATTTCGCTTGTCGTTTATCCCGTTGAGGCGGGCTGGGTCTGGAACGAGCAGGGCTGGCTCTATAAAATGGGCTTTCACGATTTCGCCGGTTCTGCGGCAATTCACTCTGTCGGCGGTATCACCGCTCTTATCGGCGCAATAATGGTCGGTCCGAGACTCGGCAAATACATAAAAGATAAAGCGGGCAAGGTCAAAAAGGTCAATGCTTTACCCGGTCACTCAATCACACTCGGCGCTTTAGGCTGTTTCATTCTGTGGTTCGGCTGGTACGGCTTCAACGGCGCCGCCGCATGGGATAACACCTCGCTCGCTTCAATCTTTCTCACAACAACAATCGCTCCCGCAGTTGCGACCTGCGTCACGCTCATTTTCACATGGATAAAGAACGGCAAGCCCGATGTTTCAATGTGTCTCAACGCTTCTCTGGCCGGTCTTGTCGGTATCACCGCAGGTTGTGACGCACTTGACGCTGTCGGCGCTGTCGTAGTAGGTGTTGTCAGTGGTATTCTCGTCGTTGTTGCGGTAGAGCTTCTTGACCTTAAACTTCATATCGACGACCCTGTCGGCGCTGTCGGCGTTCACTTTGTCAACGGCGTATGGGGCACAATAGCTGTCGGTCTTCTGGCAAACCCCGAAGCCCCCGCAGGTCTTGAGGGTCTTTTCTACACAGGCAATTTCAGACTTTTAGGCGTTCAGATTCTCGGCATACTCGCTATTCTTCTCTGGACGGGAATAGCAATGTTCATCACTTTCACAATTATCAAGAAGACAATAGGTCTTCGCGTCACTCCCGAAGAGGAAATCAAGGGTCTTGACACCACAGAGCACGGTCTTCCCAGCGCATACGCAGACTTTATGCCGGCGGTTCAGAGTATTGACTACGGCTATGAAGAAGCGACGCCTGTTACGGGCGATGTACCGGTCGCCGAGGCTGTGCCCGTGAAGAAGGTGCCCTCCTTTGACGACGGCTCGCCTAAGTTCACAAAGGTCGAAATCATCTGTAAAGAGTCAAAGTTTGAGTCCCTCAAGGCGGCTATGCTCGGCGTCGGCATAACCGGTATGACGGTTTCTCATGTTCTCGGCTGCGGTATTCAGAAAGGTACGCCCGAATATTACAGAGGCGTTCAGATTGAAGCTAACCTTCTGCCGAAAATTCAGGTTGACATTGTTGTCAGCAAGGTGCCCGTCAGAACGGTTATTGAGACAGCGAAAAAGGTTCTTTACACAGGTCACATCGGCGACGGCAAAATCTTCGTCTATGACGTCGAGAATGTCGTCAAGGTCAGAACGGGTGAAGAGGGTTACGACGCTCTTCAGGACGTTGAATAAGATTGCTCCCCTATTATTAATAACCTCAAAAAAGCAGAGCGGACGGCATGTAATGTGCCGCCCGTTCTGCTTTATGTGATATCTTCAATTTTTTCGAGCCGTCTTTCGGTTTCTTTCATCTTTTCCTCCAAAAGATAGGTGCGCTCAATAACGCTGTTATGCTTATCGACCTTCTTTTCAAGCTGTTCAATGCGATACAAAGTGACTTTGTTAGAAGCGATAATGCCGAGCACCGAGCCTGTGACGGTGCCTATAAGCGACAAGGCGGCGACTATGACGGTTTCACTCAAGGTTCTCATCCCCCTGAGGATTTGCGTTCATCACAGCCGCAAGCCCTGCCGCAAGTGATGAAACGAGCGCAGAAAACAACACCTTTTTGTCAATTTCACCCACGCCGCCGAGCATAAGCTGTGCGCTCAGGGTGCTGACAAAAGCCTGTAAAAATGTTCTGAGTGAGCGATAGAGCCACTCTCTTTCTCTGATAAAGTTAATCATGTTCTCTCTCCTCTGAAAAATAAAACACCTTCATGCATAAGCCTTTACGCTGAAGATGCTTTTTCCCTCCGAATTAAATTTTAGAGGATATATTCGGTTTGTCAAGAGAATACGCAATAATCGGTGTTTCACCATTTGAGACGGTGAAGCTCGCCCCGACAGAGAAGCTCGGGGTAATCCCACTGACGAAGCACTTCATAGACGCCGACGGCGACCGCATTTGAGAGATTAAGACTTCTCGCCTCATTCTGCATAGGTATGCGCACGCATTTGTCGGGGTTTGCTTTTAAAAGCTCCTCGGGCAGTCCCGCAGTCTCCTTACCGAAGAAGAGATATGCGTTATCGGGGTAGGAAACATCGGTGTGGCGGTGAAGAGCCTTTGTTGTGAAAAAGAAGTATTCGCCGCTGTTCTTTTCAAAGAAATCGTCGAGGGATTTATAATATGAGATATCGAGAAAATGCCAATAGTCGAGCCCTGCCCGCTTGAGACTTCTGTCGTCAACGCTGAAGCCGAGCGGCTCGATAAGGTGAAGCCTTGCGTTCACGGCGGCGCAGGTTCTGGCGATATTGCCTGTATTCTGTGGTATTTCGGGTTCAACAAGAACTATATTGAGAGTCATATTTTTACACATAACCGTCTGTCGGTGAGAGGGACAGGGGTGTTTCTCCTTTGTATTTTGTTTGATATGTAGGGGGGCTGAAAGGTACTCAGGATTGAGAGAACAAAAGCCTCCCTATTTTGAGATAGGTGGAACCTCGACCCAACGGTGGTGGGAATAGTATTTCCTTTCCGACTATTTTTGCCTTTCTCTATCCCAGAACTTTTTACGCATAAAAAATCTCTTAATCGGACTTTTCTTTCTGCTCGCCGCAGGGGCGTTTCTTTCTCAACAGCAAGAAAGAAA